>NZ_JBIRPZ010000009.1:0-459585 GCF_044332925.1 Streptomyces sp. NPDC021212
ACGCCCGGTTACATTCCGAACCCGGAAGCTAAGCCTTTCAGCGCCGATGGTACTGCAGGGGGGACCCTGTGGGAGAGTAGGACGCCGCCGAACAATCTTTGGAAAAGGCCCTGTGGAGAGCTGATAGCTCCCCACAGGGCCTTTTCGCGTTTGTAGGCTGCACGACATGCGCTACGACATGGTCATCTTCGACAACGACGGAGTACTCGTCGACAGCGAGCCGATCTCCAATCGGCTCCTGTCGGGCTATCTCACCGAGCTGGGACACCCCACCAGCTACGAGGACTCCCTGCGGGACTACATGGGATCCGCCATGCACCGCATCCACGATCTGGTCCTGGAGCGCACCGGGCAGCGGCTGCCCGCCGACTTCGACGCCACCTTCCACTCCCGCGTCTTCGCCGCCTTCCGCCGTGAGCTGGAACCCGTGGTCGGCGTCGCCGCGACACTCGGCGCTCTGCGGGCGGACGGGATCCCGTACTGCGTCGCCTCCTCCGGAAGCCATGAGCGCATACGGGTCGCCCTGCGGAAGACCGGGCTCTACGACTTCTTCGGCGAGGACCGCATCTTCAGCTCCGAGGACGTGGGCCGCGGCAAGCCCGCCCCCGACCTGTTCCTCCACGCGGCGAGCCGCATGGGCGCGACTCCCGGGCAGTGCGCCGTCGTCGAGGACAGCCCGCTCGGGGTGCGGGCCGCCCTGGCGGCCGGGATGGACGCGTACGGCTTCACGGCCATGACCCCGGCCGACCGGCTCCCGGGTGCCCGGGCCCACTTCTCGGACATGGCCGAACTGCGAATACTGCTCAGCTCTACCCACAAGTAGCGCCGGGGGCCTAGGCTCCGCGGACATGACGGATACGCGCCCGGGCCCACGGTTGCGGCATGGCCGTGCCTCGCTGGCCATCAGCTTCTTCGTCCAGGGCGCGATCTTCGCTCTCCTCGTGACCCGGATACCCGCCCTCCAGGACCGCTACGGGATATCCGACGGGCTGCTGCCCCTCTTCCTCGCCGCCGTGCCCGTTCTGGCCGGCGTGGGCAGCGTCGCCACCGAACACCTCGTCAAGCGCGTGCGGCCGGGGCGGGTGCTGCGCCGGGTCCAGCCCGTCGTCTCGCTCGCCCTGCTCGCGGCGGGGTCGGGTACCAAGGTGTGGCAGCTCGCTGCGGCGCTCGCGGTCTTCGGCCTCACCGTCGGGGCGCTCGACGCGTCGATGAACATGCTCGGGGTGAGCCTGCAACGCGCGTACGGGCGGAGCATCATGCTCGGCTTCCACGCCGCGTACAGCCTGGGCGGGATCGCCGGGGCCTCGCTCGCCTGGGTGGGCGCGCACTGGGACCTGCCGCTGCCGGTGCTCTACGCGCCACTCGTGGCGGCCCTCGTGCCCGTCGCGTTCGTCGCGGCCCGTTGGTACGCGGACGACGAGGGCCGACCAAGCGCGGCGGGCACCGCGGAGCACAGTGCCGTGAGCATGAAGCTGCTGCTGCCGCTCTGCCTCGTCATGGCCTTCGCCTACATCGGTGACTCCACGGTCTCCAACTGGTCCGCCAAGTACCTGGAGGACGTGCTGCACAGCTCCGATCAGCTGGCGACCGTGCCGTACAACGTCTACATGGTCACCACCCTCCTCGGCCGGTCCTTCGGCGACCTCGGGGTGCGGCGCTTCGGCGCGGCCGCCGTCGTGCGGGCCGGGGCGCTGCTCGCGGCGGGCGGGTTCGCGGTGGTCGCGGCGGCGCCCGGGGCCTGGGTGGGGATGCTGGGGTTCACGCTGCTCGGGCTGGGGCTGTGCGTCCTGGTGCCGCAGACGTTCGCCGCCGCCGGTCGGCTCTTCCCCGGGGCATCGGACGCGGCCATCGCGCGCCTGAACATCTTCAATTACGTGGGCTTTCTGATCGGTTCGCCGCTCGTGGGCGCGCTGGGAGGCGCGTGGAGCTACCGCGGGGCGATGCTCGTGCCGTTGGCGCTGGTCCTCGTCACGCTCGCCTATGCGAGGTCGTTCAGCGCTGCACCAGCCCGATACGGTGACGGGCATGAGCGGCCGCGCACAGTTGATGTGGGATGAGGAAGTAACCGGATACGACTTCGGGCCCGGGCACCCGATGGACCCGGTCCGGCTCGCGCTGACCATGCGGTTGGTGGAGGCGTACGGGCTCGACCGGGCGGTCGAGGTGGTGGCCGCCAAGGCGGCCGGCGACTCGACGCTGCGGCTCGTCCACCGCCAGGAGTACATCGATGCGGTCCGGCGGGCGTCGGCCGATCCGGCGGGCGCGGACGGTTCGTACGGGCTCGGGACCATGGACGACCCGGCGTTCGCCGGGATGCACGAGGCGTCGGCGCTGATCGCCGGGCAGTCGGTGGGCGCGGCGGAGAGCGTCTGGCGTGGTGAGGCGCTGCACGCGGTGAACTTCACCGGCGGGCTGCACCACGCCATGCCCGGCGGCGCCGCCGGGTTCTGCGTCTACAACGACGCGGCGCTTGCGGTGGCCCGGCTGCTGGAGCTGGGCGCCGAGCGGGTCGCGTACGTGGATGTGGACGTGCACCACGGCGACGGCGTGCAGGCGGCCTTCTGGGACGATCCGCGGGTGCTGACGATCTCGCTGCACGAGCACCCGCGCACCCTCTTCCCGCAGACCGGATGGCCCGAGGAGACGGGCGGCGAGCACGCCGAGGGCTCGGCGGTGAACGTGGCGCTCCCGGCCGGGACCGGGGACGCCGGCTGGCTGCGGGCCTTCCACGCGATCGTGCCGGAGCTGCTGGCCGCGTTCGGCCCGCAGGCGCTGGTGACCCAGCACGGCGCGGACACCCACATCGAGGACCCCCTCGCGCACCTGGGCGTGACCGTGGACGCGCAGCGCGCGGTCGCGGAGAGCTGCCACCGACTGGCCCACGAGCACGCGGACGGGCGCTGGATCGCCCTCGGGGGCGGCGGCTACGCGGTGGTGGACGTGGTGCCGCGGTCGTGGACGCATCTGGTGGCGATCGCGGCGGGGCGGCCGGTGGAGCCGGAGGCGGAGGTGCCGGAGGAGTGGCGGCACGAGGTCTACCGGCGGACCCGGCTGGAGGCGCCGCGGCGGATGACGGACGGGCGCGAGCCGGCCTGGCAGGACTTCGCCGAGTCCGGCTACGACCCGGCGGACCGCCTGGACCAGGCGATTCTGGCGACCCGGCGGGCCGTCTTCCCCCACCGCGGCCTGCTTCCCTAGCGACCCGCCCCGCGCTTCTTCGTACGCCAGTGTTAGGCCGACCGTGGGAACTCGGGGCGTTCGCCTTCGGGCGCGTACGGAGATCCAGCAGCATCGGTGGGGTGTTGAGTACCGCCGCGCTGCGTGCGCATCTGCTGGCGGCGCGGCTCGCCGGGCCGGTGGCCACCAGCCGGGAGGAGAGCCTGCGCCGCTACCGGCTCTTCGCCGCCCGCGACCCCCGGGTGCTGCTCGGCCTGGAGCCCGAATACGACTGGTCCTTCGCCGAATTACTTCGCCTCATGGGGAGTAAATGCGGGGTTTCGGTCAACCCGGCAGATGTCTCCGGTCACGACGTGATCGATCCGGAGCGTACGATCGTCGCCCTGCAGATCTTCGCGGATCGGCTCCGGGTGGCCGCCGAGACTCGGGCGCCGGTGCTCCTGGGCACCGGCCACCCCCACCGTCTCCTGGGTTTCTACGCCGCGTTGGCGTCGGCCCTCTCGGCGGCCGGATGCCCGATCCTCACCCCCGCGCAGGGTAGATGTGTCGACATAACGACTCGCTTTGGCGTACGTACGTACCAGCTCACCTACGTACGGGGCGTCGCGATGGTGCGGGAACCCGGCGCTCGGCCGACCGCGAATGAGCCGGGCGCCCACAGTCACTCGCCCCTCCCGGTTCGCGTCGCCCTCGCCTGTGCCGCGGAGTCCGGCGGGCCACTTCCGGGGCTGGTGATCGGGGACCACGGATGGGTCTGCGGAGCAGGTCAACTGGGGTTTGCGGCCATCGGGCTGGGCGACACCGACGACCCCGCGCCGTTCGTCGGGGAGGCCGAGGGACAGGTGTCCGTGGCCGTTCCACTTGATGACGCTGTGCGGTCTGGTTACTACCGGCCGCTTACTCGCTATGTACTCAATCGAGCGTGTCTGTCACAGTAGGCGTGCGATCGCTACTCCTCTTCCCCACTCGCATCACCCGCCCCTAACCTGGGGATGAGCGCGCATGCGAGCAGGAGTCACCGGAGGGGAAGCCGGTGCCCGACATGTGCGGAAGGTTCAGGTGGTGTGTCATGGCTGCTGGCGAACGGCCTCTGAATGAGGTTCAGTTTCTGACCGTGGCGGAAGTCGCCGCGGTGATGCGAGTCTCCAAGATGACCGTGTACCGATTGGTGCACAGTGGTCATCTGCCGGCGATCCGAGTGGGCAGGTCCTTCCGGGTCCCGGAGCAAGCGGTGCATGAGTACCTCCGCGAGTCCTATGTGGGGGTGGAGTCCGCTTAGGCCGCTTAGGCTGACGACCCTCGGATTACGTGGTTCGCCCGGTGGCGGGTAGGCTGGCCCGATGTAGGTCGTGTGGGCTCGGACGCCCCGCACCGAGTGATTCGAAGTGAGCGAGGGTAGTCGTGGGCTCTGTTATCAAGAAGCGGCGCAAGCGGATGGCTAAGAAGAAGCACCGCAAGCTGCTCAAGCGCACGCGCGTCCAGCGTCGTAACAAGAAGTAGGACCAGCGGCGCTGTGTTCGTCCCGCAGCCCTTCCACCCATGGTGGAAGGGCTGCGGTGCGTGTGGCGGGGCCCCGGCTTAAAACGTCGCACCTCGCGGCGAGTGGTCATCACAGCGCAACATCGAGCGGTTACGGTGTTCCGCACAGCCCAGCTCGGACGAGGGTGGGAAGGAAGGCGCTGATCTTGGGAAAGGTCGTGCTCGTCACCGGAGTCGCCCGCCGGCTGGGGGGCCGCTTCGTACGGCGCATACAGCGCGAGCCGGACGTCGACCGGGTCATCGGAGTGGACGCGGTCGCTCCCGAACACCAGCTGGGCGGAGCCGATTTCGTCCGGGCCGATATCCGTCACCCCACGATCGGGAAACTGCTCGCCGAATTCGGCGTCGACACCGTCGTCCACATGGACATCAACGGCACCCCGCTCGGCGCCCGCGGCAATCGCACCTCGGTCAAGGAAACCAACGTCATCGGCACCATGCAGCTGCTCGGTGCCTGCCAGAAGGCGCCGTCGGTCCAGCGGCTGGTGGTGAAGTCCAGCACCAGCGTGTACGGCTCCGCGCCCCGTGACCCCGCCGTCTTCGGCGAGACCACCCCGCCCAAATCGCTGCCGAGCGGTGGCTTCGCCAAGGACACCGTCGAGGTCGAGGGGTACGTACGCGGCTTCGCCCGGCGCCGCCCCGACGTCGCGGTGTGCGTGCTGCGCTTCGCCAACATCCTGGGGCCGTGCGCGGACTCCCCGCTCGCCGAGTACTTCGCGCTGCCGGTGCTGCCCACCGTCATCGGCTACGACCCGCGGCTCCAGTTCGTCCACGAGAAGGACGCCATCGAGGTGCTGCGGATCGCCGCCTCCGAGCCGCGCCGCGGCACGCTCAACAGCGGCACGTTCAACATCGCGGGCGACGGGGTGCTGCTGCTCTCCCAGGCCGCCCGGCGCCTGGGCCGCCCCACCCTGCCGCTGCTGCTGCCGACCCTCCGATGGGCCCGCACCGCGCTGCGGTCCCTCGGCATCACCGACTTCTCGCCCGAGCAGGTGCGGCTGCTCACCCACGGCCGGGTGGTGGCCACGACCCAGATGCGCGAGACCCTGGGATTCGACCCCGAGTACACCACCGCCGGCGCCTTCGCGGACTACGCGCACAGCCGCGGTCCTGGGCTGCTCCCGCCCGAGACCCTCGCCCGTACCATCGACCGGCTCGGCGCACTGCTGCCCGCCGGCACCCAGAATTGAGGAGCGCGACCACCATGGCGGATGCCAAGGTCATTCCGTTCGGTGAGGAACCCCGGTCCCGGCGGAAGGGACTGCGCACCGGCCGTTCGAACCGGTCCCAGGGCCCGCTGAAGCCCGTACCGCAGCAGCGCGACGAGGAGCTGGAGCACCCCCAGACCTCCGCGGCGGCCGCCCCGCCCTCGCCCCCGCACCCGCCGAAGCGGGCGCCGGGCGGCGGCGACTGGGAGCGCAAGCTCGCCCACGGCCTGAGCTTCCTGCGCCGCCGGATCACCGGCGAGTACGAGGTCGACGACTTCGGCTACGACGAGGACCTCACCGACCAGGTGCTGATGTCGATGCTCCGCCCGATGTACGAGAAGTACTTCCGGGTCGAGGTGAAGGGCATCGAGAACATCCCGGAGAGCGGCGGCGCGCTCGTGGTCGCCAACCACTCCGGGGTGCTGCCGCTGGACGGGCTGATGCTCCAGGTCGCGGTGCACGACAACCACCCGGCCCAGCGTCATCTGCGGCTGCTCGCCGCCGATCTGGTCTTCGTGCTGCCCGTCGTCAACGAACTGGCGCGCAAGGCCGGTCACACCCTCGCCTGCTCCGAGGACGCCCAGCTGCTGCTGGAGCGCGGTGAGGTCGTCGGGGTGATGCCGGAGGGCTTCAAGGGCATCGGAAAGCCGTTCGCGGACCGGTACAAGCTCCAGCGGTTCGGGCGCGGCGGCTTCGTCTCGACGGCGCTGCGCGCCGGGGCGCCGATCGTGCCGTGCTCGATCGTGGGCGCGGAGGAGATCTATCCGATGGTCGGGAACGCGAAGACGCTCGCCCGGCTGCTGGGGATCCCGTACTTCCCGATCACGCCGACGTTCCCGCTGCTCGGACCGCTGGGTGCGGTGCCGCTGCCGACGAAGTGGACGATCCAGTTCGGGGAGCCCATCCCGACGGACGGGCATCCGCCGGAGGCCGCGGACGACCCGATGCTGATGTTCAACCTGACGGATCAGGTAAGGGAAACGATCCAGCACACGCTCTACAAGCTGCTCGTGCAGCGCCGTTCGGTGTTTTTCTGAGGGCTCTCAGGGCGAGGCCGTGTCGTGGTGCGGGCCCCAGCCCGACGGACGGAGTCCGGCGCGGCCGGCCGAAGCTTGGGAGGCCCGCCAGGGCCGAGCAATGCGAGGGTGGCCAGAGCAAGGGGGCCAAGCTGCTCGTGCAGCGCCGCTCGGTGTTCTTTTAGCCGCTCGGTTTTAGTACTGCCGGTCGGGTCCGGCGTCACCGCCGGACCCGACCGCCCTTCACGTTGGTCGGCTACCTCGTGTCGTCGCCGTCGAGATCGAGCCCCGGCAGCAGGTCGGGCAGCAGCGGCGGGATGGTGATGTCCGGCTGGGGCGGCTTGCCGCCGCCCGCGTCGCCCTTGCCCGCGGACGGGCTCGGCGTCGTCGCCGCACCGGCGCCGGTCGGCGGGTCCAGCAGGCCGCCGGCGCCGCCCACCAGGCCCTGCCCCTCGGAATCGGCCGACGCCGACGGGCGCGGCCGGGCGGAGGCGTCCCCGGGGCGGCTGTGGCTCGGGGCGGCCGACGAGGACGCCGACTGGCCGCGCTCCGGCTCCACCACGCCCGGACGCGGCGGCAGCTCGCCGCTCGGCTGACCGGACTGCCCGTGCTGCTCCCGCGAGGTGGGCAGCAGCGAGCGCAGCGGACCGACCTCATCGTCTATGGCGTCGAAGACCGAACTGACCTGCTCGCCGACGTCCATGAGCTGGACCGGCAGCTGCTCGCGCAACCGGCTCCAGCCGTCGCGGTGCGCCGTGGCGAAGGTGGACAGCTCCCGCATCGCGCCGAGCGAGCCGTCCCGCTTGTACACCTCGCGCAGCAGCCGGTGGCCCTCGGAGGCGTCGTGGCGCATGCCGGACAGGGCCCGGCGGATCTCGCCGAGCTGGTCGTGGTCGAGGTCGCCGGAGCGGGTCCGCTCCATCAGCCGGCGGGCCTCGTTCAGCCGGGTGGACGCCTGGTCCAGATAGATCCGGCCGCGATCGGCGTCGCCGTCGGCCATCTCCAGCTTCAGGTCCTCCATGCCCCGCTTGACCCCGTAGAGGGTGTCGCCCGGGAGGGCGTCGGAGCTGGCCGCGGCGACTCCGCCGAACGCGCCCGCCGCGACTCCCACGGTGAGCCCCCCGGCCGCGAGCCCCTTGGACCAGCGGGAGCGGGGCCGGAGTCTGGCCACCGGGGGTTTCGCCCGGTGGGCGCCGCTGGTGCGGCGGCGCTGCTCGGGAACGCGGGACGCGCCGTCGGCGAAGGCGGCCTCCATGGCGGCGATCAGCTGGGCCCGCTGGGTGGTTTTGACGTCGGCGGACAGCGTCGGCGCGGGCAGCTCGCCGAGCTGCCGCGCCAGGCCCACCAGCCGCTGCTGGCCGGGGCTGTCCGCCGCCGGGCCGGACGGTTCGGCCCCGGCCCTGCCTCCGGTCGCGGTCGCCCCGGTCGTGTCCTGGGACGCCTGGTGCCGGCTCTCCAGAGCCTCCAGGGCCTCCAGCGCCTCGGCGAAGGCGTTCGCCCGCCGGTGCGCCGATACGTTCGCGATCACGGGCGGCACCTCCTCTTCTCGTGACGGTCGACTCCCCAGGACACCTGGAGGTTCCGTGCCATGCGCGCGTCCACCCGATCGAGTGAGGGGACTACGGGCAGGGTACGACCGCGAGGCGCCTGCATCTCCCACAACGAGCGGCGCAGCACAGGGGTTACGCCCTCCTGATGATCGGACCACACGTCGCGCCGCCGTTTCCGGGGGGTCGACGGGGTCAGCGGGCGTCGTCCGGCAGCAGCCGGGCCAGGGTGCGTACGGCTCGGTACTGCAGGGTTTTGATGGCGCCCTCGTTCTTCCCCATGACGCGGGCGGTCTCGGCGACCGAGAGGCCCTGGAGGAAGCGGAGCGTCACGCACTCCTGCTGCTGCGGGTTGAGTTTTCGCACCGCCTGGAGCAGCGCCGCGTTGGAGAGGGACTCCAGGACGGAGTCCTCCGGGCTGCGCTCGACCTCGTTGGCGTCGAGCATCTCGCCGGTGGTGACCTCCAGCCGGAAGCGGCTGGACTTGAAGTGGTCGGCGACGAGATTGCGGGCGATCGTGACCAGCCAGGCGCCGAAGTCGCGGCCCTGCCAGGTGAAGGTCCCGATGCGGCGCAGGGCGCGCAGGAACGTCTCGCTGGTGAGGTCCTCGGCCGTGGCCCGGCCGCCGACCCGGTAGTAGATATAGCGGTACACCGTGTCGGCGTACTGGTCGTAGAGCCGGCCGAAGGCCTCGGCCTCGCCCGCCTGGGCGCGCTCCACGAGGTCCATCATCCGGCGGCTGTCGCTGTCGGCGCTGGGCCGGCGGGCGGTGGAGGCGGAGCCGCGGGAACGTCTGCCGACCGCCGCGCCGCCATCGGTGAGGGCATAGCAGGGGCTGGCGGTGCCGGACCGGCTGACCGTGCCGTCGGCCGACCCGGCCGGACGGGCAGGACCGGCCGGACCGACGGGCACGGGCGAGGCGAGGGCGAGGGCGGGGACGGCATACGCGGTGGGGACGATTCCGCGCAGACAGTCGAGGACCGTTGCGCGCAGCGTAGCCAGGCCCGAGGCGTCAACCCCGACGTGTGGGTACACGGGACTCCCAGAGGCAGAGCTTCCATCACGTGCAGTACGGGACCGTTCACCCGCCGTAGGGACGCGTGGGTACCGGTTTGCGTCTAAGGAGAATAACGCTTCGTATAGGCGGCGCTACACCCAGTTGCTCAAATCATCGTTTCCGTCTGCTTCGTTATGCGTTGATGACAGATCAAGTGTCGAATGCAGTATGGGAGTTGATCGGAAACCTTCGCTGCTTGTGCACTGGAATGGCGTGTTGTGACATACGGGCGGTAAGGGGACTGGCGGGGGCGCTATGGGGCGGGAAACGCGGATTGACTGAAACGGGACGGACGCGGTCGTCCGATGACCGTTCTGATCGCTGCCCACGCCGTCACGCAGCGCGACGAACGGTCAAGGCCGGGCATACCGGGTCACCCTCGTACGGCGACGGTGGGTCACGGTGACGGGGGCGCCGCCGGAGGGGCTTTCCGGGGCGAACGGCCGCTAGCGCCTGCGGCGGTGGAGGGCCACGGCGGCGGCCGTGCCGCCCGCCACGGCGCCTACGCCGGCCGCGGCCGGGATGCCGATGCGGGCCGCCTTGCGGCCGGTGCGGTAGTCGCGCAGCCGCCAGCCGCGCTCGCGGGCGTGCTTGCGCAGCTGCCCGTCGGGGTTCACGGCGTAGGGGTGGCCGACGATCGACAGCATCGGGATGTCGTTGGAGGAGTCGCTGTACGCCGCGCAGCGGCTCAGGTCGAGCCCCTCGGCCGCCGCCAGCGCCCGTACGGCCTCCGCCTTCGCCGGGCCGTGCAGCGGTTCGCCGACCAGTTTGCCGGTGTACACGCCGCCGACGGACTCGGCCACCGTCCCCAGGGCCCCGGTCAGGCCCAGCCGCCGGGCGATGATCGTCGCGGTTTCGACGGGGGCCGCGGTCACCAGCCACACCCGCTGCCCGGCGTCCAGGTGGGCCTGGGCGAGGGCCCGGGTGCCGGGCCAGATGCGGTCGGCCATGTACTCGTCGTAGATCTCCTCGCCGATCGACATCAGCTCGGCGACCCGGTGACCCTTGACGATCGACAGCGCGCTGCTGCGCACGTCCTCCATGTGGGCCGGGTCCTCGACCCCGGCCATCCGGAACCACGTCTGCTGCCAGGCGAAGCGGGCCAGCTCGCGTTTGCGGAAGAAGTGCCGCTTGTAGAGGCCGCGCCCGAAGTGGAAGATCGCGGCGCCCTGCATGACCGTGTTGTCCAGGTCGAAGAAGGCGGCGGCCTGCTCGTCCCCGACGACGGGGAACTCCGGCTCGGCGGCGGTCTGTGGCGGGGGCGTCTCGGCCGACGACTTGCGCGCAGCCTCGGCCGATGCCTCTCCGGCGAGGACGCTCCGCTCCGTAGCGGGCTGTCGACGTCGGGTGAACCATCCCAGTGCGGCCATGGAGCGAGCATAGCCACGCCCCCGGTGCTTCCCGTTACGCCCGGGTGTCGAGCGGATTCAGGTTACGCGAAAGGGGGGCAGGCGGGAGTGGGCGTCAGCCGCCGAGGGCGGCGCGCAGCCGCTTGGGGTCGACCCGCCAGAAGTCGTGCTGGGTGCCGTCGACGAGGATCACCGGGATCTGCTCCCAGTACTTGCGGTACAGCTCCTCGTCCTGGGTGATGTCCTTCTTCTCCCAGGGCGTGCCCAGCTCGCCGCAGATCTTCTCGATCACGGCCTCGGCGTCCTCGCAGAGGTGACAGTCGGGCTTGCCGATCAGCGTCACCGTGCGCTCGCTGGGCTTCTTGCGGGGGCTACGGCGCAACAGCGGACTCATGGCCCCCATTGTGCGCCCCGTCCGGGGCTCTTCCGGCGAGTTCGGTGGCGGAGCCCGGGTCGGTTTACGATCGTGGGCGATTTGTTGCTGTCCGGGGGTAAAGCGGTGAGGAGTGAGGGCCCGTGCTCCCCTCGGCGTCTCCTTGGTGCGTGCGCGTCCCTGGGGAACGGTGCGACGCTGGTGGTGGTTCCGTGGCCAGGTCGAATGGGTGCGTGACACCGGTCACTTTGCTCGGACAAAGCGGACACCATCTTTGTGCACGCGTTCACAAAGACATAGCCTGGCGTCGATGGGGCGGCCTCACGCCGTACGGCCGCCCGCAGCCCCGCTCTACCCGCAGGAGCACCGTGGCAACTGGCCGAACTCACCGACCGGCGACCCGAAGCCGAGGAATCCCCGAGGCCACCGTCGCCCGGCTACCGCTGTATCTGCGCGCCCTGACCGCGCTCTCCGAGCGCTCGGTGCCCACGGTGTCCTCCGAGGAACTCGCGACCGCCGCCGGGGTCAATTCGGCCAAGCTGCGCAAGGACTTCTCGTACCTCGGCTCGTACGGCACCCGGGGTGTCGGCTACGACGTGGAGTACCTCGTCTACCAGATCTCGCGGGAGCTCGGCCTCACCCAGGACTGGCCGGTCGTGATCGTCGGTATCGGTAATCTCGGCGCCGCGCTCGCCAACTACGGCGGCTTCGCCTCCCGCGGTTTCCGGGTCGCCGCGCTGATCGACGCCGATCCGGCGATGGCCGGGAAGCCGGTCGCGGGCATCGCGGTGCAGCACACGGACGAGCTGGAAAAGATCATCGACGACAACGGGGTATCGATCGGCGTCATCGCCACCCCGGCCGGCGCCGCCCAGCAGGTCTGCGACCGCCTCGTCGCGGCCGGGATCACCTCGATCCTCAACTTCGCGCCCACCGTGCTGTCCGTGCCGGAGGGCGTGGACGTCCGTAAGGTCGATCTCTCCATCGAGCTGCAGATCCTCGCCTTCCACGAGCAGCGCAAGGCGGGCGAGGAGGCCACACCTCCCGAGCGGGAGACGGCCGGCACCGGCGAGCCGGGTGTCGCGACGACGCCCAAGGCGCCCTCCGTCACCCCGCATCGCCCGGCCGCCGGTGGGTCCGGCGGCGACGGCAGCCGGCAAGGACCTGACGGGGATGTGCCCGCCGTGATGCCGGCATGAGTCTCCTCGTCGTCGGAATGAGTCACCGCAGCGCGCCCGTGAGCGTGCTGGAGCGCGCCGCCCTGGTGGGGGACGAGCAGGCGAAGCTGTTGCAGGACACGCTCGCCGCCGACCCGGCCACCGAGGCCGCGGTGCTGGCCACCTGCAACCGGATCGAGCTGTACGCCGATGTGGACAAGTTCCACGCCGGAGTGGCCGAACTGTCCACCCTGATCGCCCAGCACACCGGCGTCGGGCTGGACGAGCTGACCCCGTATCTCTACGTCCACTACGAGGACCGGGCCGTCCACCACCTGTTCTCGGTGGCCTGCGGGCTGGACTCGATGGTCGTCGGCGAGGGCCAGATCCTCGGCCAGATCAAGGACGCGCTCGCGCTCGGGCAGGAGCTGCACACCGCGAGCCGGATGCTGAACGACCTCTTCCAGCAGGCGCTGCGGGTCGGCAAGCGGGCGCACAGCGAGACCGGGATCGACAAAGCCGGGCAGTCGCTGGTGACCTTCGGCCTGGAGCAGCTGGCCGGGTCAGCCTCGGTGCCCGCGTGGGCGGCCGGGAAGCGCGCGCTGGTGATCGGCGCGGGTTCGATGTCCTCGCTGGCCGCGACGACCCTCGCGCGGGCCGGTGTGGCAGAACTGGTGATCGCCAACAGGACGTTGGAGCGGGCCCTGCGGCTCGCCGAGTCCCTCGCGGGCCACCACGCCGGGCTGGCCGCCGCCGCCGCCGTCGCCGACCGGGCGGCCGACGCCGCGCGCGAGGCCGACCCGGAGCAGCGGCCCGGCCTGATCGCCCGCGCCGTGGCGCGCGACCGGGTGGCGAACGAGCTGCCGCACGCCGACATCGTCGTCTCCTGTACGGGCGCGACCGGCCTGGTGCTGACCGAGGACGATCTGCGGACCGCCCTCACCCAGCGGGCGGGCTGCCCGTCGGGCGGGCATGCCGGCACCGTCTCGCTGCTGGACCTGGCGATGCCGCGCGACATAGACGCGGCGGCGCACCGGATCGAGGGACTGCGGCTGGTCGACATCGAGTCCCTCGCCGAGGCGGCCGCCACCCCTTCCGACGACTCGGGTTCCTCCGCGGTGGCGCTCGCCGCCGATGTCGACGCGGTCCGCGGAATCGTCTCCGCCGAGGTGTCCGCCTTCGGGGCGGCCCAGCGCGCCGCGCACATCACGCCGACCGTGGTCGCGCTGCGTACCATGGCGGCAGATGTCGTCGCGAGTGAGATCGCCCGGCTCGACGGACGCCTGCCCGATCTGGACGACAAGCAGCGCTCGGAGATCACCCAGACCGTGCGCCGGGTCGTCGACAAGCTGCTGCACGCGCCCACCGTGCGGGTCAAGGAGCTGGCGAGCACTCCGGGCGGCGCGGGCTACGCGGACGCGCTGCGCGAGCTCTTCGACCTCGACCCTCAGGCGGTTGCCGCCGTCAGCCGGGCCGACACCGGCTCGGGCCCGGCGGTCGCCGCCGAACCGAACGACCCGAAGGGAGGCCGGGCATGACCACCGCCCCCACCACCCCACTGCGGCTGGGGACCCGCCGCAGCGCACTCGCCAAGGCGCAGTCCGGCCTCATAGCCGACGCGGTGCGCGAGCTGACCGGCCGCCCCGTCGAGCTGGTCGAGATCACGACGTACGGGGACATCTCGCGCGAGCAGCTCGCGCAGATCGGCGGCACCGGCGTCTTCGTCTCGGCGCTGCGCGAGGCGCTGCTGAGCGGCGAGATCGACTTCGCCGTCCACTCGCTGAAGGACCTGCCGACCGCCGAGCCGGAGGGCCTGACCCTGGCCGCGATACCGCGGCGCGAGGACCCGCGCGACGCGCTCATCGCGCGCGACGGCCTCACCTTCGAGCAGCTGCCGCCCGGCGCCCGGATAGGCACCGGATCGCCGCGCCGTGCCGCTCAGCTCAACGCGTGGGCGCGGTCGTTCGGGCTCGATGTCGAGACCGTGCCGATCCGCGGCAACGTCGGCACCCGGATCGGCTACGTCCGCTCCGGTGAACTGGACGCCGTGGTGCTCGCCGCCGCGGGGCTGATCCGCCTCGGGCAGATCGGCGAGGCGACCGAGATCCTCGACGCCGACCATGTTTTGCCCGCCCCCGGCCAGGGGGCCCTGGCAGTCGAATGTGCCGCGGAGGACGCGGAGCTGACTGCCCTGCTCGCCGGACTCGACGACCCGCACACGCGGGCCGCCGTGACCGCCGAGCGTTCCCTGCTCGCCGCCCTGGAGGCCGGCTGCAGCGCACCTGTGGGGGCGCTGGCCGACCTGTTGGGCGACGGTCAGGTTGTCACCGAAATGCGCCTGCGCGGCGTCGTCGGCACGACCGACGGCTCGACGCTGGTGCAGCTGTCCACCACCGGTCCCGTACCCGCGTCGCCCGACAAGGCCGCGGACCTCGGTCGCGAACTCGCCGCCGAGATGCTTGCCAAGGGTGCGGCCGGTCTTATGGGGGAGCGAGCACTTTGAACCCCAACGCCCCTAACCACCCCGGCTGCGGGCACGTCACCTTTCTCGGTGCCGGCCCAGGAGATCCGGGCCTACTGACGCTGCGTGCCGTGGAGGCACTGGCCGCCGCGGACGTGCTGATCGCCGACCCGCACGTCCTCGACGTGGTGCGTACGCACGTCAGGCCGGGCGTGGCCGCGGAAGCTCAGGGCACGCCTGGGCAGGCGGGCCCTGACGTGTCGTCAGGCATCGCCGAGGTCCCGGTACTCCGGGACAGCACCAATCTTGTCATGGCGGCCGCGCGCGGCGGCAAGCGGGTCGTCCGCGCCGTCGCGGGCGACCCCGGCCTCGACGGGAACGCCGCCGACGAGATGCTCGCGTGCGCCGCCGAGGGCATCGTCTTCGAGGTGGTCCCCGGTGTCGCTTCCGCGGTGGGCGTGCCCGCCTACGCGGGTGTGCCGCTGCGGGACTCCCAGGGCGCCGATGTGCGCTTCGTGGACGCCCGCACCGCCGACGAGCGGTGCTGGAGCGAGGTCGGCTCGTCCGACGCGACGGCCGTCGTCTCCGCCACCCTGGAGACGGTCGCGGCCGCCGCGGGCGAGCTGGTGTCCGCGGGCCGCAAGCCGGACACCCCGCTGACCGTCACCGTGGCGGGCACGACCACCCGCCAGCGCACCTGGACGGCGACGCTCGGCAGCATCGCGCAGGTGCTGAAGTCCGCGAAGGTGCTGCCGTCGCCGCAGGGCGCGCAGCCCGTCATAGCGGTCGTCGGCGAGAGCGGCGCGGCCGAGCGGCGCGATCAGCTGTCCTGGTTCGAGTCCAAGCCGCTGTTCGGCTGGAAGGTCCTGGTGCCGCGCACCAAGGAGCAGGCCGCCTCGCTCTCGGACCAGCTGCGTTCGTACGGCGCGGTGCCCAGCGAGGTGCCGACGATCGCCGTCGAGCCGCCGCGTACCCCGCAGCAGATGGAGCGCGCGGTCAAGGGCCTGGTCACCGGGCGCTACGAGTGGATCGCCTTCACCTCGGTCAACGCGGTCAAGGCGGTGCGCGAGAAGTTCGAGGAGTACGGGCTCGACGCCCGCGCGTTCGCCGGGATCAAGGTCGCCGCGGTGGGCGAGCAGACCGCCAAGTCGCTGATCGAGTTCGGTGTGAAGCCGGATCTGGTGCCCAGCGGTGAGCAGTCCGCGGCCGGGCTGCTGGAGGACTGGCCGCCGTACGACCCGGTCTTCGACCCGATCGACCGGGTGTTCCTGCCGCGCGCCGACATCGCCACCGAGACCCTGGTCGCCGGGCTGATCGAGCTGGGCTGGGAGGTCGACGACGTCACCGCGTACCGCACCGTGCGCGCCTCGCCGCCGCCGGCCGAGACCCGTGAGGCGATCAAGGGCGGCGGGTTCGACGCGGTGCTGTTCACCTCGTCGTCCACCGTGCGGAACCTCGTCGGTATCGCCGGCAAGCCGCACAACGTCACTGTCATCGCCTGTATCGGCCCGGCCACCGCGAAGACCGCGGAGGAGCACGGCCTGCGGGTGGACGTGCTGTCGCCCGAGCCCTCGGTGCTCAAGCTCGCCGAGGCGCTCGCGGACTTCGGCGCGGCGCGGCGCCAGGCCGCGGTCGAGGCCGGGGACCCGGTCACGCGCCCGAGCGAGCGACGGCCCGGATCGCGAAGGAGGGCACGCTCTTGAGCACGCGGTACGGCAGCTTCCCCGGGGCCCGTCCCCGTCGGCTGCGTACGACACCCGCGATGCGGCGCATGGTCGCGGAGACCCGGCTGCACCCGGCCGAGCTGATCCTTCCCGCGTTCGTGCGGGAGGGCGTCAGCGAGCCGGTGCCGCTCCAGTCGATGCCGGGCGTCCTCCAGCACACCCGGGACACCCTGCGGAAGGCCGCGGCCGAGGCGGTCGCGGCGGGTATCGGCGGGATCATGCTGTTCGGGGTGCCGGAGGAGTCCAAGAAGGACGCCGTCGGCACCCCCGGCACCGACCCGGACGGGATCCTTCAGGTCGCCATCCGCGATGTGCGCGCCGAGGTCGGCGACAACCTCGTGATCATGTCCGACCTGTGCCTGGACGAGCACACCGACCACGGCCACTGCGGCGTCCTGGACGCCGAGGGCCGGATCGACAACGACGCCACCCTGGAGCGCTACGCCGAGATGGCCCGCGCCCAGGCCGACGCGGGCGCCCACACGGTCGGCCCGAGCGGCATGATGGACGGCCAGGTCGGCGTCATCCGCGAGGCCCTGGACGGCGCCGGGTACCAGGACGTGTCGATCCTCGCCTACACCGCCAAGTACGCCTCCGCCTTCTACGGCCCGTTCCGCGAGGCGGTCGGCTCGTCGCTCAAGGGCGACCGCAAGACGTACCAGCAGGACCCGCCCAACGCCCGCGAAGCCCTGCGCGAGCTGGAGTTGGACCTGTCCGAGGGCGCCGACATGGTCATGGTGAAACCGGCCCTCCCGTACCTGGACATCCTGCACCGGATCGCCGACGCGGTGGACGTGCCGGTGGCCGCGTACCAGATCTCCGGCGAGTACGCGATGGTCGAGGCGGCCGCCGCCAACGGCTGGATCGACCGGGACCGCGCCATCATGGAGACCCTGACCTCCATCCGCCGCGCGGGCGCGGGGATGATCCTCACCTACTGGGCCACGGAGGCCGCCCACCGCCTGAACCGCGGCGAGTAGGTCTTCCCGCCACGTTTCCACGCTGTACGGGCCGGATGCGCACCCTGCGCATCCGGCCCGACTGCGGCTGTCAGTCGGCGAGCGCGGCGTTGACGAGTGCCTTGATGTACGGGAGGTCGTTGCCCGTCCCGGTCGGATTCAGGGAGTACACCAGGCGGTGTCGGAGGTCGCGGGTGGCGAAGACGCCGTTGTCCCAGCCGGGGCGGGAACCGGTCTTGCCCCAGGCGTACTCGCCGTTCGGGAGCTGGTGGCGCAGGAGTCCGCCGATGCTGTAGCAGGCCGTCCGGCCGACGCAGTTCGTGTTGTCGGCGGCGCTCGGCACGTTCGGTACCCGGAACACCAGCTTTTGCTGGGAGGGCGGAAGCAGGCGGCCCCGGAACAGCGCGGTGATGAAGCGGTCCAGGTCGGCGGCAGTGGAGATCATGCCTCCCTCGGCCCACGGGTACGGGCTCTGCTCGGTCACGTCCTGCCCGTCGAGGTACACCTCCGCGTGGGGTGAGGGGATCGTCGGGTCGTCGGCGGCGGGCAGGCTGGTGTGGCGCAGGCGCAGCGGCAGGATGATCCTGCGCTCCAGTTCGTCGGCGAAGGAGCGGCCGGTGACCTTCTCCACGATCAGGCCCAGCACGAGGGAGTTGAGGCCGTTGTACTGCTGCTCGGAGCCGGGCGCGGGCGGCGTGCCGGTGGCCGCGGCGAACGAGTCGCGCAGACCGTCTTCGGGCGTCACGGACTTGAGCTGCCATCCGAGCCCGTCGGCGGGGCCGGGAGTGGGGGCGGGCTTGGGCAGGCCACTCGTGTGGTCGAGGAGCTGGCGCACGGTAACGCCGTCGTACGCCTTGGGCAGCACCTCGGGAACGTATCGCCGCGCCGGCGCGTCCAGGCCGATCCGGTGCTCGGCGACGAGCTGGAGAATCACCGTGTTGGTGAACATTTTGGTGGCACTGCCGATCCGAAAATGCGCGTCGGCGGTGACCGGGCCGGCGGTTGCTCCCACGCCGTCCCGTCTGAGCAGCGCGCCCGCAACGATGTCGTCGGGCAGGTGGTCGAGGATGCCCTGGACAGTCGGCTTCACGGACGCCGGAGCGCTGGAAGCAGACGTGGCGGCGGCCGTGGGCAGAGCCGCGCCGACCGTGAGCGCGGTGGCCAGGGCAAGGGTGCTGACGGCGAGGCGGATACGCATCGAAGTCTCTCCAGGACGGCTCGGACGGGTGTTGTTGACAACGTCAACTCTGCTGCGTACAGCTGCGGTCGCCCATCAGTGATCGCCCTGATCACAACCCTGGGCTGCCCCTGAAAGAGGGGGCAATCCCGAGAAGCCGGTGGCCTCTGCCGCTACGGTGGGGGCCACCGCTGCGAAGGCGTCATCGGGAGGGTGGTTGTGGCTGAGGCTCCGCCGAAGAAGATCCCCGGGTGCTTGGCTGTGATCCTCACCAGCCGCAGGGAAATCATCCTGCAACTGCGGGACGACAAGCCCGGGATCGGCTGGCCGGGGTACTGGTCACTGCCCGGAGGGGGACGGGAGCCGGGCGAGAGGCCTATGGACACCATCCTCCGCGAGATCAAGGAGGAGACCGGCATCACGCCGGATACGATCGAAGAGGCCACGGTGACCCCGTACGACCCCCTCAAGATTCCGCCGCATGTGTTCCTGGTCTCCTGGGACGGCGAGGAGGGCGAGCTCGTCCTCGGTGAGGGGCAAGCGTTACGGCTGGTCCCTCTGACTCAGCTGCCCGAGAAGATGCCGCCTCACATCCGGCACTACATCCTTCAGCTCACTGCGGTGAACAGCATGTGACCACCGAGGCGCAGTGGCGTGACGCCAGCGGCGTTCGCGGCCAGGCAAGTACCACGCCGGTCTATTCCCCCTGCTGGTGTTCAGCGGTGGCAGCAGCCCGACGACTGCTGCCCTCTATCCTCGCGGCGAAGCCGTGCATTTCCACGATTATGCGCTTGATCTCGGTGTGCCCGCCGACGCGATTCTGGGTGTACGCGCCCGAGCCGCACGCATACGGACAGGTCAACCCTCGTCGCGGTGCTGCGGGGACAGTTTCGCCCAGGCGGTGAACGCGGTGGCGACCGTCAGTAGGCCGAGGCCGATCCAGAGGCTGATGCGGATGCCGTCGGCCTTGGCGAGTTCGGCCGGGCCGTCGGTCACGCCCAGGACCGTCAGCACGGCGCCGTACAGGCCGAGGAGGGCGGTGATGAGCCAGCGGACGTCGAAGGTCTGTGGTTCAGGGTGCCGGTCATGCCTCGGCCTCTCCCGCGGCGGTGAAGCCGATGACGAGGTCGGCGGCGTCGCGGCCCGGGGCGACGAGACGGGCGTTGGCCTCGTCCGTGGTGAGGACCCAGCGTTCGGCCTCGGCGGGCTCCTTGCCGAACCGCTCGTGGCGGTCGATCAGGCGCCGTACCCGCTCCTCGGTGTCCAGCTCGACCCACCAGGTCTCGTCGAGCAGCGCCCGGACGGGGTGCCAGGGCGCGTCGTCGAGCAACAGGTAATTGCCCTCGGTGATGACGAGCGGGACCTCGGGATCCACCGGGATGGAGCCCGCGATGGGCTGCTCCAGCTCGCGTTCGAAGCCCGGCGCGTAGACCGGCTCGCCGGGGCGCGGCTCCTTGAGGCGCCGTAGCAGCGCGGTGTAGCCGTACGGGTCGAAGGTCTCCGGGGCGCCCTTGCGGTCCAGCAGGCCGAGGCGGCGCAGCTCGACGTCGGCGAGGTGGAAGCCGTCCATGGGGACCAGGACCGCGCGGGCGGGGCCGAGCGCGCCGACCAGGTACTCGGCGAGGGTCGTCTTGCCGGCACCGGGCGGTCCGGCGATTCCGAGCAGCCGCCGGCCGCCGGAGTCGGCCAGGCGGCGGGCGCGATCAAGAAGTTGCTGGGGAGTCATGGCGGATGCTTTCGGGGAGTCCGGGTGAGTGCTTCAGGCCAGCCCGTTCTACACCGCCGCCCCGGGCTCCCCTTTTGAGGGGGCGCCTGCGCCGCCATCGGTCATGGGCGCGTAGCGCCCCCGCTCAGCGGGCGGCGGTCCAGGAGTGGGCGACGTCCACGATCACCTTGCCGTCCGACTGGAAGACCCGGAACGGCAGCCGGGCGCGCACCCCGAGGCCGACCTGGGTGTCGCCCTCGAAGCTGGCGGCGTAGCGGGTGTCCCGGAAGGTCCGGTAGCCGGTGACGTCCACGCCCGGCAGCTGCTGCCGGGCCGTGCCCGGATACGTCCGCCGGCCCGACTCGTAGTCGTAGCTGGGCGCGCCCACCCGGATGTCGAGGATCGCCCCGCCGTTCACCGGGATCGGGTCCCCGGAGCCGTCCTGGTGCAGCGCGTCGACGTACCGCACGTCGTACCGCACCTTGTCGGACGCGGTGGCTCCCTTCACGTCGAAGACCATGCGGTCGAAGCACTCGTGCCGACCGGTCCTGATGTTCTCCAGCGGCTTGTGGTTCCCCGAGGGGGCCGTCTTCTCGCCGCTGCCCCAGCCGGTCGCGCACGCCGTGGCCGTTCCGGTACCGGTGGCCTGCGCCGCTTGCGCTGTTCCGGCCGTCACCGCCAGTCCGGCGCCTGCCAGCACGATCGCCGCGAGCGAGGTTCCCCACCGTCGCATGTCCTACCCCCAAGTGTCTCGATTGACGGATGATGTATGAGGTTTGACGGGCCGCGGGCTCCGGAGGTTGTCCCCAAACGGGGAATCTGTCGCAAAGGGTGCGGTTCGGGGCCGCCCCCTACGGGTGGGGTTATCCGCAGCGCCCACCGGCCGGGTGACCGGATGGGCACGCTCGTCCGGTGCGGACAGGCTCGTCCCCATGCTACTGATGACCGGCAAGACCGCCGCGCTGGCGCTCGCCATCGCCGCCACCGCCTCCGTCCTGGCCACCGTGTCGTCCGCCGACGCGACCGAGGGGAAGGCCGCCACGCCGCCCCTCGGCTGGGGGACGTGCGACGGCGACGGCCACGACGCCCGCCAGGAGTGCGCCACGCTCTCCGTGCCGCTGAACTACCGCGACCCGGGCGGGAAGCGGATCACGCTCGCCGTCTCCCGGATCCGCAGCGAGCGGCCGGACGCCCGCCGCGGCACCCTGCTGCTGATCCCCGGGGGCCCCGGGGGGTCCGGCCTGAACCGGCCCACCACCTACGGCAAGCGGCTTCCCCAGTCGGTGCGGGACGCCTACGACCTCGTCAGCTTCGACCCACGCGGACTGGGCCGGTCCACACACGCGGACTGCGGTCTGGCGGACGAGGACCTGTCCGTGGCCACGGCCCGCCCCTGGCCCGCCGCCGACGGCGGCATCGCCGGGAACGTCGCCACCGCCCGCCGCATCGCCGACGCCTGTGCCCGCAACGGCGGCGATCTGGTGCACGGCCTCAGCACCGTCAACGAGGCACGGGACATCGACCGCATCCGCCAGGCGCTCGGCGAGCGGAAGCTGTCCGCCTGGAACATCTCGTACGGGACGTACGTGGGATCCGTGTACGCGCAGCTGTTCCCGGAGCACACCGACCGCTGGGTGCTGGACAGCAACGACGATCCGAACCCCGAGCGGGTGGGGCGCGGCTGGTTGGCGAACCTCGCGGTCGGCGTCGAGGACACCTTCCCCGCCTTCGGGAAGTTCGCCTCCTCCCTTCCCGAGGCCGAACGCCTTGCCGACACCCCGGCCGGGGTGCGCCGCGTCGTCCTGGACCTCGCCGCCCGCCTGGACGCCGGGCCGCTGCCCCGGGACGGGGCCGACCAGCCCGCGCTGGACGGCAACATGTTCCGCCACAGCGTCCTGACCGCCCTCTACTCCCCGAGCAACTTCAAGGGCCTGGCACAGTTCATCAAGGGCGTCCAGGACGGCTACGCGCCTGCCGAGACGCCGGCGCAGATGACGCAGGACGCCGCGGCCGTGTCCTACGCGACCCTCTGCAACGATGTGGAGTGGCCGAAGTCGATCTCGGCTCACGCCCGCGATGTCGCCGCCAGCCGCGCCTCCCACCCGCTGACCGCGGGCATGCCGGTGAACATCACGCCGTGTTCCTTCTGGCCGGACAAGCCCCAGGACAAGCCGGTCCGCATCACCGACCGGGGCCCGTCCAACGTGTTGCTCGTCCAGAACCGCCACGACGTCGCCACCCCCTACAGCGGGGCGCTGAACCTGCGCCGCGCCCTCGGCGACCGGGCGCGGATGGTCAGCGTCGACGCCACGGGCCACGGCGCGGCCTACCTCCCCGCCCCGTACGCCAACCCCTGCGCGGACCGCGCGGTGACGGACTACCTGGTGCGCGGCGAGCGGCCCGCGCGCGACGTGTCCTGCCCGGCGCCGCAGGAGGCGCCGTGAACGGCCGCGCGGCGGGCCCGGCCGCCTCTTCGTGACCGGGCCCGCCGCGCGCGGGCGTACGGGGTGGTGCGGGAGCGCTCAGAGGCGCTCGGGCGTCCGGATGCCCAGCAGGGACATCCCCTGCCGCAGCGTGCGGGCCGTCACGTCGCACAGGAAGAGCCGGTTCTCGACCTCGGCCGGGCCGCCCTCCGCCTTCAGGACCGGGCACTGGTCGTAGAAGGTCGTGAAGAGCGAGGCCAGCTGGTAGAGATACGCGGCCAGCTTGTGCGGCTCGTACGACGCGGACACCTCGGCCAGCGTCTCCGCGAACTGGTCCACATGCAGGCCCAGCGCCCGCTCGGCGCGGGCCAGCGGCAGCTCCGGGTGCGGGGCCGGGGCCTGCGTCTCGTCGGCGCGGCGCAGGATCGACTGGATGCGGGCGTACGCGTACTGGAGGTAGACGGAGGTGTCGCCGTTGAGCGAGACCATCTGGTCGAGGTCGAACTTGTAGTCGCGGGAGGCGGAGGTGGACAGGTCGGCGTACTTCACGGCGCCGACGCCCACCTGGCCGCCGCGCTCCAGGATCTCCTGCTCCGTGAGGCCGAGCTTCTCGCTCTTCTCCCGGACCACGGCCGCGGCCCGCTCGGTCGCCTCGTCGAGCAGGTCCTCCAGCCGGACCGTCTCGCCCGCGCGGGTCTTGAACGGCTTGCCGTCCTTGCCGAGGACCGTGCCGAAGGCGAGCTGGACGGCGTGGACCTGCTCGTTCAGCCAGCCGATCCGGCGGGCGGTCTCGAAGACCATCTTGAAGTGCAGCGACTGCCGGGCGTCCACCACATACAGCAGGGTGTCGGCCTGGAGGTTCTGCACCCGGTCGCGGATCGCGGACAGGTCGGTGGCCGCGTAGCCGAAGCCGCCGTCGGACTTCTGGACGATCAGCGGGACCGGGTTTCCGTCCGGGCCCTTGACGTCGTCGAAGAAGACGCACAGCGCGCCCTCGGAGCGGACCGCGACGCCGGACTCCTCCAGCAGGCGGCAGGTCTCGGCCAGCATGTCGTTGTAACCGGACTCGCCGACCACGTCGGGGTCATGGATCTCGATGTCGAGCTTGTCGAAGACCGAGTAGAAGTAGATCTTCGACTCGTCCACGAACTTCCGCCACAGGGCGATCGTCTGCTCGTCCCCGGCCTGCAGGTCCACCACCCGCCGCCGGGACCGCTCCTTGAACTCCGGATCGGAGTCGAACAGCGCGCGCGCCGCCTTGTAGAGCCGGTTCAGATTGGACATCGCCTCTTCGCCGGATGCGGCGTCCTTGTGGTCCAGCTCGTGCGGATGCTCGATCAGGTACTGGATGAGCATGCCGAACTGGGTGCCCCAGTCGCCGATGTGATGGCGCCGGATCACCTTCTCGCCGGTGAACTCCAGGATCTTGACCACCGCGTCGCCGATCACCGCCGAGCGCAGATGGCCGACGTGCATCTCCTTCGCCACGTTCGGCTGGGCGTAGTCGATCACGGTCGTGCCCGCGTCCGCCGCGAACGGGACGCCGAGCCGGTCGTCGGCGGCGCGCGCGGCGAGGGTCGCGGTGATGGCGGAGTCCGCGACGGTGATGTTGAGGAAGCCGGGTCCCGAGACCTCGATGTCGGCGATCACCGGGTCGGGGTCGGCGGAGGACGGGGCGACCGGAAGGCGCTCCACGACCTTCGCCGCCAGCTCGCGCGGATTCCCCTTCAGCTGCTTCGCCAGCGCCAGCATCCCGTTGGCCTGGAAGTCGGCCCGGTCGCTTCGTCGCAGCAGCGGGTCCGCGGAACGGGCCTCCGGCAGGGCAGCCGTGAGGGCGCTCGCGACGCGCTGGTGGACCGAAGCGGCAAGGGAGGGGACCGAGGCCATGGGTGAGGTGCCGTTCCTATAGAGGGCTGGGTTACCAATCTGGCCACCTCAGTATTTCATGGGCCGTCCAACCCTTTCTCCGGGCTGTGGACAGCTGGATAACCCCCGATGTGGATAACGCCGACTACCTGTGGGCAACCCCGAAGGTCCCTCCTCCGTCTGGGACAATGGTCGGTGCCATGACCGCTAGGAAGGAAGTGCCGACCGTGGCTCAGAGCACCGAGACCGACTGGGTCTCCCGTTTCGCGGACGAGGTCATTGCCGAGGCGGAGCGTCGCGCGCCCGGCAAACCGATCGTCTGCGCCTCGGGCCTCAGCCCGTCCGGCCCGATCCACCTCGGCAATCTGCGCGAGGTCATGACGCCGCACCTGGTCGCCGACGAGATCCGGCGCCGGGGATACGACTGCGTCCACATCCTGTCCTGGGACGACTACGACCGGTACCGGAAGGTCCCGGCCGGGATCGACCCGTCCTGGTCCGAGCACATCGGCAAGCCGCTGACCTCCGTCCCGGCCCCGCCCGGCTCGGCGTACGCGAACTGGGCCGAGCACTTCAAGGCGCCGATGATCGAGGCGCTGCGCGCGATGGGCATCGAGTTCCACGGCATCAGCCAGACCGAGAAGTACACCTCGGGCGCCTACCGCGAGCAGATCCTGCACGCGATGCGCCACCGCGAGCAGATCGACGCCGTGCTCGACCGGTACCGCACGAAGGACAAGCCGGCCCCGAAGAAGCAGCAGCAGAAGCAGCAGAAGCCGGTCGACGAGGCCGAGCTGGAGGCCGCCGAGGGCTCGGGCGCCGCCGCCGAGGACGACGGCAGCGCGGGCGCCGCCGGGTACTACCCGTACAAGCCGTACTGCTCGGTCTGCGAGCGCGATCTGACGACGGTGACCTCGTACGACGACGAGACCACCGAGCTGGCCTACACCTGCGCCTGCGGCCACGGCGAGACCGTCCTGCTCAGCGAGCACGACCGCGGCAAGCTGGTCTGGAAGGTCGACTGGCCGATGCGCTGGGCGTACGAGGGCGTCGTCTTCGAGCCCTCCGGCGTCGACCACTCCTCGCCGGGCTCGTCCTACGTGGTCGGCGGGCAGATCGTGCGCGAGGTCTTCGGTGGCGACCAGCCGATCGGCCCGATGTACGCGTTCGTCGGCATCAGCGGCATGGCCAAGATGTCCTCCTCCAAGGGCGGTGTGCCGACCCCGGCCGACGCGCTGGAGATCATGGAGGCGCCGCTGCTGCGCTGGCTGTACGCGCGCCGCAGGCCGAACCAGTCCTTCAAGATCGCCTTCGATCAGGAGATCCAGCGCACCTACGACGAGTGGGACGCCCTGGAGCGCAAGATCAACGACGGTTCCGCACAGCCCGCGGACGCCGCCGCGTACAGCCGCGCGACCGGCACCGCCACCGGTGAGCTGCCCCGCACCCCGCGCCCGCTGCCGTACCGGATGCTCGCCTCCGTGGTGGACATCACCACCGGGCACGACGAGCAGACGCTGCGCATCCTCAGCGAGCTGGACCCGGCGAACCCGGTGAAGTCCCTGGACGAGACGCGGCCGCGGCTCGACCGGGCCGAGCGCTGGATCACGACCCAGGTCCCGGCCGAGCAGCGCACCCGGGTCAGGGAGGAGCCGGACACCGAGCTGCTGGCCTCGCTCGGCGAGACCGAGCGCGAGTCGCTGCGGCTGCTGCTCGACGGGCTGGACGGGCACTGGTCGCTCGACGGGCTGACGACGCTGGTCTACGGCGTGCCGAAGCTCCAGGCGGGACTGTCGGCGGAGGCCAAGCCGACACCGGAGCTGAAGGTCGCGCAGCGGGCGTTCTTCGCGCTGCTCTACCGGCTGCTGGTCGGGCGGGACACCGGGCCGCGGCTGCCCACCCTGCTGCTCGCGGTGGGGGCGGACCGGGTGCGCAAGCTGCTCGCGGCCTGAGTCCGCTGTGAGTCCGTTGGCGACGGACTGAGCCGGGCGGGCCGCGTGCCCGCCCGGCTCACCCCGTATCCGAGGTGTTACGGAGTGTGCTCCACCTGCATCTCCATGCGGTGGCGCTCCTTGAAGTCGTTCACGTATGCGTTCAGCTCGTCGATGCCGAGATCGGCGACGCCGTAGGTCTCCCGGAGCCGCTGCCCGAACTGGTACGCCGAGGGGTACCGCCCGTTGTCGGCGAGGAACTGCCGGTAGGTCGCGAAGAACACGTCGTCGCGCGGCACGTCGTCCGGCATCGTCGCGGCGGCGGGCGGCTCCGGCTGCTCGTACTCGGCGTACGGCTGCTCCTGGTCGCGCTGCTCAGGGACGTACGCGCCCTGCCTGGTCCCCACGCCCTGGCCGCCGAGCTGGCGGACCCGGTTCGGCCCGACCGGGACGGTGACCTGCGGCTGCTCGGGCTGTACCGGCTGCTGCTCAGGGTGTCCGGGCTGCGCCGGATGGGAGGCGGCGGGGTCGAACGGGACGGCGCCCCGGCCGTCGTGGTCCTGCCCCGTCGGCTGCTGGTACACCGGCAGCGGCAGCGAGAGGGGCAGCTCCTGCGGCTGCTGCGGCTGCTGCTGCCCGGGACCGGCGGCGTACCCGGCGGTGCCGTCGGCCGCGCCGTGGACGCCTTGCTGCGCCCCGGGGTACGCCGTGTCCGGCGTCCACCCGGCCCCGCCCCCCGCGGTGCCCGGTGTGCCCGTCGGCAGCGCGGCCGGGGAGAAGGCGCTCGCTTCCAGCCCGGCCGCCTCGAGGCCCGCCGGGGCGGTGTCGGACAGCGGCACCCCGTAGCGCGCCAGCCGCAGCGGCATCAGCGCCTCCACCGGGGCCTTGCGGCGCCAATTCCGCCCGTAGCGGGCCTGTAGCCGGGTCTGGTAGACCAGCCGGTCCTGTTCCAGCCGGATGACCTCGTCGTAGCTGCGCAGCTCCCACAGCTTCATCCGGCGCCACAGCCGGAAGGTCGGTAGCGGCGCCAGCAGCCAGCGGGCGATGCGGACCGACTCCATGTGCCGGTCGGCGGTGATGTCGGCGATCCTGCCGATCGCGTGCCGGGCGGCCTCGACGGAGACCACGAAGAGCACGGGGATGACACCGTGCATGCCGACGCCGACCGGGTCCGGCCAGGCGGCGGCGCCGTTGAAGGCGATGGTCGCCGCAGTCAGCATCCACGCGGTCTGGCGCAGCAGGGGGAAGGGGATGCGGATCCAGGTCAGCAGGAGATCCAGGGCCAGCAGGACGCAGATACCGGCGTCGATCCCGATGGGGAAGACGTTGGCGAAGGCGCCGAACCCTTTCTTCTCGGCGAGGTCGCGGACCGCGGAGTAGGACCCCGCGAAGCCGATCGCGGCGATCATCACCGCCCCGGCGACGACCACGCCGATCAGTATTCGATGCGTTCGTGTCAGCTGCATCGCGGCCACCCGCGATCCCTCCCCGTCCTTGGCGACAAGCCTTGGCATGCAGCGGCCAGGGTCGCATACACGTCAACCGCCACGGACGGGAAGGGGGCGGCGGAGACGGCTAGGCGCCGCCCTTGGAGTCCTTGGATCCCTTGGACGCGTCGGCGGACTTGGAGCCGCCGGAGCTCGGGGAATCCTTGCCGCCACCGGCGCCGCCGGTGCCCTTGGCGACGGATGCGACGACCTCCTTGGCCGCAGCCTTGGCGTCGTCCATCAGCTTGGTGGCGTTCGGCGTCTTCTCGGTCTCGTAGCCCGCGCCGTCGTACTCGATGGTCACCACGACGTTGGCGGTCCGGGCGACGACCGTCGTGTTCCGGAAGTCGTCGCCGTCCTTCTTCTCGTCGCTACGGACCGTGGTCGCCGCGTCACCGATGGCCGTCTGCTCGGTCTTGACGTTCTTCACCCCCTTCGCGCCGGAAGACTTGCTCGCCTGCTGGGTGGCGTACTCCTGGGCGCGCTTGTCGCCGGTGCCGAGCCCCGCGTCGGAGGGGAAGAGCTTCAGGGAGAGGGACAGCGAGCGGTACTTGAAGCCGTCGAGGCCGTTCCACAGGCAGGTGGCGGACGTGTTGGTGTCGCCCGAGGGGAGGGCCTTGCCCTTCTTGGGCTTCGCCTTGGGCACCAGCTTGCCGATGGTCGTGCCCGAGAGGGCCGAGCACACATCGGGGAGCTTGCTGAACTTTGCCGCCGCGACGGACGGCGAGGCACTGGGTGAGGAGGGTCTCGACGAACTCTCCGCGTTCTTTTTGTCGTCGGAGCCGGAGGAGCAGCCGGCGACGAGCATGACCGGTACGGTCGCGCAGGCGAGTATTCGGGCGAGTCGCGGGGCTGAACGGTGCATGGTTCCTTCGCTCAATCTCTGTCGATGGGCGGTGATCCCGCCCGCGTCATTACCGGCACGGTACGCGGCCGATCGCGGGCGGCCCAATCCCCGAGGTCTCCCACCCGCGGTCGGCTCGGTCCGCTATTCGGTGAGGCGCCCGGTCAGCTCCTGGGCCAAGTCTTCGGCGTTCCCCTGGAGTTCTTCGCTTTCGGGAATGTCCTTTTTGTTGATCGACCATTCGTCGTACTCAATGGTGGCAATCACATTCGAGGACCGGAAGACGACCGTGATGTCCCGGTGGATTCCGGAGTCCTTGGTGATCAGCTGGTCATTGAGGAACGCGTCGTCGGCGAGGTCGTCGAGGCGACGCGGGGCGGTCGCGTCCGGGTTCTCCGGCGTGGCTCCGTCGCTTGCGGTGCTCTCATCGTCGCCCGCGCCCGGGGTGCCCGTGTCGCCCTTCTCGCCGGTGTTGCCCTTCTCACTTCCGGCGCCGCTCTTGCCGCTGTCCGCACTCGCGCTGCCCTTGCCGCTCGACGTCCCCGATCCCGAGCCGGGGGACGAGGAGGCGGAGGCGCCGCCGTCCGACTCGTCCTCGTCCGAGGTGCCGGCGGAGGGCGAGGGCGGGGTGTCCGGAATGTCCGCGGCGGACGCCTTCTTCTCGTACAGTTCCAGCGCCCGGTCGTCGTCGCTCACGGACGGGTCGTACGAGACGACGCGCTCGAAGTCCAGCGTCAGATAGCGGGTGCCGCTCGGCGTCGCGAGCTTCCAGCGACAGCCGTCGCGGCGGTCTATGTCGTACGTCACGGTCGCCTGGCCGTCGTACGCCTTGTCGTCCTCGGTGCCGCCGGGCAGCAGCCGGCGCAGGGTCTTGGCGCTCACGGCGCCGCACGCCTCGGGAAGGGTGTTGTAGCGGCCGGGCTCGGCCGAGACCGTCGAACCGGAGTCGCCGGAGGTGCTGTCGTCGGCCCCGGGCTTCGCGTCGGAGCCGGTGCATCCGCTGAGTCCCGCGGTGGCGAGCACGGCGATGAGCAGGGCGGCGGCCGGGGTGGCGCGCCGGCCACGGGCCGTTCGCTGCGCTGGCTGCACTTATCCGTGTCCCTTCGAGCGAAAACTGCTTGCCGCCCGTGGGCGGTGGCTGCAGACAATGTGTACCGCACGGGCCGCCGCATCTGCCGGTCGGTCGTCGTGAATGGGGCATGGACCCGGTTTTTGCGTTGTCAGTCTTTTGCGGGGGAATGAGTAAAACATGTCGTATGTCGAGGTGCCCGGGGCGAAGGTCCCGATCCGTATGTGGGCGGACCCCGCGACGGTCGAGGGCGGGGCCATGCAGCAGCTGCGGAACGTGGCAACGCTGCCGTGGATCAAGGGCCTGGCCGTGATGCCGGACGTGCATTACGGAAAGGGAGCCACCGTCGGCTCGGTGATCGCGATGCAGGGGGCCGTGTGCCCGGCGGCGGTCGGTGTGGACATCGGCTGCGGGATGTCGGCGGTCAAGTCGTCGCTCACCGCGGACGATCTGCCGGGCGATCTGTCGCGGCTGCGGTCCAAGATCGAGCAGGCGATTCCGGTGGGCCGGGGGATGCACGACGACCCGGTCGACCCGGGACGGCTGCACGGGTTCGGGACCGCCGGATGGGACGACTTCTGGGGGCGGTTCGGGGGAGTGGCCGAGGCGGTCAAGTTCCGTCAGGAGCGGGCCACGAAGCAGATGGGCTCGCTCGGTTCGGGCAACCACTTCATCGAGTTCTGCCTCGATGACGAGGGTTCGGTCTGGCTGATGCTGCACTCCGGTTCCCGGAACATCGGCAAGGAACTGGCCGAGTACCACATCGGCCAGGCCCGCGGACTGCCGCACAACCAGGATCTGATCGACCGCGATCTGGCCGTGTTCATCGCGGACACCCCGCAGATGGCCGCCTACCGGCATGATCTGTTCTGGGCGCAGGAGTACGCCAAGTACAACCGCGCGATCATGATGTCGCTCTTCCAGAACGTCGTGCGCAAGGAGTTCGCGAAGGCCCGCCCGGTCTTCGAGCCGGTCATCTCCTGCCACCACAACTATGTGGCCGAGGAGCGGTACGAGGGCATGGACCTGCTGGTGACCCGCAAGGGCGCCATCCGCGCGGGCAGCGGGGACTACGGGATCATCCCCGGTTCCATGGGCACCGGTTCGTACATCGTCCGGGGCCTGGGGAACGAGGCGTCCTTCAACTCGGCCTCGCACGGCGCCGGCCGGAAGATGAGCCGGAACGCCGCGAAGAAGCGTTTCTCGACGCGGGACCTGGAGGACCAGACGCGGGGCGTGGAGTGCCGCAAGGACTCCGGCGTCGTGGACGAGATCCCGGGGGCGTACAAGCCCATCGAGAAGGTCATCGACCAGCAGCGCGATCTGGTCGAGGTGGTGGCCCGGCTCAAGCAGGTCGTCTGCGTCAAGGGGTGAGCGTGCGGGGCCGTGGCCGTGGCGGATCGACGGCCTCGGCCCCGCCCGTCAGCGCTCCCGGTGGACCTTGTGCTGGGCGGCCTGGGCGCGGGGGCGGAGCACCATCAGGTCGATGTTGACGTGGGAGGGCCGGGTGACCGTCCAGGCGACGGTGTCGGCGACGTCGTCGGCGGTCAGCGGCTCGGCCACGCCCTCGTAGACGGCGGCGGCCTGGCTCTCGTCCCCGCGGAACCGGTTCACCGCGAACTCGTCCGTCATGACCATGCCCGGTGCGATCTCGATCACCCGCACCGGCTCGCCGCACAGCTCCAGCCGCAGCGTGCCCGCGATCGCGTGGGCGCCGTGCTTGGCGGCCGCGTATCCGCCGCCGCCCTCGTACTGGATGTGGCCCGCCGTGGAGGACAGCACCACGATCGTGCCGTCGCCGGAGGCGGTGAGGGCGGGCAGCAGGGCCTGCGTCACATGGAGTACGCCCATCACGTTGACCTCGTACATCGCCCGCCAGTCGGCCGGGTCGGAGGTCGCGACGGTCTCGGCGCCGATGGCTCCGCCCGCGTTGTTGACCAGCACGTCACAGCGGTCGAAGTGATCGGCGAAGGCGGCCACGGCGTCCCGGTCGGTGACGTCCAGGACGTACGGCACGGCCTCGTGCCCCGCCTCCGTCAGCTCCGCGGCCAGGGCCTCGATCCGCTCCTTGCGGCGCGCGGCGAGGACGACGCGGAATCCGGCCGCGGCGAGTTTGCGGGCGGTTGCCGCCCCGATCCCACTGCTGGCACCGGTGATGACTGCGGTACGGGTGGTCATCGGCCCTCCTGTGGCGACGTGGCATGCATGATCGCGGTATGGAAACCGCATGGTGATCCATACGCAGGATATGACCTTCTGGTTTGCGGCCGATCGGGGGACTGAAGATCGGAAACCGCTAACCGCTCTCGGCCCCGGGGAAGGGTGCACTGCGTCCGGCGCGCCGCCGGTCTCGGACTGTCCCATGCCCAAGGAGTGAATTCAGGTCATGACCCATCAGAACAGAACAGTGTCCCGGTCCCGTCGGTCCCTCCGCCGCTGGGGCGTCGCCTCCGCCGGCGCTCTCGCGGCGGCGGCGCTGGTGGCCGGCGGTCCGTCGGTCGCGTGGGCCGCGGCCGGCGCGCAGGGCTCGCACACGACATCGGCCTCCGCATGCCACCAGGACCAGGGGCGGCACGGCGACCGCAACCATGGGGATGGCCGGCAGCACGACAACAACCACCAGCAGCAGCAAAACCACGGGCAGCAGCAAAACCACGGGCAGCAGCACAACAACCAGCAGAACAACCACCAGCAGCAGAACAACAACCAGCAGCAGCACGACAACGGGCAGCACCAGAACAACAACCACCAGCAGCAGCACGACAACAGGCAGCACCAGAACAACAACCACCAGCAGCAGCACGACAACTGGCAGCACCAGAACAACCAGCAGCAGCACCAGAACGGCCAGCAGCACGGCAACCAACAGCAGAACAACGGGCAGCAGAACAACGGGCAGCAGAACAACGGGCAGCAGCACCAGAACAACCAGCAGCAGCACGACAACGGGCAGCACCAGAACAACAACCACCAGCAGCAGCACGACAACTGGCAGCACCAGAACGGCCAGCAGCAGCACCAGAACAACAACCAGCAGCACGGCAACCAACAGCAGAACAATGGGCAGCAGAACAACGGGCAGCAGCACCAGAACAACAACCAGCAGCACGGCAACCAACAGCAGAACAATGGGCAGCAGAACAACGGGCAGCAGCACCAGAACGGCCAGCAGCAGCACCAGAACGGCCAGCAGGGCCACGGGCAGCAGGGCCACGGGCAGCAGATGAACGGCCAGGCCACCAACAACCAGGCCGCCGCCAACCAGGGCCAGAACGGTTGGCAGAACGGCCGTCCGGGCCGCTACCAGCGCGAGAACGGCGCCCCGCAGGGCCACGGCTACCAGCAGCGCGCCATGAGCCAGTACGTCGAGTCGACCCAGGCCGCCGCCCACGGCGACCACCAGGACGACCACGGCCGCGACCACGACCAGCAGAGCACCAGCGGACCGGTGACGCTGCAGCAGGCCGTGGAGATCGCCGAGTGCGAGGTCGGCGGTGAGGCCGTCAGCGCCGAGCTGGTGGACGACGACTGCCCCGAGGACGACGCCCGGCGCGACGACCACGGCAAGAACGACCACCGCAGGAACGACCACCGCCAGGACCAGCACCAAGGCCGGCACCACAACGACAACAACCACGGCGACCACAAGGTGTGGGCCGTGGACGTCGAGTGCGGCGACACCGTCACCCGGGTGCTGATCGACCCGGACACAGGCTGCGTCCTCTCAACTGAGGAGCAGGACGACGACCACGGTCACCACGGCCGCCCGCTCACCTTCTAGGGGCGTACATGATCACGGCGACACCGGCCAGGCAGATCAGCGCACCGATCACATCGAAACGGTCGGGCCGGTAGCCGTCCGCCACCATGCCCCAGGCGAGTGAACCGGCGACGAAGACGCCGCCGTACGCCGCGAGGATGCGGCCGAACTCCGCATCCGGCTGGAGCGTGGCGACGAAACCATAGGCGCCGAGGGCGATGATCCCGGCGCCGATCCAGGCCCATCCCCTGTGCTCGCGCACACCCTGCCAGACCAGCCAGGCGCCTCCGATTTCCAGGAGGGCGGCCAGGACGAACAGGCTGACGGAGCGTGCGATGAGCATGGGGGAAGGCTAGGACACCACTCAGGGCCGGCCGACGGCCGAGGCTCGCTCAGGGCCAGACCAGGCAGTACGGTTGGTGGCCCGCCTCGTGCAGCCGGTGGCTGAAGTCCTGCCACTCGTGCAGCAGTTGGTAGACCAGGAAGGCATCGCGCGGGCCGCCGCGGTCCGGGACCGTGGACCAGATGAACGCCGCGGCGCCCACCGCCTCCTCGCCGACGCCCCGCAGCGGGTCGACGGCGGTCATCGGCAGCTTGACGACGGCGTAGTCCGGGTGCAGGACGACGAGTTCGAGCGGGGGCACCTTGTGCAGGGGCACGCCCTCGATGCCGGTGAGGACCATCGCGGCCACCGTCTCCGGCTTGATCTTGGTGAACATGCCGTGACCCAGCTCGTCGCCGCCCAGCTCCTCGGGGCGCATGGAGATGGGGACCCGGGCCGCGGTGGCCCCGTCGGGCGCGCCGAAGTACTTGTAGGTCACCCCCATGCGGCCCCCGCTCCTGCTTGCCCTGCCCGCGTCTTCTCGCCGATGGCGTCCGGGGCGGGCACGCTCGGGGCCTCGATCGTCAGTCCCTTCACCCAGTTCGCCACCGCGATACATATCTCCACCCGACCACTCGCAGCCACCGCCGCGCAACCCGATCATTGCGACCTGATCAAACTGATCAATATGACTGAGACCTCCCCCGCGTCGGCGTTGTGAAACTCCCGACGGCAGGACTCCGTCACCCTCTGACAACATGGCTAGCGTGAGCTATCCGTACGCAGCCCCAGTTTCGCAGACGCTTTTCGATCGCGCGGCCGTCGTGACGCCCGGCGGCGTGAACTCTCCGGTCCGGGCTTTCCGCGCCGTCGGAGGTACGCCCCGCTTTATGGTGTCGGGTGACGGTCCGTACCTCACCGATGCCGACGGACGCGAGTACGTCGACCTCGTGTGTTCGTGGGGACCGATGATCCTCGGCCATTCGCACCCCGAGGTGATCGCGGCCGTGCAGGCCGCCGTCGCACGTGGTACGTCGTTCGGCACGCCCGGCGAGGGCGAGGTCGAACTCGCCGAGGAGATCGTGGCCCGCGTCGGCCCCGTCGAGCAGGTGCGCCTGGTGTCGTCCGGCACCGAGGCGACGATGTCGGCGATCCGCCTGGCCCGCGGGTTCACCGGCCGCCCCAAGGTGATCAAGTTCGCCGGCTGTTACCACGGTCACGTGGACGCCCTGCTGGCCGCGGCCGGGTCCGGGGTCGCGACCTTCGGGCTGCCGGACACCCCGGGGGTGACCGGCGCGCAGGCGGGGGAGACCCTCGTACTGCCGTACAACGACCTGGAGGCGGTGCGGGCGGCGTTCGCCGCGCACCCGGGCGAGATCGCCTGTGTGATCACCGAGGCGTCGGCGGGGAACATGGGCGTGGTGCCGCCGCTGCCCGGGTTCAACGCGGGCCTGAAGGAGCTGTGCGCCGACAACGGCGCGCTCTACATCTCCGACGAGGTCATGACCGGCTTCCGGGTCTCCAAGGCCGGCTGGTTCGGGCTCGACGGGGTCGTACCCGATCTGATGACCTTCGGAAAGGTCATGGGCGGCGGCTTCCCGGCCGCGGCCTTCGGCGGCCGCGCCGATGTCATGGCGCAGCTCGCCCCGGCCGGCCCGGTCTACCAGGCGGGCACCCTGTCCGGGAACCCGGTCGCGACGGCGGCGGGTGTGGCGCAGCTGCGGCTGCTGGACGACGCGGCGTACGACAAGGTCGACGCGGCCTCCGCCCGGCTGCGGGAGCTGGTGACCGAGGCGCTGGACAAGGCGGGCGTCGCCCATCGCGTCCAGGTCGCGGGCAACATGTTCTCCGTCTTCTTCACCGACGAGGACGTCACGGACTACGCCGGGGCGAAGGCGCAGCAGGCGTTCCGCTTCACCCCCTTCTTCCACGCGATGCTGTCCCAGGGCGTCTATCTGCCGCCGTCCGCCTTCGAGTCGTGGTTCGTCTCGACGACCCATGACGAGCGGGCGCTGGAGCGGGTGGCGGAGGCTCTGCCGGGGGCGGCGCGGGCAGCCGCCGAGGCGACTGAATGATGGGTGACATGACACAGAGCGAGAACGACATCACCGTCGTCCATGTGATGCGCCACGGCGAGGTGGAGAACCCGGAGGGCGTCCTGTACGGGCGCCTGCCCGGCTACCACCTGTCCGAGCTGGGCCGTCGCATGGCCGACCGGGTCGCCGAGCACCTCGCTGAGCGCGACATCACCCATGTGGTCGCCTCCCCGCTGGAGCGGGCCCAGGAGACGGCCGCGCCGATCGGCAAGGCGCACGGTCTGGACGTGGCGGTCGACGAGCGGCTGATCGAGGCGGCGAACGCCTTCCAGGGGAAGACCTTCGGGGTGGGCGACGGCGCGCTGCGCAGGCCGGCCAACTGGCGTCATCTCACCAACCCCTTCCGTCCCTCCTGGGGCGAGCCGTACGTCGACCAGGTGGTGCGGATGATGGGGGCCCTGGGCGCGGCGCGCGACGCCGCCCGCGGGCATGAGGCGGTCTGTGTCAGCCATCAGCTGCCGATCTGGATCGTGCGCAGCTTCGCGGAGCGGCGGCGGCTGTGGCACGACCCGCGCAAGCGGCAGTGCACCCTGGCCAGCCTCACGACCTTCACCTACCGCGGCGACAAGATCGTGTCGATCGGCTACAGCGAACCGGCCCGCGACCTCGTCCCCGCCCATCTCCTCGCGGGCGCCAAGAAGGTGAAGGGGGCCTCCAAGGGGGTCGGCGCGTGACCAGCGCGCTGTAGGCGTCTCATCGCATGGGGTAATCGTGCCCCGGATATTGTCCCGGGACTGTAATTGACCGCGTCCGTTCGGAACCCCGCTATTCGTCTCGCCATCTCAAAGGTCGTCCGTGGCCCGGACAACCAGTGCGGCGAGTGCGAATTGAGGACGCTATGCGTGAGGTCAGCCGGAGGGGGATCCTCGGTCTTGGTGTGGGGGCGGTCGCGTCACTGACCGCCGTCGGCTGTTCGTCGGGGTCGGGCAAGGCGGCGCCGAAGAGGACCGCGCAGGCAAAGCCGATAGGTGACGGTTCAACTTCCCGTGGGGTGAGCCGGCCGAAGGATCCCACGCCGGAGCGCCTTGAGCGGGGGCAGAAGCCGCCGCAGTTCGTGGTTTTCTCCTGGGACGGCGCGGGGGAGGTCGGCAACGGCCTCTTTCCGCGTTTCCGGAAGCTCGCCAAGGATCACGGCGCGACCATGACGTTCTTCCTCTCCGGTCTCTACTGCCTGCCGGAGTCGAAGAAGTCGCTGTACAAGCCGCCGAACAATCCGGTGGGCGCCTCCGACATCGGCTACCTCTCCGACGACCACGTCAAGGAGACGCTGCGGAACGTGCGTCTGGCCTGGCTGGAGGGGCATGAGATAGGCACGCACTTCAACGGCCACTTCTGTTCCGGCCGCGGCACCGTCGCCCACTGGACGTCCGCCCAGTGGGAGTCCGAGGTCGAGCAGGCCGTGTCGTTCGTCACCCAGTGGCGCACGAACACCGGATTCAAGGATGTCGATCCGCTGCCCTTCGATTACCGCGAGGAACTGATCGGCGGGCGCACCCCCTGTCTGCTGGGTCAGGAGAATCTGCTGCCGACCGCCCGCAAGCTCGGCTGGCGCTATGACGCCAGTTCGCCCGGCGGTCGTCAGGTGTGGCCGTCGAAGAAGAGGGGGCTGTGGGACTATCCGCTGCAGCAGATTCCTTTCCCCGGGCACTCTTTTGAGGTGCTCTCCATGGATTACAACATTTTGGCGAACCAGTCGCGGAATTCCACGAATGCGCCGCCCGCCAACTACCCGGGCTGGCGCAAGCAGGCCGCCGATGCGTACATCGCCGGTTTCCAGCGGGCCTACGAGACCAATCGCGCCCCGTTCTTCATCGGGAACCACTTCGAGAAGTGGAACGGCGGGATCTATATGGACGCCGTCGAAGAAGCGCTCAAGCACATGGCGGACGAGAAGCACAAGGACGTGCGGCTGGTGTCCTTCAAGCAGCTCACGGACTGGATGGACGCGCAGGACCCGGCCGTGCTCGCGGATCTTCAGGGGTTCGGTGTGGGCCAGGCCTGGAGCGCGGGCAGCAGCTGACCGACCCCCTCCGAGAGCAGCCGAGGGGGGTGGCGAAGATCCGCAAATGGGCCATGCGAAACTTTTCACATGAGTGCCTGCCGCGCCCCTCGGCGTCTCGCGACCTACCGTCGCGCAACCGTGCTGGCCACCGGGGCCGCGGTTGCCGCGCTGTCCCTTTCCGCCTGCGGTAGCGGCGGCACCTCGGGCGGATCCGCCGATACCAAGTTTGTGCAGGGCAAGGGCGGCGTCGACACCGTGCCCAAGGGGGACCGCATGGAGGCTCCCGAGCTGTCCGGCAAGACCCTGGAGGACAAGCCGCTCGACGTGGCCGACTACAAGGGCAAGATCGTCGTCCTCAACGTATGGGGCTCCTGGTGCGCGCCCTGCCGGGCCGAGGCCCCGAACCTCGCCAAGGTCGCCGAGGACACCAAGGCCAAGGGCGTCCAGTTCATCGGGATCAACACGCGTGACAGCAACCGAGCCCCCGCGCTCAGGTTCGAGAAGGCGTTCAAGGTCGGCTATCCGAGCCTGTACGACCCGATCGGCAAGCTGATGCTGCGCTTCCCCAAGGGCAGCCTCAACCCGCAGGCCATCCCGTCGACCATCGTTCTGGACCGGGACGGCAAGATCGCGGCCCGCGCGCTCACCCCGCTCAGCGAGGACAGCATGCGCAAGATGGTCGACCCGCTCATCGCGGAGAAGTGACCTCTTGTGATGACGCTCGCCGCCACCGGTGCGAATGAGACCGTGCTGACCGGGGCGCTGCTGTTCGCCCTGCCGATCGCCGTCCTCGGCGGACTGGTCTCCTTCTTCTCCCCCTGTGTGCTGCCCCTGGTGCCGGGCTACATGTCGTACGTCACCGGGATCACCGGTACGGATCTGGCGGAGGCCAGACGCGGCCGGATGGTCGCGGGCGCCTCGCTCTTCGTGCTCGGCTTCACCGCCGTCTTCGTCTCCGGCGGCGCGCTGTTCGGCCACTTCGGCTGGACGCTCCAGGAGCACAAGGAGACCCTCTCCAAGATCCTCGGGGCCGTCACGATCGTGATGGGCCTGGCCTTCATGGGGCTGCTGAAGGGCTTCGGGCAGCGGGAGTTCCGCTTCCACCTCTCGCCGACGATGGGGATCGCGGGCGCGCCGGTGCTGGGCGCCCTGTTCGGCGTCGGCTGGACGCCGTGCCTGGGGCCCACCCTCACCGCCGTCCAGGCGCTGGCGTTCAATGAGGGGAGCGCGGGGCGTGGCGCTCTGCTGACCGTCGCGTACTGCGTCGGGCTCGGACTGCCGTTTGTCGCCGTCGCGGTGGCCTACCGGCGCGCGCTGGGCGCCTTCGCCTGGGTCAAACAGCACTACGTGTGGGTGATGCGGACCGGCGGCGGTCTGCTCATCGCCCTGGGGGTGCTGCTGCTCACCGGGGTCTGGGACGCCATCATGAGCGACACGCAGAGCTGGGCTCAGAGCTTCAACGTTGGGATCTGATCCATGTCCACCACCGATACCGACTCCGCGGCCGAGAAGGCGGCCGACAAGGCGGCCGACAGTGGCCAGTCCGCCGAGGAGCGCGAGCTGGGCGCGGCGGGATCGCAGCTGTCCACCGCCCCCGCGGAGGAGATCAACGTCCCCTCGCTGGGGCCGCTCGGCTGGGCCAGGTGGTTCTGGCGGCAGCTGACCTCGATGCGGGTCGCGCTGCTGCTGCTCTTCCTGCTCTCGCTGGGCTCGATCCCGGGCTCGCTGATCCCGCAGACCAGCATCGACCAGGTCAAGGTCCAGGACTTCAAGGACAAGCACCCGACGGTCACCCCGATCTACGAGAAGCTCCAGCTGTTCCACGTCTACAGCTCGGTGTGGTTCTCGGCGATCTACATCCTGCTGTTCATCTCGCTCATCGGCTGCATCGTGCCGCGCACCTGGGCGTTCGTGGGCCAGCTGCGCGGCCGCCCGCCGGCCGCCCCGCGCCGGCTCACCCGGCTTCCCGCCTACGCCACCTGGCGCAGCGACGCCGAGCCGGAGAAGGTGCTGGAGGCGGCGCAGCGGATCATGAAGCGGAGGCGCTTCCGCAGCCACATCACGGGGAACGCGGTCGCCGCCGAGAAGGGCTACCTGCGTGAGGTCGGCAATCTGCTCTTCCACACCGCGCTGATCGTGCTGCTGGTCTCCTTCGCCGCGGGCCAGCTGTGGAAGACCGAGGGCAGCAGCCTGATCACCGAGGGCGGCGGCTTCTCCAACAGCCTGACGCAGTACGACGACATCAAGACCGGGCAGCTGTTCCAGAGCGACGACCTGGCGCCCTTCAGCTTCCAGCTGGACCGCTTCCACGCGACCTACGAGCGCAGCGGCCCCCAGATGCGCACGCCGCGCACCTTCCGCGCCGACGTCACCTACTGGGACGGGGTGGACGGGGCCGCCCGCAAGAAGTCGATCAAGGTGAACGAGCCGCTGGAGATCCAGAATTACAAGGTCTTCCTGCTGAACCACGGCTACTCGCCGGTCGTCACGGTCCGGGACGGCCAGGGCGAAGTGGTGCACCAGGGGCCGGTGGTCGGGCTGCCGATCGACGGGGCCAACCTCACCGAGAGCATGGTCATCAAGCTCGGTGACTACCGCGACAAGAACGGCAAGCGTGACCAGGTCGCGTACCAGGGGCAGTTCCTGCCGACCTGGGTGCGCAGCAAGGGCATGTTCTCCCAGTTCCCGGCGCTGGACAATCCGGCGCTGGTGCTGACGGCCTACCACGGCAGCCTCGGCATCGACGGTGGTACCCCGCAGAGCGTGTACCAGCTCGACAAGTCGCGGATGAAGCAGTATCTGGAGCCCGACGGGAAGACCAAGTTCGCCCGGGCGCTCGCGCCCGGCGACACCATGAAGCTGCCGAACGGCGAGGGCACGCTGACCTTCGACGGCGTCAAGAGCTGGGCCAGCTTCCAGATCTCGCACAAGCCGGGTGACCAGACGGCCCTGCTGGGCGCCGTGGGCGCCCTGGTGGGTCTGGTCGGCTCGCTGTTCATCCAGCGCCGCCGGGTCTGGATCCGGGCGGTGCGGGGGGCCGACGGCGCGACCGTCGTCGAGATGGCCGGGCTCGGCCGCAACGAATACGCCAAGCTCCCCGAGGAGCTGGGCGATCTGGCCGTCCGGCTGCAGACGGACGCGCCCCCCGCGGCAGATCCCGAAGGCACCGCAGAACCCGGAGACACCGCAGACCCCGCAGATCCCGCAGAAGGAGCGCGCGCGTGAACCTCGCGGCCGCAGTCAACGAAAGCCTCGCCCAGTACAGCAATTGGCTGATCTACACGGCGATGACGGTCTACACCCTCGCCTTCCTCGCCCATATCGCCGAGTGGGTCTTCGGCAGCCGCAGCGCCGTGGGCCGCACCGCCGCCGCGCTCACCACCGAGGGCGGGGCCGCCAACCGCCCCTCGGTCACGGTGAAGACCGCCGAGAAAGGCGGCACCGGCACCGCCGTACTGGAGCGTCCGAAGGTCATCACCCGGGCCGCGGCCGGCAGCCGCGACGTCCCTGACGGGCCGGGCGCCTCGGGCGGCACCGAGCAGGGCGATGTCTACGGCCGGATCGCGGTCGGCCTGACCGTCCTGGCGTTCGTCCTTCATGCCGGGGCCGTCCTCACCCGTGCGCTGTCCGTACAGCGGGCGCCCTGGGGCAACATGTACGAGTTCTCCACGACCTTCGGCATGGTCGCGGTCGGCACGTACCTCACGCTGCTCCTGCTGAAGAAGAACGTGCGCTGGATCGGTCTGCCCCTGACCACCTCGGTCCTCCTCGACCTCGGACTGGCTGTCTCTGTCTTGTACACCGACAGCGACCAGTTGGTTCCCGCCCTGCACTCGTACTGGCTGTGGATCCACGTGAGCTGCGCGATCATCTCCGGCGCCGCGTTCTACATGGGGGCTGTCTCCACGCTGCTCTACCTGTTCCGCGATCGCTACGAGGCGCAGCTGGAGAACCCGGAGCTCAAGCAGTACGGTCAGGGCGTCAAGTCCGTGCTGGCGCGGGTGCCGTCGGCGGCGTCGCTGGACAAGTTCGCGTACCGGATCAACGCCACGATCTTCCCGCTGTGGACGTTCACGATCATCGCGGGCGCGATCTGGGCCGAGGCCGCGTGGGGCCGCTACTGGGGCTGGGACCCCAAGGAGGTCTGGTCCTTCATCACCTGGGTCGCCTACGCCTGCTACTTGCACGCCCGGGCCACCGCGGGCTGGAAGGGGCGCAAGGCCGCCTACCTCGCGCTGATCGCCTTCGCCTGCTTCCTGTTCAACTACTACGGCGTGAACATCTTCGTCACCGGCAAGCACTCCTACGCCGGAGTCTGACGAGCAGAGAACTCAGGAACGCCGAAACCTCACGACGCCGCGGGCGGCGGGGTGTCCTCCGGACCCTCGCCCCCGCGGCGCAGTTCGTCGCCGTCCTCCGGCCGGTCCTCCCGCCGCTCCCCCAGGGACTTCAGGAACTCCGGGTTGTCGTCCGGGGCGATCCACGCGCGCCGCGCCTCGGGCGCCGTGGCCCGCTTGCGGCCCACCAGCAGCCAGGAGATCGAGCCCACCACCGGGAACAGCAGGACGAGGATCGCCCAGAGCGGCTTGGGGATATGGCGGACGTCCCGCTCTTCGGTGGTGATGCAGTCGATGAACGCGTAGATGCTGAGTGCCAGCGGCACCAGGATCATCAGCACCCGGAGCATGAGGCGATCCCCCTGCGTGTGGTGTTCGGGGCCGGTCGAGCGGGCCCCAGTTACGGGACCAGGGTAGTGCGTACCGGATACTGGGACGCATGGCTTATGACGATCTTCGTTCCTTTCTGCGGGCGCTCGACAGGGAAGGCGACCTCAAGCGCGTCAAGGCCGAAGTCGATCCGTATCTGGAGATCGGCGAGATCGTCGACCGCGTCAACAAGGCGGGCGGTCCCGCGCTGCTCTTCGAGAACGTCAAGGGCGCGGCGATGCCGCTGGCCATGAACGTGTTCGGCACGGATCGCCGGCTCCTCAAGGCCCTGGGCCTGCGCTCGTACGACGAGATCAGCGAGAAGATCGGCGGGCTGGTCAAGCCCGAGCTGCCGCAGGGCTTCGTCGGGCTGCGCGAGGCGTTCGGGAAGCTCGGCTCCGTGGCGCACGTACCGCCGAAGAAGGTGAAGGAGGCACCGGTCCAGGAAGTGGTGCTGACCGGCGACGACGTCGACCTCGACGCGCTCCCGGCCCTGTTCACCTGGCCCGAGGACGGCGGCTCGTTCTTCAACCTCGGCCTCACCCACACCAAGCACCCGGAGACCGGGGTGCGCAACCTCGGCCTCTACCGCCTCCAGCGCCACGACCGCCGCACCATCGGCATGCACTGGCAGATCCACAAGGACAGCCGCAACCACTACCAGGTCGCGGCCCGGCGCGGGGAGAGGCTGCCGGTCGCGATCGCCTTCGGCGCGCCGCCCGCCGTGACGTACGCGTCGACCGCCCCGCTCCCCGGGGACATCGACGAGTACCTGTTCGCGGGGTTCGTGCAGGGGCGGCGGATCGAGATGGTCGACTGCAAGACGGTGCCGCTCCAGGTCCCGGCCGCCGCCGAGGTCGTCATCGAGGGCTGGCTGGAGCCCGGGGAGATGCTGCCGGAGGGCCCGTTCGGCGACCACACCGGCTTCTACACGCCCCAGGAGCCCTTCCCGGCGCTGACCATCGACTGCGTGACGATGCGGTCCCGCCCACTGCTCCAGTCGATCGTGGTGGGCCGTCCGCCGACCGAGGACGGGCCGCTGGGGCGGGCGACCGAGCGGTTCTTCCTCCCGCTGCTGAAGATCATCATCCCGGACATCGTGGACTACCACCTCCCCGAGTCGGGCGGCTTCCACAACTGTGCGATCGTCTCGATCGACAAGAAGTACCCCAAGCACGCGCAGAAGGTCATGCACGCCATCTGGGGTGCCCACATGATGTCGCTGACCAAGCTGATCGTCGTAGTCGACGCGGACTGTGACGTACACGATCTGCACGAGGTGTCCTGGCGCGCGCTGGGGAACACCGACTACGCCCGCGATCTGACCGTGGTCGAGGGCCCGGTCGACCATCTGGACCACGCCTCGTACCAGCAGTTCTGGGGCGGCAAGGCGGGCATCGACGCCACCGCCAAGTGGCCCGAGGAGGGCTACACGCGCGACGGCGGCTGGCCGCACATGGTCCAGTCCGATCCGGAAGTGGCCGATCGGGTGACCCGACGCTGGAAGGAACTCGGACTGTGACCTCCGCTGCCGCCGCCGTGCCACAGCCCGGCCGGACCAGGTCGTTCCTGCGCCTGGTGATGATCGAGCACTCCGTCTTCGCGCTGCCCTTCGCATACACCGCCGCGCTGACCGCGATGCAGCTGTGGGACGGCTCCGTCCACTGGATCAAGCTGCTGCTGATCACGGTCGCGATGGTGGGCCTGCGTACCTTCGCGATGGCCGCCAACCGCGTCATCGACCGCAAGATCGACGCGCGGAACCCCCGGACCGCCTCCCGCGAGCTGGTCACCGGCGCGGTCTCGGTCCGCACCGCCTGGACCGGGGCGCTGGTCGCGCTGGTCGTCTTCCTCGGAGCCGCCGCGCTGCTCAACCCGCTGTGCCTGGTGCTGGCGCCGGTCGCGGTCGTCCCGATGGTGGTCTATCCGTACGGCAAGCGGTTCACCGACTTCCCGCACGCCATCCTGGGCCTCGCCCAGGCGATCGGCCCGATCGGCGCCTGGATCGGGGTCACCGGCGAGTGGTCGTGGGACGCGGTGATCCTCGGCCTCGCGATCGGCATCTGGATCGGCGGGTTCGACCTGATCTACGCCTGCCAGGACGTGGCCGCCGACCGGGCGCACGGGGTGCGGTCGGTACCGGCGCGCTTCGGCATCGCGGGGGCGCTCCACGGGGCACGCGCCTGCCATGTGATCACCACACTGCTGCTGGTCTGGTACGCGCTGGCCACCGGCGCCGGGGCCTTCTTCTGGCTGGGGCTGCTGATCGTGGCGGCGGCGTTCGCGTACGAGCACACGATCGTGCGCCCGGACGATCTCTCCCGCCTCAACCGCGCCTTCTTCACGGTGAACGGCTTCATCGGAATCGCCCTGTTCTGCTGCGCTCTGCTCGACCTGGTGGTGCGGGGCCTCGGCCCGTGAGACCCCCGGATAGGCTCGGTGTGTGGAGCCGCCGCACGGGCCGAACAGGCCGCACGAAGAAGTGAGCAGACGTCGGCCCTGGGTGGTCGGTGTATCCGGCGCGTCCGGGACGCCGTACGCCGCCTCGGTGCTGCGCGCGCTGCTGTACGCGGGTGAGGCCGTCGACCTGGTCGTCAGCCGCGCCTCGCGGCTGACGCTGCTGGACGAGACGGGGATCGGGTTCCGGGACGCGCACTGGCGGGAGGATCTGCGCCGCTGGCTGGCGCGCGGCGCGGACGGTACGCCGGACGCGTTCGACGACGTCCCGGTGGACTCGGCGGACGTGACTCACTGGGCGGCCGGGGATCTGGCCGCCGGGCCGTCCTCGGGCAGCTACGCCGTCAAGGGGATGCTGATCGTCCCCGCGAGCACCGCGTGTGTGGCCGGGGTCGCGCTGGGCCTTTCGAAGGACCTGCTCCAGCGGGCCGCGAGCGTGACGCTGAAGGAGCGCCGTCCGCTCGTGGTGGCGGTGCGGGAGACCCCGCTGAACGGGCAGACCCTGCGGCACCTGGTGACGCTGGACGAGGCGGGCGCCGTGGTGCTGCCCGCCTCGCCGGCGTTCTACGCGGGTGCGAGGCACATCCAGGATCTGGTGGACTTCGTCGCGGGGCGGGTGCTGGACGCGGCGGGGGTGCCGCACAAGCTGTACCGCCGGTGGGAGGGGGAACTCGGTGGAGACCGAGGACCGGACTAGCGCGTCCAGCGCTTCCTGGCGCGGGCGGCGCGGGCCGCGACGACGGCCGCGCGGCGGGCCGTCCGGGACACGGGACGGTCATGGGTACGGACCACGGCACGCGAGCGGCCGGCCAGTTCCCGCAGCTCCAGCATGCGGGCTTCAAGACCTTCGATCGTGTACACGGTGAGTTCTCATCTCCTGAGGTAACAGGCCGAACGCCTAGAGGATTTGCAGGACTTGTGGTCCTGATGCCTTAGATTCTACATGTAATGACGCTCTAACCCTGAATAATGGAAGGCGCACGGCATATGGACGCGGTGGACAGGCAGCTCATCCAGGCCCTGCGGGAGAACGGCAGGGCCTCGTACGCGGAGCTCGGCAGGCTCGTCGGCCTCTCCGGGCCCAGCGTCACGGACCGGATCAACCGCCTGGAGACGGCCGGGGTGATCACGGGCTATCGCGCGACCGTGGACGCGGCCTCCCTCGGCCTCGGAGTCACCGCCCTCATCGGCCTCCAGCTCTCCGACGCCGCCGACCACGAGGACGTGGCGCAGCGGCTGCGCGACCTCGCCGAGATCGAGGACTGCTGGTTCATCGCGGGCGACGACTCGTACATGCTCAAGGTGCGTGCCTCGAACGTGGACGGCTTGGAGCGCACCGTCCGCAGACTGTCCCTGACCAAGGGCGTCGCCCGGACGCGTTCCACGATCGTGCTCTCCACGAAGTGGGAGAACCGGGTCGGGGAACTTCCCGAGGACGTCGAGGCGTAGTCTCGGCGAAGGCCGACACCGGCACGACGACGTAGGGCCAGACGCATGGGAGGCGGCCGTCGCATGAGCGCAGCGACACACGATGTGGGTTTCAAGCGGGAGTTGGAGCAGAAGGTTCTCGCGGGGGAGCGGCTCACCCGTGAGGACGGCATCGCCCTGTACGAGTCCGACGACCTGGCCTGGCTGGGCGGGCTCGCCCATGAGGTGCGCACCCGCAAGAACGGCGACGTCGTCCACTTCAACGTCAACCGTCATCTCAACATGACGAACGTGTGCACCGCGTCCTGCGCCTACTGCTCCTTCCAGCGCAAGCCGGGCGAGAAGGACGCGTACACGATGCGCATCGAGGAGGCCGTCCGCCTCGCCAAGGCGATGGAGAACGACAAGCTCACCGAGCTGCACATCGTCAACGGGCTGCACCCCACCCTGCCCTGGCGCTACTACCCGCGGTCGCTGAAGGCGCTCAAGGAGGCGCTGCCCGCCGAGGTGTCGCTGAAGGCGTTCACCGCCACCGAGATCCACCACTTCGAGAAGATCTCCGGCATGTCCGCGTCCGAGATCCTGGACGAGCTGATCGACGCCGGTCTGGAGTCGCTGACCGGCGGCGGCGCGGAGATCTTCGACTGGGAGGTCAGGCAGCACATCGTCGACCACGACACCCACTGGGAGGACTGGTCGCGCATCCACCGGCTGGCGCACGAGAAGGGTCTCAAGACCCCGTGCACCATGCTGTACGGGCACATCGAGGAGCCCCGGCACCGGGTGGACCACGTGCTGCGGCTGCGTGAGCTGCAGGACGAGACCGGCGGATTCCAGGTCTTCATCCCGCTGCGCTACCAGCACGACTTCGTGGACATGCAGGACGGCAAGATCCGCAACCGGCTGCAGGCGCGCACCTCCATGGCGACCGGTGCGGAGGCGCTGAAGACCTTCGCGGTCTCCCGGCTGCTGTTCGACAACGTCCCGCACGTCAAGGTCTTCTGGGTGATGCACGGGGTGCAGACCGCGCAGCTCGCCCTCAACCACGGCGCGGACGACATGGACGGTTCGGTCGTCGAGTACAAGATCACGCACGACGCGGACAACTACGGCACGCCGAACAAGCTGACCCGCGACGACCTGCTGGACCTGATCCGGGACGCGGGCTTCCGCCCGGTGGAGCGCAACACCCGGTACGAGACCATCCGCGAGTACGAGGGCCCGGACCCGGCCCGGCGCGAGTCGCCGCAGCCGATGCGGGTGTGAGCCCCTTCGTACGTATTCGTCTGAGGGACGGCGCGGCGGGTACCCGGGGCGCATGAGCGCCCGTACGGCCCCCGAGGACGCGTACACGGCCGAGCCCTTCGTGCCCGGCGGCGCCGGTCTGGACGCGCTCCGGGAGGCGGCCGCCGGATGCCGCGGCTGCCCGCTGCACCGCGAGGCGACGCAGACCGTGTTCGGCGCGGGCGCCCCGCACGCCCGCGTCGTCCTCGTCGGCGAGCAGCCAGGCGACCAGGAGGACCGGCAGGGCAAGCCGTTCGTCGGGCCCGCCGGCCGGGTGCTGACCCGGGCGCTGGACGAGGCCGGGGTGGACCCGGACGAGACGTACATCACCAATGCCGTCAAGCACTTCAAGTTCACGGTCGTCCCCGAGCGCGGCAAGCGGCGCATCCACAAGCCGCCCAGCCTGCGCGAGATGACCGCCTGCCGTCCCTGGCTGGCCGCGGAGGTGCGGGCGATCGACCCCGAGATGATCGTGGCGCTCGGCGCGACCGCCGGGAAGGCGCTGCTGGGGCCGTCGTTCCGGGTGACCGAGCAGCGGGGGACGCTGCTGACGTGCCCCGCGCTGGACGACCGCGAGATGGTCGCCACGATCCACCCGTCCGCCGTACTGCGGGCCGACGACCGCGAGGCGGTCCACCGGGGCCTGGTGTCGGATCTGCTGATCGTGGCGGAGGCCCTTCGCTGAGTCTCTTCGCCGGGCCCTGGGCCACGGAGCTGGTTCGGACAGCTGCTCGGATATCGTCGTCCGCATGCCCCTGACGTTCGACCTCGACCCCGAGACCACCCCTGAGCTGCTCGACTCGATCCGTACGCTCTGGGCGGACGTCTCGAACGCGGGCGGCGCCGTCGGTTTCGTGCCACCGGTGACCACGGAGGACGTACGGCCCGAGTTGATCAAGCACCTCGCCGCGATGGCCGAGGGGCACACCCGGCTGCTCGTCGGCCGGGACGAGACCGGCGCGGCGGCCGCGACCGCCTTCTTCACCCTCAACACCCACCGGCTGATGCGGCACTGGTGCTGGCTCTACACCGTGATGGTGCACCCCTCCCACCAGGGCAAGGGCTACGGCCGTGAGCTGATGGCCGCCGTGGAGGAAGCCGCGCGCGGGATGGACGGCATCCGGGGCATACGGCTCACCTGCCGGGGCGGCACCGGGGTGGACCGTTTCTACGCGTCGTGCGGCTACAAGGAGGTCGGCCGGGTGCCGGGGGCGATCAAGGTCGCGGACGACGACTTCCGCGACGACATCACCATGTGGCTACCGCTGAACTGACGGCTCCCACTGAACTGACTGGGCGCTGAATTGATCAGAAACCGGACGTGATTGACTGGGAGGGCAGGAACTTCCAGGAGGACTTCCCGGAGAAAGGGGACCCCGCCGTGTCTCTCAAGCCGAGCGCCACGCTCCGCTACACCAGCATGCGCCTGGGGATCTTCGCCGGTTGCTTTCTGATCATGTGGGCCCTGGTCTACTTCCGCGTCGTCCCCGCCGGCCTCGGCGCCTCCAACCTGTTCTGGGTCGTCCTGCTCGCGCTGGTCGTGTCCGCCCCGCTCAGCTTCGTCCTGCTGCGCAAGCAGCGCGAGGCGATGGCGGTGCAGGTCGCCGAGCGCGTGGACCGGGCCAAGGAGCGGCTGTCGGCGAGCCAGAGCCAGGAGGACGGCGCGCAGGACAGCGTGCAGGACGGCTCGCGCGCCGGCGCGTAACTCCGTGTAAGGATCCTCACACTCCGCACTCGTTTCCGATGCCCCCTGGGCCAGTAGCCGCTGGCCCAGGGGGCGTTGAGCTGTTTCAGGGGCCAGTGGGACCAAAGATTTTCTTTGGGTTCCCCAAAGTTCTGGTGTTAATGTACTTGTCATGAAGACAGCAGCCGCGCCCCGTATCGCAGCGAGCGTTCCGCTCGTGGCGCGCCTGCACATCGATCTTTGCCGCTGTCGGTCCGCGGCCTGTCAACGCCGCTGACCCCTCTCGTACAGCGGCCGGAGATCCCGTACGGACTCCTGGCTTTTTCTCGCCCTGCTTACCTCCCCCGGAGTGTGTCCGTTGTCGTCCCTCCCCGAGACGTCCGGCCGGACGTCGTCCTTCCGCTTGCCCAAGGTGCCGTTCTGGGCGCAGATCCTGCTGGGTCTCGTCCTCGGTGTGGTGCTCGGCTGGGTCGCCCGCAGCGGCGACGTCGGCTGGCTGGTCACCACGCTCGACAAGATCGGCTCGATCTTCGTCCAGCTGCTGAAGCTCGCCGTCGCCCCGCTGGTCTTCTTCGCGATCCTGATATCGATCACGAACCTGCGGAACGTCAGCAACGCCGCCCGGCTGGCCACCCGCACGCTGCTGTGGTTCATGGCCACCTCGCTCATCGCGGTCGCCATCGGCCTGGCCATCGGCCTGCTCACCAACCCGGGCGCGGGCACCGGCCTGACCGCGAAGGACGGCGCCAAGCCCGACGAGGCCGGGTCCTGGCTGGACTTCCTCACCGGCATCGTGCCGACGGACGTCATCACGCCGTTCACCGATCTGCAGGTGTTGCAGATCGTCTTCATGGCCGCTGTCGCGGGCGTCGCCGCCCTCCAGCTCGGTGAGAGGGCGCAGCCGATCCTCACCCTGAGCCAGTCGGTGCTGGAGCTGCTGCAGAAGGCCCTGTGGTGGGTCATCCGCCTCGCCCCGCTGGGCAGCCTGGGGCTCATCGGCTCCGCCATCGCCGAGTACGGCTGGAACCTCATCAGCAAGTACGCGACCTTCACCGCCGACGTCTACATCGGCTGCGCGCTGGTGATGTTCGGCGTCTACCCGCTGCTGCTGGCGACCGTCGCCAAGGTCAACCCGCTGAGCTTCTTCAAGGGCGCCTGGCCCGCGATCCAGCTGGCCTTCGTCTCCCGCTCCTCGGTCGGCACCATGCCGCTCACCCAGAAGGTCACCGAACGCCTGGGAGTGCCCAAGGAGTACGCGTCCTTCGCGGTGCCCTTCGGCTCGACCACCAAGATGGACGGCTGCGCCTCCATCTACCCGGCGCTCGCGGCGATCTTCATCGCCGAGATCTTCGGCGTGCACCTCGGCCTCGGTGACTACCTGCTGATCGCCTTCGTCTCGGTCATCGGCTCCGCCGCCACGGCCGGTCTCACCGGCGCGACGGTCATGCTCACCCTGACCCTCTCCACCCTCGGCCTCCCCCTGGAGGGCGTCGGCCTGCTGATGGCCATCGACCCGGTCCTGGACATGATGCGGACGGCCACGAACGTCGCCGGCCAGGCCCTGATACCGGTCGTGGTCTCGGCCCGCGAGAAGATCCTCGACCACGACGCCTACAACAACGCCACCGCGTCGCCCCTGGACGACCGTGACGAGGCCGCCGAGCCGGAGCGTCAACTGGCCACCGCGTAGCGACGGTCGCCCCGTACTGCCTCGACATCGTCCCCGTTCTCTGCTGAGAGCGGGGACGATGTGCTGTGCTGTGGCTGACCGTCATGCTCCGTCACGTCTTCGTTCCCACGTCGTGGGTACCGTCGCAGTGATGTCTGCCGTGAGTCGCTGACGGCCTTGCGGTTGGTCCCTGGGCCCGGCGGCGTGATGGAGAGGAGCCGAACCGCATGCCGTCTGGCGCTGCACAGGGTTCAGGAGAGGGGTTCTCGTCGGCAGGTGCTACGCAGGCTATGGCTGCTGCGTGCCGACGAGTGGGCCTCGGCAGCGACGGGGCCCAACTGATCCGCTTGGGAGAGAACGCGCTCTTCCGGCTGACGGAGCACCCGGTGGTCGTGCGCATCGCAAGATCAACGGAGTATCTGCCCTCTGTACGGGGCGAGGTGGAGGTGTCGCGCTGGCTGGAGCGTGAAGGCTTCCCGGCGGCCCGTGTCGTCGATGATCTGGAGCAGCCGTTGGTCATCGACGGCCATCCGGTGACGTTCTGGCACTTGATAAAGGAGAACGACCGGAAGGCAACCTACGGAGAGTTGGGGGCAATTCTGCGTGACCTCCACTCGCTGAGCCTGCCGGACGGTCTGAGCCTTGCACCATTCCCTGCCTTGGACCGAACCGATCGGCGCATTGATGCGGCTACCGACATACCGGAGGATGACCGCGAATTCCTACGCAAGCGTGCGCGGGAGTTGCGCGACCGGATTGGAGATCTTCGCTTCGAGTCCAAGAAGGGGCCGGTACACGGTGATGCGCATGTCCAGAACCTCATGGTGGATCGGAACGGCCGAGTAATTCTTATCGACCTGGAGAGGTTCAGCTTCGATCATCAGGAGTGGGACCTGATGGTTACTGCCACTGAGCATCACAGTCTCCGTTGGCAGACCCCGGAGCAGTATGCGGAGTTCACTGGTGCGTACGGCAGAGATCTGCGCGAGTGGTCTGGGTTCGCCACTCTGCGGGGCGTTCAGGAATTCAACATGACCACTTGGCTCATGCAGAACGTTTCCGAGAGCGCTGAGGTAGCCGAGGAGTACGCTCGGCGCGTTGCTTCCCTGCGGGATGATGACGCGCCGCGCAACTGGCATCCGGGCTGAGGTCGCTATTCGTCATCCATCTGCGTCATCGCGTCACGTACCTGCTCGTTGAACTGCTGCACGGTACTGTTGCTGGCGTGGACCGACACTGCGTGCTGGAAGTCCGTAACGTACCGCTGAAAGCGTGCGGATTGGAGGGCGTCCCCGGCCTCGACAGCGAGACCCGCTGTAGTGACTGCCGCTTCGAGTTCACCATTCAGTAGCTGACTCTGGGCGAGCACCATGCGGCAGAAGCCGAGCGTGCGGGCGTACTTGGGGTCCGTGAGGGAGACTGCTCGTTCTGCGAAGTGCACGGCCTCACGGCTTTTCCCGAGATCACGGAAGCAGTGACAGAACTCGCCGACCAGTTCGGCTTCATCCATGTAGGAGAGCCACTCCGGATCGTCACCGGTATCGGCGAGTTCGAAAAATCGCTCTGCCTCGTTCATTGCACGTCCCGCCCCCGTGTGGTCCCCTACGGTAGAGAGGGCGCGTGCTTCGTGAGCCGCGAACAGAGCCATTCCGCGTGGCGTGGAGTGGGCTCGTCCTCCCTCAATGGCTGCCCTGGCAAGACGCATGGCGCGCGATGCCTGCCTCAAGTAATTGGCTTGGTGGCTCATGTTGGCAAGGATGCGCGCACCCATCATTCGGTCGTCGACAACCTGCGTCAGCCGGAGAGTCGACATCATGTACCGGTCGGCAAGCGTGTGATTGCCGCTGTCGTACGCCGTCCACGCCAGGAGTTGTGAAATCTCCGTTGCCGCTCCGAACAGTGCCGTGCCTACCTTGGCGCTGTAACTTGCGTCCAGTAGCGGCAACACTTCCTCACGGAAATAGTGGCGGAACGCCTTGTGCGCGTGACCGCCGCCAAATTGGAAATCGAGCTGCATGAAGTACCCGGCCGCAGTGCGGATAGCGGCGATGTCCCTCATGCCCACGCGACGGGATCCAGCGGAGTCATTGCTGAGACCGTCCGGACGTGAGACCAGCCACGTGAGGGCAGCGTGATCAACGTCCGCCTCGGTCAGGAGAAGTTCGCTCGGTGGATCGTCTTCTGGTCGTAGCCGCGCAAGGCCGTCAAGGACACTCAGAGCTTCGGGTAGCGACTTGGCGTAGTTCACGCCGGCTGTTGGGGTGACCGGCACCGGTCCAGGGAAGCCAAGATCCGTCGGCGTGATCGTTCGATGCAGTTTGTCGCTCAGAGCTTCCGCTACGAACGCCGCAGTCTGCGGCTGAATGCCTCCGCCATCGAGCCATCGCTGCACGGAGACATGCGTGGTCCCTCGCTGTTCGCCATGTCGCGCCGCAACTTCACAGACCCGCCTGGCTAAGCCCTTGTTCGACGCCCCGGCTTCCTTCATGTGAGCGGCCAACCGGTGATTCGGCTTTTTGTCCACCCCCGCTGTCACCCCCGACATCACGTCAAGTGTTCATCCTGTCACAGCAAGTTTCTTTGTGGTGTGGGTTCATGGCGAGCCCCCATGCCTGCCTCCGCGAACCCCCTGCGTGCACGTGGACCCCCACGTGATCGCTGCCGCCTGTTCCAAGACAGTCGTTGACTGTCGAGAACGTAAGGACCCCGGCGGTGCGTGCGGCACCCCGGGGCGTGGCCAACCTGAGGAAAGCAGGTCGACATGCGGAACTGTATCGACAGAATCTTCGAACTGTTGGCGCGAGTAGTACGGCTTGGGCCGGGACGTTGTCGCACAGTCGAGACAAGCCTTCCCGAGAGTGGCGGGGATGCTCCGACGCTGCGCTTTCCGCGCGTGCACCAGGCGCCCGTCCGGCCGTACGTCGTGGCGCATGAACGGCGTCGGGAGGGACTCCCCCGAGTGGAGGTGCTGTGTGCTCCCCACGGGATGGTGGTGGTCCGATGAGTACGCAACCGCGCTTGTTGCCGTGGAACGGAACGGCTGGCCAGCCGTGCTACCTGGTGACCGACGAGGACGGCAAGGGGTATCTGTCTCAGCTCGCTGACGAGATGGAAGCGGTCCAACTGCGCATGGGCGCTGAACTTCTCGACCATGCTCGCGCGCTTCTCGGTAATCCGAAGGTGGGAGCCGGTGAACTCCGCTTCTTTCGAATCGTCTGGGTCGAGGCGCTTCATGATGCGCTCCGGGTCGCGGATAGCCGCGGGAGGCGCCTTCCCGCGCCTGATGAGGACGAGGACGACGGATCGGCTCAGGAGAACGGGGTGCTCGGATGAGTGACACGTCAGAAGGCTGGAAGGTCAGCCCTGTCCCGGGGCGTGGGCTGCGGCCTCGTAAGAACGGTCATTTTGAGCTGCCGCTTCATGTGCTCCGCCCCGAGGGCGCTGCCGGGGCCTCGCTGGTGCTGACCGTGGTGGAAGCGGAGCAGTTGCACGCGGCCTTGTGCTACGCGCTCGACGGCGAACCTGCTCCTGTCGACGCACCGGAGTGCCGAAAGCCGGTCCGCTACCCGGGTGGCCGACAGCAGTACTGAGATCCGCGGCTACGGGCAACAACCGAAGAAGTAATACCGGCCCGCGTGCCTGGTCAACTCCTGGGGGTCTGCTGGAGACCGATCATGAACCCCGGTGCCAGTGGCACCGGGGTCGTCGTCGTGCTCTCGTTCGTCATGGCTATTTGATCCCATTTCGTTACCTTCATTCTTCTTCACGAAATAGCTGCCACCTTGGGAATCTTCGTGTACATGAGAGATCGCGCCGGGCTGGGGGCGCCGCAGTGTCACTCGTGGCCCTCCCAGTGCCGGACGACCCAAACAGGTTCGGGGGCCCGTGAGCATCTTCCAGCGTGATCCGGAGAAGTCCGCCGCTCGTCAGGCGCGGCGCGAGTTGGCCAGGGCTGACGCCGCAAGGAAGCGTCGGGCCAAGCAGGAGGAGAAAGCGCGGCTGCGAGCCTGGCGGGCAGAGCACCCGTCGGAGACGGCCATGAACCGTGCGGCCATGCTCCACATGTGGGCCAAGTCCGAGTACGGGGAGACGTCGTTCGGCCCCGTAGCGGGTGGGAGCGCCGAGTTCTTCAACGCTGGTGCGCACAAGGCGTGGACGGCTACCCGCCTGGTCGGCGGTGCCATGACTCTGGGAGCTTCGGCTTTGGCGACGGGCCGCAAGAACAAGGGTGCTGCGGCCATCAACGTCGTGTTCGGCAACGGGGCAGCCCAGTCCTGGGTCGTGAAGCCGGATGCTGCGGACCTGAAGGCGGCCAATCAGTACTCACGCCTTCAACGCCCTTGCTCGGCAGCTGGCGGCTGAGGAGAGCGAGAACAGTCCGGATGCCGATGAGTGAACCTGGACTGTCGCATCGGGGCCGACGAGCTGGAGCGTCGGTTGGCCATCGCGTAATCCTTCGGGGCGCTGGGGCACCGTGCTATGCGTTGAGGCCCAGCTTCATGTAGATCGTCTCGTAGCCGTCGGCGATGCTCAGGTCGGCATTGAGGAACGCGGTGCGTGGTGGGACGTTGACCCGCACCGTGGCCTCCATGCGCTCGTCGTCGGCGAGATGGTCGGGGAGGGCTTCGCGCTTCATGCCGTCGACCTTCCAGGTGCCGTACACGATCGAGCCGTCGGGCAGGGACTGGCCTTCGTGGAGGCTCTCGTAGAGGTCGCTGCCGGCGAGATCGAGGACCTTGCCGCTGCCGTTGATGATCAGAACGGTGTACGTATACGTGAGGTCGCCGGGCTCGTGGTTGTCGTCACCCGGGGCCGGACGGATCCGCCGGGGCGTGCCGAAGGTCACGTCCACCCCGTTTTCGTACGGCTGGAGGATCCCGTCACGCTCCGGGTTTTCGCCGGTCACATCGATGCTGCCGTCGTGGGCCTCGATGTCACGCTTCACCGACCAGTTCAAGTAGAGAAGCGCGCACATGCCGCACAGGACCAGGATGAGCAGCGTGACCAGGGCCGCTGTGACGGCGCTGCGGGGGCCGACGAACTCGGGTTCGGGCGTCGGGCTCAGCTCCAGCTGCGGTGGGTCGGGCCGGGTGGGGCGCGGGTGGGATGTGGGCATGGCCGGAAGCTACGGCGCCGGACCGGACCGTCACATCCGCGCGGGGGCGGAGGGCGCCTAGGTACGGAGGCTCAGACGGCGTCCGGGCGCCGCAGCCGCAGGGCGATTTTTTCGATCAGTGAGTGCTGTATTCCTGTCAGTTTCTTTCACGGTATGTGTTATCCACTGTTACGGCGCTAATATGTGCTCGTGTACATGCGGTCGTAACGGGGGGAACGCGCATGCCTGACACCACAGCGGGGAAATCACTGCGATCCGCGCGCGACTTGATCGAAAAGGCGCTGCGGGAGATGGCGGACAAGGCCGTCCTGCCGAAACCGGGAGCCGATCGGGGCGTTGTCGGCAAAATCGCGCTCCGGCACATCCTGAAGATGATCGACGTCGTGATCGCGGCGCTGGAGGCCCCGCCGGAATCGGACTCGATCGTCGTGTACGGGATCCTCGCCGAGGAGTGCGAGCCCGTTCTGGGGCTGCCGTCGAGTGACGTCTTCAGCGCCCTCGTCGAGATGTGCGGCGAGCCGCACGGGTCGTCCATCCGGCCGGAACTGCCGCGGGCGAAGGCGGGGGTGATCGAGACGCTCCGCCGGGAGCTCGTCGCGGTGACCGTCGAATACCGGGCCCGGCCCGGGGGCACGGGGGTGCGGGTCATCGAGATGCTGTACGGCGCGGACCGGCAGAAGGTCCGACGGAAGCGCATCAAGCAGGAGATCGACTGGGGCGATATACCCGAGGACGTGCGCGCGCGGATCATTCGTGACGGCGATGAGGGCGTCACCTTGAGCCTTCCACTGGGGAGGGTCTGATGGCTTTCTTCATTCCTCTGATCATCCTGGCCCTCGGGCTGACCATGTGGAATCAGATCATGGTCTGGGCCCGGGACCAGCTTTTCCCCTGGGTGGCCGAGCACCTTCCCTGGATGTCCGACACGGTGAAGCTCGCATTCACCGAGCTGGACAGGTACGCCACCGCGATCCGCAGGAATGTGAAGGCGGCCTGGAATCAGCTGCGGACATATCTGCTCGAACAGGTCATCGAGTTCGAGAAGGGATTGGTCCCGAACACCTACGTCCGGCGCATGACCGCGCTGATGAAGAGCCATCTGCGAAGCGACGCGCCGGTCAAGCGGATCGTGGTCGAGGAGGACGTCGCCTGGGACGACCTTCCCGAGAAATACCGTCAGTCGATCGTCGCGGGCAGCGCGGGCGGTTATCGCATGGACGTGACCAGGATGCGCGACCAGGAACTCGAAGAATGACCCGCAGAGGAAGAAACGGGCATATGTCGCTGTGGTGGTGGACGGGCGTCGGTGTAGTGGCGGTGGCGGCGGTCCTGGTGGTGTCGCGGCAGTGGCCGCGGCCCGCCGGGCGTGCGGGGGGCCGCGGTCTCACCGCCGTCGTGCTGGATGCCCTGGCCGAGGACTGGGCGGCGCGCTTGGACACGGGCCCCGATGACATCCGGGCCGCCGTTCTCGGGTCCGGAGCGCCCGAGTTGCGCGCCCGGCTCGCATCGGAAGTGCGTGAGGTGGAGGTCGTGTTCATCAGGCCCGCGACCGGGCGGTCGGACGCGCACACCGTCGTCCGCTGCGTCTTCGGAAATCCCGAAAGCGCATTGGTGACCGAGACGGTCACCGGCTGGGACGACATTCCCGACGCAGTCCGCGCGGAGTTCATCTGCCAGGAAAACGACGAGGTCAGCCGCCGCTGGACCGTGGCGGGCTGACACACACTGATACGGGGGGCAGTGCATGGACGAGGGACGTAACACCGTGCCGCGGCGCTGGACGTTCGCCGATTCCGGCGACGGCGCGGCCAAGTCGGCGACGGCGACCTCGACCGCGACCGTGAAGGCGGATGCCGGACGTACCGAAGGCGGCAGGGAATCAACGGAGGGGGTCGACTTCCGGGTGGAGCATCCCACCCGGACCTTCGACGATCTCGTCCTCGCGGATGTGGTGCGCAGACGCGTCGACACCGCGCTGAACGTCGTCGCGCACCGGGACGTGCTGTTCAAGGAATGGAATCTGGCCGCGATTTCACCGCACCGCGGCGGTGCGGTGGTGAGCCTGTACGGCCCGCCCGGTACGGGGAAGTCCGCGTGCGCGGAGGCCATCGCGCACCGGCTCGGCCGGCCGTATCTCCGGGTGAGCTATGCCCAGATCGAATCCCGTTACGTCGGCGAGACGCCGAAGAACATCGTGCGCTGTTTCGCCGAGGCCCGCCGGAGCGATGCCGTGCTCATCTTCGACGAGGCGGATTCCATTCTCGGGCGGCGGCTGAGCCGGGTCACCCAGAGCGCGGACCACAGCGTCAATGTGTCCCGCTCGGTGATGCTCACCGAACTGGACCATTTCGACGGCGTCGTCGTCTTCACGACGAACTTCCCGGAAAACTACGATGTGGCGTTCGTCCGGCGGATCCTGGCGCATATCCGGCTGGAACTGCCCGACCTCGCCGCCCGGCGCGATCTGTGGACGAAACTCCTCCCGGAGGAGATGCCGGTGCACCCCGAGGTCACCGCCGACATCCTGGCGGCCGAATCCGAGGGCATGGCCGGCGGCGACATCGTGAACGTCATCATGGCGGCCGCCGCGGCGGCCGTGGCCCGTCGCGGAGAGCGGCGCGTGGTCGAACTCGCCGATCTCCGCGACGAACTGACCGCCTCGGCGCGGGCGCGGCGCGAGGTCGGGCACCCGCCCGCGTCACCGCGCCTGGTGGCCTGGGAGGACGTGCCCCACCCCAGCCAGGAGCAGGCCTCAGGGGCGGGTGAGGGCGGTGGTCAGAAGAGGTAGCGCACGGCCCAGTTCGCGCTCCCAGTACGGCCAGGTGTGGGTGCCGGGGCCGTAGAGGCGGGCGGTGAGGGCCAGGCCGTGGGCCCGGGCGCGGCGTACGTAGTCCCGGGCCATCAGCCCGAGGCCCTGTTCGAGGGTGTCGACGGGACGGTCCGCGGGGTCCAGCGGCCCTGGGCTGCCGTCGCCGCAGGAGACGTACACCGGGTAGCCGCGGGGGAGGCGGGTGAGCTGGGTGTACGGGTCGTGGGCCGCCCAGAGGGCGGGCTGGGCCGCGGGGTCGCCCCACAGGGCGGTGGGGTCGGCTCCGTACCGCTGCACGATGCCCTGGATGCCGGCCGGGTCCCGCAGCGGGTGGATGACGCCGCTGAACGACGCGGCCGCGCGGAAGAGCCGGGGGTGGCGGGCCGCGTAGGACAGGGCGCCGAAGCCGCCCATCGACAGGCCCGCGATCGCCCGGCGGCCGTTGCCGCGCAGCGCGCGCTCCAGCAGCGGGCGCAACTCGGCCAGGTGGAAGGTCTCCCAGGCGGGCGGGCCGTAGGCGCCGCCGTTCCACCAGTCCGAGTAGAAGCCGGCGGGGCCGCCCTCCGGGGACACCACCAGGGCGGGGAGGGACGCGGTCAGCCCCTCGACGTCGGTGTTGAGGGTCCAGGCTTCCCAGCCCGGGCCCGGGTCGCAGCAGCCGTGCAGGAGGTACAGGACCGGCCAGCGGCGGTGCGGCAGGCGGTCGTAGCCGCGGGGCAGCAGCACCCGGGCGTGGCCGTCGCGGGCGAGGGCGGGGGAGTGGATGGTCAGGTCGAGGACGCGTTCGCCGACGCGGTCGGCGGCGGTGATGCGGGCCCGATCGGTGGTCGTGCCGCGGGCCCGGTCGGTGGAGGTGCTGCGGGTCCGGTCGGCGGGCCGGGAGCGGGCCTCGGCGGGGGTGGGGAGAAGAGGCGCGGCGGCCAGTGCGGCGAGAGCGGCTGCGGCGCGGCGGCGGGAGGGCATCGTCCGTATCTCCTTCGCTCGGTGCGTGCGGAGCTGAACGGGGCGTTGCACATGCGCAGTTGCCACTGTGAAGGGGTTGGCGGGCCGTGACAAGAGTGGTGCGCCGGGCAGGTGATCTTCGTCGTGGTCCGCCGTAGGCTGGTGGGCGTAAGGCGTGTGCGGGGGCACTGGCGGAGGGGGCGGTCCGCGTGGGCGGGGCGACGAGGAGCAAACGCGTACCGCGGGTGGTACGGGAGCAGCAGATGCTGGACGCGGCGGTGCGGGCCTTCGCGCGGCGCGGCTACAGCCACGCCTCCATGGACGACATCGCCGAGCTGGCCGGGGTGTCCAAGCCGCTGGTCTATCTGTACCTCAACTCCAAGGAAGACCTGTTCGCGGCGTGTATCCGGCGCGAGGCGGCGTCGCTGGTGGCTGCGGTGCGGGGCGCGGTCGAGCGGGGCGCGCCGGCGGACCGTCAGCTGTGGAGCGGGCTGAGCGGCTTCTTCGCGCACACCGCCCGGCACCCCGACGGATGGGCGCTGCTGCACGTTCAGGCGCGGACCCACGGTCACCCTTACGCGCACGAAGTGGCGGCGATGCGGGCGGAGATCGTGGCGTTCGTGACCCAACTGATCGCGGCGGCGGCGCGCAAGGGCGCGCGGGAGCGGCGGCTGGCCGCTGCCGAGGTGTCCGGGCTCGCGCACGCGCTGGTCGGGGCGGCCGAGTCGCTGGCGGACTGGGCGGGCGACGCGCCGGAGCCGGACGGGCCCTCGGCCCAGGAGGCGGCGGCGACCCTCATGAACTTCGCCTGGGCGGGGCTCGGGAACCTGCTGCGCGGACAGGGCTGGTCGCCCGCCTAAGGGCCCAAGGGCCCTAGGGGGTGTCAGCCGATCCGCGCCCGTGCGTACAGCGCCGCCGGGTCCGCCGCGCGGGACACCGCCGAGGGGTGCGCGTCCCGCTGGGACACCGGATGTCCGACGCCCTCCCGCCAGGCAGCGGACGGGTCCGTTCCGCTGTCCGAGCCCGCCTTGTCGGGCGCCAGGTCGAGCGGCAGGAAGTTGGACGGGGCGGTGTGCCAGCCGTCCGGTGCCACCCGGGTGGCCAGCAGGTACGTCCGTCCGGGCAGCAGTGCCGGGGCCTCGCCCACCTCGACCCGCTGCCGCCGCAGCGGATCGTCGCCGCCCTCCTGGGCGACCCGTACCTTCCCGGACACCTTCCCCTTGAGGGTGGACTGGACCTCGACCCGGTACGTCGTCCACAGCAGCCGGTCGCCGTCGGTGCGCCGCACCCCCTCGCGGGCGGTGACCTTGCCGAGGAACACGTCGTCGGCCCAGCCCGCGGCGAGCCCGGGCGTGTCCAGCCGGACCGCGTAGGTGGGGTGGTAGTGCGTACTGCCGTAGGGGACCTCGAACCAGGCAAGCGTGGCGCCGCCCACCGCCGCCAGGGCCGTGCCCAGCGCGATCGTCGCGGTGCGGGGCCTCATGAGCCCCACACGGCCCGGTACGCGGCGATGTCGGCGGCCGCGGGGGCGAAGGCGGTGCGGGTGTCGTTGCAGTACATGACCGCGCCGCGGGAGGAGCGGTGGCCCAGCCGGAGGGCGTGGCCCAGCTCGTGGGTGACGATGCCGCGCTTCACGTCGGCCGGATACGCGTCGAGGAAGTGGTGGTTGAGGACGATGTCGTCGGAGCCCAGCTCATGGGATTCCCACAGCCCCGACCAGCCGATGTCGGCGCGGTCGACGTCGGTCGTGTCGACGTCCGCGTAGGCCGAGCCGGAGTGCGGTTTGATGTCGACCTTGCCCAGGGCGTTCCAGGCCTCCCGGGCCCGCGCCCACTCCGCGGTGTACTTGGTGTGCAGGGTGTACGTCAGCTCCGAACCGTCCACCGATCCGGTCGTGTTCGGGTCGTCCGGGCAGTCGGCGGCGACGGCCGGTGCCGCGGGCAGCCCCGCGCACAGCCCGGCGGTCAGGGACGCGCTCACCGCGACGCGTATACACCGCCGGGTGAAACGGGCGCCATTCCATCGACCCACGTCCGCAAACCCCTCGTTCGTGTGAGGACCTTCGTGTGAGGACCCAAGAGCTTCAACGTACGAGGGGCCGCGGCGCGCCGCATGCGCACGGGGGCCTCCCGGGGGAACCGGAGGCCCCCGGGCCGGCTTCCGTGGTTCAGGTGCCGGTGGTTCAGGTGCCGCCGACTCAGGTGCCGCAGTTACCGGCGGTCGGCTCATCGGCGAGCCGCGCGCCGAGCCAGGCCATGGCGGGCGGGACCCCGCTGATCGCGGTCGTCACATGGTCGGTCGGGTAGCTCTTCCACTCCACCGGCGCGCCCCGCTCGCACCACCGGGTCCGCAGCCCCGCACCGACCTGGTACGGGATCAGCTCATCCGCCGTGCCCTGGTAGAGGTAGACCGGATGGTCGGGGGCGCGGTCGCCCAGATAGGAGGCGCGCAGCGCGGCCTTCCAGCGCGGCGAGGCCAGCGGATCCCGGACGGTCACGTCGGACAGGTTCTGGAAGAGCCCGGCGATGGTGCTGATCGTGGCGCAGTTGTTCCGCATGAAGGCGACGTCGTCCTTGCCCTTCTGGTTGAGGTAGGAGTCCAGGTCCAGTTCGGGGAAGGCCGCGTCCTGCCCGGCGAGCGCCATCAGGGCGAGCCCGGCGCCCACACCCCCGTCGTTGTACTCGAGGGTGGCCGGCAGATCGGCGGGGACGCCCCCGGCGACCGTGCCCTTCACCCGCAGCTCGGGCGCGTACGAGGAGCGCAGCTGGGCGGCCCATCCGGCCGCCTGGCCGCCCTGCGAGTAGCCCATGATCCCGACCGGGCCGTCCGGTGAGAGGCCCGCCTCGGGGAGCCGCTGCGCGGCGCGCGCCGCGTCCAGCAGGGCGTGCCCCTCGGACCGGCCGACCGTGTAGGTGTGGTCGCCGGGGGTGCCCAGGCCCTCGTAGTCGCTGACGGCGACGGCCCAGCCGCGGCGCAGCGCGAGGTCGATCAGCTGGCCCTCGGAGCTGGTGCCCTGCGGGAAGCGGTTGGAGGCGGCGCAGTCGTCGGCGAGGCCGACGGCGCCCATGCCCCAGGTGACGAGCGGACGGGGGCCGGTCTTGCCGTCGTCGGGGACGATGACGGTCCCGGAGACGACGTCTCCATCGCCCCGGGCGGTGGTCGAGCGGTAGGTGATGTGCCAGGAGCGGGTGGTGACCGGGGCGCCGGGCACGGTGCGGAACGATGTCGGGGACTTGGTGACGATGTCGCCGGGCCTGCCCTGGGTGGTGGCGGTCCGGTCGGTGTCGCTCGTGGCCATGGCCGGTGGCGCGAGGGGCAGCGCGGCGGGCAGGGCCAGGGCGGTGAGGGCGGCGAGCACGGTGGTGCGGGTGCGCATACGGCTCTCCCAAGGGTGCGATGGTGCTGCGGGCTGCGGTGCTGTGTGGGGGACCGTAGAGACGTGTGGTTTGCGTGTTGATGACCGGAGCGCTCAGATTCGCTGGCCCTATGTCTCACCGGGATGTCTCACCGGGCATGTCGCGCCGGGGATGTCTCACCCGCATGTCTCATCCGGCGTGTCTCGCCGGGCGTGCTCACCGGGCCGTGCGGCCGTACGCCAGCCGGTAGGCGCCGGGTGTCATCCCCGTCCAGCGCCGGAACGCCCGGTGGAACGCGGCGCCTTCGGAGAAGCCCAGCCGCACCGCCAGCTCCTCGATCGGTTCGCCGGTCCCGCGCAGGCTGCCGATCGCCGCGTCCCGCCGCACCTGGTCCTTGAGCCGCTGGAACGACGTGTCCTCTTCGTCCAGCCGCCGGCGCAGCGTCGCGGGGCTGACCGCGAGGCGGGCGGCGACCTCGCGCAGTTCCGGAAGCCGTCCGGTGGCGCGGCGGCCGCCCGGTCCGCCGCCGGTCCGCAGGCCCCCGGCGAGCGCGTGGCGCACCTGCTGGGCGACGGTCGTGCCGTACTCGGGGCGGCCGAGCAGTCCGTCGGGTGCGCGGCGCAGCAGCGCCTGGAGTGAGGCTTCGTCCTGGACCACGGGTGCGGACAGCCAGCGGGGGTCGAATCCGGCCGCGGTACGGTCCCCGCCGAAGTGCGGGGTGCAGTCGAAGAGATGCTCGTACTCGTCCGCGTGCGGGGGCGCGGGATGGGCGAACTGGGTCCACAGCAGCGGGATCCGGCGTCCGATCAGCCAGCCCGCGAGCCGGTGCCAGATGAGCATCAGCCATTCGGCGACGATCTGGCTCTCGTGGCGGGTGCGTAACCGCCCGTGGATGCCGAACACCGCCTCCCGGCCCTCGCCGCCCTCGCCGCGCTCAAGCGCCAGGTCCGGGCCGCCGGGGAAGAGCCGGTAGAAGCGTGCGCCGCGCTCCAGGGCGGTGCCGAGGTCGGGGCAGCCGAGCGAGGCGTAGCACATCATGGCGAACGTACCGGGCCGGCTGCGCGCGGATCCGAGCCCCAGGAACTCGTCCCCCGTGGCCCGGTGCAGGGCGCGCACCAGCCGGGCGAACTGCTCGGGGGAGAAACGCGCGTGGTCGTCGCCGAGCAGCAGCGGCGGTATCCGGGCCCGCTGGAGCAGCGGTGCGGTGTCCACGCCGAGCCGCTGCGCGCCGCGCACCGCGGCTCGTACGTGGTGCACCGTGACCGTTCGCCGCCCCCGGCCCTTGGTCCGCCCCATGGTGGAAACGGTAGCCCGACCGTGCGCGCGATGTCGACGGTGGGTCGTGTTCCGCTTACGTAGCGTGAGGCTCGGGGTTTCGATTTCGAAAGAAAATGAACGGTCCGTGAATGCAAAAAGCCGAAAAGGCAGGAGCCCTGCTCCCCCGCCGGTGCGGGGGAGCAGGGCTCCTTGGGTACTGCTAGCTCAGACCGCGCTGACGTTCTCGGCCTGCGGGCCCTTCGGGCCCTGCGTGACGTCGAAGGTCACGGCCTGGTTCTCCTCCAGGGAGCGGAAGCCAGACGCGTTGATCGCGGAGTAGTGAACGAAGACATCGGGGCCGCCGCCGTCCTGGGCGATGAAGCCGAAGCCCTTCTCGGCGTTGAACCACTTGACGGTTCCGGTAGCCATAAAGCCCTCCTTGGGCCAAAGGGTTGCCCTGCTCCAGAACCTGCAAGAAGTCTGAAAACTACAAAAGCCTGCGGTTACATGCTCCGCAGGCTCTGTACTGCAAGGGAAACCAAACTGCAACTTGCGGTGAGCTTAGCACGCTCCGTGTCCACGGGGAAAGAGCCGAAGATCACGAATGCGGGGGGTTTCCGGGCCCCGCGGGGCGGATAGGAACGCAGGTCGAGCGCGTGCTTCCCGCGAGATATCGGGCCATCCGGGTCACCCCGCCGCCGGTTCGCGGCAGGAGCGGGGCTAGCCTCCAGGTTGTGGACAATTCACCGAGTTCCCCCTCGCGGAGTACACCGGACGCCGCCGAAAGCGTCATCCCGAGGTCCCCGGGCCGCCGCGACCGACCGAGGGTCGGCCACATCCAGTACCTCAATTGCGTACCGCTGTATTGGGGTCTCGCCAGGACCGGCTCGCTGCTCGACTTCGAGCTGACCAAGGCGTCCCCCGACACGCTCAACGACCTGCTGGTCGCGGGCGGCCTCGACATCGGCCCGATCAGCCTCGTCGAGTACCTGCGCAACGCCGACGACCTGGTGGCGCTCTCCGACATCGCGGTGGGCTGCGACGGGCCCGTCATGTCCTGCGTGATCGTCTCGAAGGTGCCGCTGGAGCAGCTGGACAGGGCGCGCGTCGCGCTCGGCTCGGCCTCGCGCACCTCCGTACGCCTGGCCCAGCTGCTGCTCACCGAGCGGTACGGGATCGAGCCCGACTACTACACCTGCCCGCCCGACCTCAGCCTGATGATGCAGGAGGCCGACGCGGGGGTGCTGATCGGTGACGCCGCGCTGCGGGCCAACCTCCACCACGCCCCCAAGCTGGGCCTCCAGGTCCATGACCTGGGACAGATGTGGAAGGAGTGGACCGGGCTGCCCTTCGTCTTCGCGGTCTGGGCCGCCCGCCGTGAGTACCTGGAGCGCGAGCCGGAGATCGTGCGCGAGGTGCACCGGGCGTTCCTGGAGTCCCGGAACCTGTCCCTGGAGGAGGCGGGCAAGGTCGCCGAGCACGCAGCGCGCTGGGAGGACCTGGACGTGCCGGTGCTGGAGCGCTACTTCACCACCCTCGACTTCTCCCTGGGCGCGAAGCAGCTGGAGGGCATCGCCGAGTTCGCCCGCCGCACCGGCCCGACGACCGGCTTCCCGGCGGACGTCCGGGTGGATCTGCTGGAGGCCCCCGGCGTGAGCGGCTAGTCGACCGGGCTGGGCCGCCGCTGTCATGCCCGCCTAAGCTGGTCCGGCGCAGGCGATGGGGGAGGCACATGCATCCGCTGGGAGCGGAGGACCCGCAGGTCATCGGGGCTTACCGGCTGCTCGGACGGCTCGGCTCCGGCGGCATGGGCGTGGTGTACCTGGGCCGCAGCGCGGGCGGGCGCACGGTCGCGGTGAAGGTGGTGCACGCGCAGTTCGCGCTCGACGAGGAGTTCCGCGCGCGTTTCCGGCGCGAGGTCGACGCCGCGCGCCGGGTCGGTGGTTCCTGGACCGCGCCGGTCCTCGACGCCGACCCGGAGGCACGCGTTCCGTGGGTGGCCACCGGGTATGTGGCGGGCCCCTCGCTCAGCCAGGCCATCAGCGACGAGGGCCCACTGCCCGAGTCCTCGGTACGGGCCCTGGCCGCGGGGCTGGCGGAGGCGCTGGGCGCCGTCCACCGGCTGAGCCTGGTCCACCGCGACGTCAAGCCGTCCAACGTGCTGCTCGCCCTGGACGGCCCCCGGCTGATCGACTTCGGTATCGCCCGGGCCACCGAGGGCACCGTCTCCCTGACCTCCACCGGCGTCTCCATCGGCTCGCCCGGCTACATGGCGCCCGAGCAGATCCTCGGCCAGCCGGCGAGCGGTGCGGCCGACGTCTTCTCGCTGGGCGCCGTGCTGACGTACGCGGCCACCGGCGAGCAGCCCTTCCCGGGCGACAGCTCGGCCTCGCTGCTCTACAAGGTGGTCCACGAGGAGCCGCGGCTCGGCCCGGAGCTGACCGGTGAGCTGCGCGACGTGGTCGCGGAGTGCCTGGCCAAGGACCCCGCGGACCGCCCCACCCCCGAGCAGATCGCGCGACGGCTGGCCCCCGTGGACGGTGCCTCGGGGCTCGTACGGTCCGGCTGGCTGCCGGGGGCGCTGATCGAGCGGGTGAGCCGGCAGGCGATCGAACTGCTCGACCTGGAGGCGGAGGCGGTGGCGCCCTCGCCCGCCGCGAGCCCGCCCGCCGCGAGCCCGCCCGCCGCGAGCCCGCCCGCCGCGAGCCCGCCCGCCGTGAGCCCGCCCGCCGCAGCCGCAGCGTCCGGCACGCCCGGGTCCGGTACGCCGGTGCCTGGAACGCCCGCGTCCGGTACGCCGGTACCCGGTACGCCCGTACCCGGAACGCCCGCCGCATCGCCCCCGTCGGCCCCGGCGCTGGGCGCGTTCGGTCCGCCGGACCCGTCGTACGCGAACCGGCCGGGCCACGGGCCGGGCGACCCCGCGACCCCGCCGCCCGGCAACCGCCCGCCGAAGAGCGACGGCGAGGGGCAGGGCACGGATGGGCACGGCGGCCGCGGCTTCGCGCTCTCCGCCGCCCTCGGCGGCAAGAAGCGCCCCAAGGCCCTGAGTTGCTCCCTGGTGCTGTCCGTCGCGGGGGCGCTGGCCGTCGCGACGACCGCCGCGGTCCTCTTCCAGGTGCTCCCCGGGTCCGGCAGCGACGACAGCGGGTCCGACAAGAGCGCCGGCACTCCCACCCACACCCCGTCCGACGCGGCGTCCAAGCCCGGCGCGTCCGACGTGCCCAAGGGGTTCCTCGGTACCTGGCAGGGCGACCTCACCTCCAAGAACGGCATCCCCGTCGGCACCATGACCATCACCTTCCAGCGCGGCTCCACCGGCGAGCAGGTCGCGTCGGGCCGGGTGAAGCTGTCCGTGGTGCGCTGCGACTTCACCTGGAAGCTGGTCTCCGCCGCGCCGAAGGAACTGCACCTCGACGCCCGGTTCCGGGGTGACGGACCCCGGGAGGGGTGCAGCGACAGCTCGACCGACGAGCAGTACACCCTCGCCCCCGACGGCACCCTGAAGTACCGGGCGAAGGACCGGCAGGCCGGCGATCCGACCGGTACCCTGCGCCGCTTGCGCTGAGATGCGGGGGCGTACGCTGGGTCGGTCCGCCCGTAGACCTCCGAAAGGGACGCCCCGGTGACCGCACACGCCACGCTGCAGGCAGTCCTCGACCGCGCCGCCGCCGGGGGGCGCATCACCCCGGAGGAGGCGCTGGACCTCTACCGGTCCGCGCCGTTGCACGCCCTGGGGACCGCCGCCGACACCGTACGCCGCCGCCGCTACGCGGGCACCGAGCACATCGCGACATACATCATCGAGCGGAACATCAACTACACCAACGTGTGCGTGACGGCGTGCCGGTTCTGCGCGTTCTACGCCGCGCCCAAGGACACCGCCAAGGGCTGGACCCGCGACCTCGACGACATCCTGCGGCGCTGCGCCGAGACCGTCGAACTGGGCGGCACCCAGATCATGTTCCAGGGCGGCCACCACCCGGACTACGGCGTCGAGTACTACGAGAAGCACTTCGCGGCCATCAAGGAGGCGTTCCCCCAGCTGGTGATCCACTCGCTGGGCGCCTCCGAGGTCGAGCACATGGCGCGCATCTCGGGCGTATCGGTGGAGGAGGCGATCCGCCGCATCCACGCCGCGGGTCTGGACTCCTTCGCGGGCGCGGGCGCCGAGTTGCTGCCCGAGCGGCCGCGCAAGGCCATCGCCCCGCTGAAGGAGTCCGGCGAGCGGTGGCTGGAGATCATGGAGATCGCCCACAACCTCGGGGTCGAGTCCACCTCCACGATGCTCATGGGCACCGGTGAGACCAACGCGGAGCGGATCGAGCACCTCCGCATGATCCGCGACGTACAGGACCGGACGGGCGGCTTCCGCGCCTTCATCCCGTACACCTACCAGCCCGAGAACAACCACCTGAAGGGCCAGACGCAGGCGACCGTCTTCGAGTACCTGCGGATGATCGCGATCGCCCGGCTCTTCCTCGACAACGTGGCCCACATCCAGGGCTCCTGGCTGACCGTCGGCAAGGAGGCCGGACAGCTCTCGCTGCACTACGGGGCGGACGACCTCGGCTCGGTGATGCTGGAGGAGAACGTGGTCTCCTCGGCAGGCGCCCGCCACCGCTCCAACCGGATGGAGCTGCTCCACCTCATCCGTACGGCCGGGCGGGTGCCCGCGCAGCGCGCGACCACGTACGAGCACCTGGTGGTGCACGACGACCCGGGACACGACCCGGTGGACGACCACGTCGTCTCGCACCTGTCCTCGACGGCGATCGACTCCGGCAAGGCCCACCCCGAGCTGAAGCTGATCGACGCCTCCTGATGCGCACGCTCCACGCGGCGCCGGTGGTCCGGTACACCCTCGGCGAGGGCGCGGTCCTGCACGACGGCGCGGTTCTGGTCGACGGCGGCCGCATCGGTGCCATCGGCCCCCTGGACGCGCTGCGGGCCGCGCATCCGCAGGCCCGGGTGCGGCGGTGGCCCGGCACCCTCGGCCCCGCCCTCGTCCACGACGGGCCGGTGCCGGACGCGCCGACGCCCCGGGAGCGGATCCACGCCCTGTTGCGGCTGGGCGCGACGGCGGTCCTGGCGGAGCACGTCGCCGATCCCGGGCTGCGCGCCGCCGCCGAACGCAACGAGATCGCCGTCGTCGACCGGCCGCGCCCGGCAGCGCTGGCCGAGGCCGCCCGCGCCGACCTGGCGGTCTTCGACGCGGACGGGGCATGCCTGGCCACCGTGCTCGCCGGGCGCCTGGTGCACCGCCGCCGCTGACCGTGTCTCCCGCGAGCCACGGCCAACCCCTGCGCGGGGCGGCGCGGGGCGAGGTGAACAATGGGCGGGTGACCCGAGCATCCCTGGACAAGCAGCCGCACGAAGTCGCCGCCATGTTCGACGACGTGGCGGCCAACTACGACCTGACCAACGACGTGCTGTCGCTCGGCCAGGCTCGGCTGTGGCGCAAGGCGGTCGCCCGCGCCGTAGACGCCCGCCCCGGGGACCGGGTGCTCGACCTCGCCGCCGGTACGGGCACCTCCTCGCTGCCCTACGCGGAGGCCGGTGCGTACGTGGTGCCGTGCGACTTCTCGCTCGGCATGCTCCGCGAGGGCAAGCGCCGCCACCCGCGGCTGCCGCTGACGGCGGGCGACGCGACCCGGCTGCCCTTCGCGGACGGGGTCTTCGACGCCGTCACGATCTCCTTCGGGCTGCGCAACGTGCAGGACACCGACGGTGCGCTGCGCGAGATGCTGCGGGTGACCCGGCCGGGCGGGCGGCTGGTGATCTGCGAGTTCAGCCACCCCACGTGGGCCCCGTTCCGCACGGTCTACACCGAGTACCTGATGCGCGCGCTGCCGCCGATCGCGACGGCGGTCAGCAGCAGCCCGGACGCGTACGTCTACCTCGCCGAGTCCATCCGCGCCTGGCCCGACCAGCCCCGGCTCGCCGCCCGCCTCCGCGAGGCCGGCTGGGCCCGCCCGGCCTGGCGCAATCTGACCGGCGGCATCGTGGCCCTGCACCGGGCCACCCGTCCCTGACGCCGCGGCGATGGAAAGCCGTAGCACTGGCTGAGCTACGGTCAGGGAGGACCGCCCAGCGCAAGCGCCCGAGTGCCCCCACATAGACTGCACATGTCCAGTGCCCGGCGCGACCGGCACGCTGTTACCCAGGCCACGGGAGACCCTGCGTGAGCGAGACCGCACCCACCGCGAGCGCCACCGGAAGCGCATCCTCCGGGATCTCGGAGCGCAGCGCCGATGTGATCGTCGTCGGCGCCGGACCGGCCGGTTCCACTACGGCGTACCACCTGGCCAAGTCGGGACTCGACGTCCTGCTGCTGGAGAAGACGGCTTTCCCGCGCGAGAAGGTGTGCGGCGACGGTCTGACCCCGCGGGCGACCAAGCAACTCGTCGCGATGGGCATCGACATCTCCGAGGAAGCGGGCTGGCTGCGCAACCGGGGCCTGCGGATCATGGGCGGGGGGCATCGGCTGGAGCTGGACTGGCCGGACCTGGCCGAGTATCCGAATTACGGCCTGGTGCGTAAGCGCGACGACTTCGACGACCAGCTGGCGCGGCAGGCCCAGAAGGCCGGGGCGCGGCTGTACGAGCGCTGCAACGTGGGCGCCCCGATCGTCGACGACCGCACCGGCCGCATCACCGGCGTCGAGGCGAAGCTGGGCGAGGAGAAGACGCCCGTCACCTTCCACGCCCCGCTGGTCGTCGCCGCCGACGGCAACTCCACCCGGCTCTCGCTCGCCATGGGCCTGCACCGGCGCGACGACCGCCCGATGGGCGTGGCGGTGCGCACGTACTTCACCTCGCCCCGCCACGACGACGACTACCTCGAATCCTGGCTGGAGTTGTGGGACCGGCGCGGCGCGGAGGACCGGCTGCTGCCCGGCTACGGCTGGATCTTCGGCATGGGCGACGGTACGAGCAACGTCGGCCTCGGCGTGCTCAACACCTCCAACTCCTTCAAGGAGCTGGACTGGCGCGAGATCCTCAAGGCGTGGTGCGCGTCCATGCCGGAGGAGTGGGGCTACACCCCGGACAACATGACCGGCCCGATCCGCGGCGCGGCGCTCCCCATGGCCTTCAACCGCCAGCCGCACTACACCCGCGGGCTGCTGCTGGTCGGTGACGCGGGCGGCATGGTCAACCCGTTCAACGGCGAGGGCATCGCCTATGCGATGGAATCCGGCCAGATCGCGGCGGACGTGATCGTCCAGGCCCACTCCCGCACCACCCCGGCCCAGCGCGAAATGGCCCTCCGGCGCTACCCGCAGGTCCTCAAGGACGTGTACGGCGGCTACTACACGCTGGGCCGCGCGTTCGTGAAGCTGATCGGCAACCCGAAGGTGATGAAGCTGGCGACGCAGCGCGGGCTCACGCACCCGATGCTGATGCGCTTCACGCTGAAGCTGCTGGCCAACCTGACGGACCCGACGGGCGGCGACGCGATGGACCGCATCATCAACGGCCTGACGAAGGTGGCACCGCGCGCCTGACGCTTCGGAGCGCCTAGGCGGCGTCGGGGCTCGCGCTGGTGATCACGCCGAACGGGGCCCCGGCCACGTCCGTCAGCCACGCCATCCGCCCGATGCCCTCCGACGTCATGGCGGGCATCAGCACGGACCCGCCCAGCTCCTGACCCTTGGCGACGACCCGGTCGCAGTCCGCGACCTCGAAGTACGGCAGCCACTGCGGCGGCGTCGAATGCCCCTCCTGGAGCTGTGCGACGCCGCCGAAGGTGCGGTCCTTGCCGCCGTCGGCCGTCGACAGGACGGTGTACGTCCCGCCGGGGAAGGACATCTCCTCGTAGTCCCAGCCGAACACGGTGCGGTAGAAGGCGCGGGCCTCGGCGGGGTCGGGGGAGTGCAGCTCGGTCCAGCACAGCGAGCCGGGCTCGGTGACCGCCTCCAGACCGGACGTCTTGCCGGGCTGCCAGACCGCGAACCGGGCGCCGCCGGGGTCGGTGAACTGCCCCATCCGCCCCTCGTCGAAGACGTCGAACGGCGCGGCGCGCACGTGGCCGCCCGCCTGCACGACGGAGAGCGCGGTGGCGTCGGCGTCGGGCGTCTGGAAGTACGGGGTCCAGGCGGACCGTGACCCGGCGTCGGTGAGCGGGCCGAGGGCGGCGACGGTCTTGCGGCCGTGGGTGAAGAATCCGTATCCGCCCGCTTCGGGACCGGCCGACTCGAAGGCCCAGCCCAGCAGCCCGCCGTAGAAGGCCCGGGCCGCCTCGATGTCGGGGGCGCCGAGATCCAGCCAGTTGGGTGCGCCGGGGACGAAATCGGTGGTGAGCATGGCTGCTCCTTCAACGATCGTGCGCAAGGGGCTCATGTGGTGCTGTGACGACAGTTCTCAGTCTGGCACCGGGCGGTCGCGCGGGCCCGCCGACGGTGGTGACAATGAAGAGAAGGGGGCGCCGCGCGCGTCCGCCGCGGCGACGCCGGATCGATCGGGCCCACGGGCCGGTTCTTCCGCCGGTGGCCGGTGGGCCTTTACGGAGGTACACCATGACGAAGGCCGCAGACATCATGCACCCGGGCGCGCAGTGGATTCCGGCGACGGAGAACCTGGAGCGCGCCGCGCAGTTGATGCGCGATCTGGACGTGGGTGCGCTGCCCATCAGCGACAGCCAGGAGCGGCTGTGCGGCATTCTCACCGACCGCGACATCGTCGTCGGCTGTGTGGCCCAGGGCCACGATCCGTCCCGGATGACGACGGGGGACCTCGCCAAGGGCACGCCGCGCTGGATCAGCTCGGACGCCGACGTCTCGGAGGTGCTGCGGGAGATGGAGGATCACCGGATCCGCAGGCTGCCGGTGATCGACAAGAACAAGCGGCTGGTCGGCATGATCAGCGAGGCGGATCTGGCCCGGCACCTCTCCGAGCAGCAGATCGGCCAGTTCGTGGAGAAGGTCTACGCCACGTAGACGGGCGTGAGGCCGCCGTTCCACCACGAGCGGCGAGGAACGGCGGCCCCATGGCCGAAAACAGCCTGAATGAGCCGTAAAGGCGGCTCAGAGGCTCAGAGTCTCCGGGTCTCCGGGTCTCAGAGGACGCGCACGGCCCCGGTCGGCTGGTCGTAGTCCAGCGGACGCTCGACGATGCCCGTGCTCGGGTTCTGGGCGCCGATGAACTTGCCGCCGCCGACGTAGACGCCGACGTGGTACGCGCTGCCGGAGCTGCCCCAGTAGAGCAGGTCGCCCGGCTGAAGGTTGTCCAGCGACACCTGGGTGCCGACGGTCGACTGGTCCTGCGAGACCCGCGGCAGGTCGATGCCGACCTGCTTGAACGCGGCCTGGGTCAGGCTGGAGCAGTCGTAGGAGGACGGCCCGCTGGATCCCAGCACATACGCCTTGCCCAGCTGCGCCTTGAGGAAGCTGATCACCGAGGCGGCGTTGCCGGTGGCGTTCGAGACGGAGGTGGAGGCGGAGCTGGTGGAGAGGGTGGCGCGCTCGGCGGAGCGGGACGCCTTCTCGGCCCGGGCCTCGGCGGCGCGCTTGGCGGCGGCGCGGCGCGCCTCGGCCTCCCGCTTCTTCTTGTCGGCCTCCGCCTTTGCCTTCTTGGCGGCGGTCTTCGCGTGGGCGGCGGCCTGGTCCTGCTGGGCCTGGAGCTCGTAGCCGGAGGCCGCCTGCTGGGTGGCGGCAGCCGTCTGCGCGGCCGTGCTCGCCAGCGTGTCGCTGACGGTCGGCATCTCGAGCGTCGCCTCGGGGGCGGCGGGCTCGGCGGCGGAGGCGGGCACCGCAGCGCCGGCCACCGCGAGGGTGAGGAAGCCACCGGTCACCCCTGCGCGAAGTGCACGCGTGGGAGCCGCGGCACGGCGGGGCTTCCGGTGGCTGGGTATGTGTGCGATCGGGGACATAGGTCACTGGGTACCAGGGCCCAAAGGCCCGGATCAACAAAGGTGGGCTGCACCACATTGTGCATGTACACGCCCAAAATCCGGGCTGAATGATCTCCATCGCGGGCGCCGACGCCATGTCCGACTTCCTCGATCATGTGCGTACGCATGGCATTTGGCGTCACGCGGTCACGGCGGGCGGCCTATCACTGATGCGGCCCGCATAACAATGGTTCCCGTCAAATCGAGATCCACAACTCTTCCCGAGGTGGGATACCTCACTCAGTCGTGCCCTTTTTGTGAAGCTCGTGAACGGAAGCGTGAAGCGGTGTTCAAGGGGTGCCGGGCCGCGGCTCGGGCCGGGGTCGAGTGAGGGAGCCGAGTGAGGTTCGGGCCGGGGGCCGGCCGGGGGGGGGTCACTCGCGCGAATGGCGACCCAATATCAGCTGACGACGCCCCTCTCAAATTTGCTTGTATGTACCATATCTTGGTAGAGGCGCAACGCGCTCACCTGTGATGACGTCCTCGAATGTCACCTCTCGTGACCGAATGGATGCTTCACGTACAAGATCACCGCTCATCCGACTTCATGATCCTTCGTCAGGTGGTGGAGATCACAAAGACGTTGGTGCACCCCGTGTCGCAGATCACAGACCGACGGGCATAAGATGCAGGCGAAACGGGCTTGTGAACTGCCTCACATGAGCACGATCTTCGTGGGGCGACGGCACGTCCGTGCGGTCCGCCAGCCAGTCATCGTCGACTGAAGGGAGCGAGGACGGTGAACGCATACGCGCCCATCCTCGTACTGGGAGCCCTCGGGGCAGCTTTTGCGATCTTCTCGGTGCTCATGGCCGCGATCATCGGCCCCAAGCGCTACAACCGGGCCAAGCTCGAGGCCTACGAGTGCGGCATCGAGCCGACTCCGCATCCGGCCGGCGGTGGGCGCTTCCCCATCAAGTACTACCTGACGGCGATGCTCTTCATCGTCTTCGACATCGAGATCGTCTTCCTCTACCCCTGGGCCGTCACCTTCGACGCCCTCGGGTTGTTCGGGCTCGTGGAGATGCTCCTCTTCGTGCTCACCGTCTTCGTCGCCTACGTGTACGTCTGGCGGCGCGGCGGCCTGGAGTGGGACTAAAGGGGCTCAAGAGGAGATAGGGGAAACAGCGCATGGGTATCGAAGAGAAACTTCCGAGCGGGTTCCTGCTGACCACCGTCGAACAGGCCGCCGGGCTGGCCCGTAAGTCCTCCGTCTTCCCGGCCACCTTCGGCCTGGCCTGCTGCGCCATCGAAATGATGACGACGGGCGCCGGACGGTACGACCTGGCCCGCTTCGGTATGGAAGTCTTCCGCGGCTCGCCCCGGCAGGCCGATCTGATGATCGTCGCCGGGCGGGTCAGCCAGAAGATGGCTCCGGTGCTGCGCCAGGTCTACGACCAGATGCCGAACCCGAAGTGGGTCATCTCGATGGGCGTGTGCGCCTCCAGCGGCGGCATGTTCAACAACTACGCGATCGTGCAGGGCGTCGATCACATCGTCCCCGTCGACATCTATCTGCCCGGCTGCCCGCCGCGGCCCGAGATGCTTTTGGACGCGATCCTCAAACTGCACCAGAAGATCCGCGAGGAGAAGCTCGGCGTGAACCGCGAGCGTGCGGCCCGTGAGGCGGAGGAAGCGGCGATGAAGGCGCTCCCGACGATCGAGATGAAGGGGCTGCTGAGGTGACAGTGAACGGTAACGGGGTCAACCCCGAGAAGGACCTCAACGCCGAGAACCTCCCCGGCCACCGCGGCGACGAGGGCGAGCCGATCCGCGTCCAGCGCGGCATGTTCGGCGCCAACAACGGCGGCGACACCACCGGCTACGGCGGCCTGGTGCGCCCCGTACGGCTGCCGGGGCAGGCCACCCGCCCGTACGGGGGCTGGTTCGACGAGGTCGCCGACGAACTCGAAGGCGCGCTGGAGGAGCAGGACCTGCTCCCGGCGAACGCGATCGAGAAGACCGTCGTGGACCGCGACGAGCTGACCTTCCACATCGCCCGCGAGCACCTGCCGCGGGTCGCCCGGACCCTGCGCGACGACCCGGCGCTCCGCTTCGAGCTGTGCACGGGCGTCAGCGGCGTGCACTTCCCCGGCGACAAGGGCCGTGAGCTGCACGCCGTCTACCACCTGCGGTCGATCACCCATAACCGGGTGATCCGGCTGGAGGTGAGCGCCCCGGACAGCGATCCGCACATCCCGTCGGTCGTCGACGTCTATCCGACCAACGACTGGCACGAGCGGGAGACCTACGACTTCTTCGGCATCGTCTTCGACGGTCACCCCGCACTGACGCGGATCATGATGCCCGACGACTGGCAGGGCTTCCCGCAGCGCAAGGACTACCCGCTCGGCGGCATCCCCGTCGAGTACAAGGGCGCCCAGATCCCGGCTCCGGACCAGCGGAGGTCGTACAGCTGATGTCTGCACCCCATGCAACCCCCTCCGCCTCCGCGCGCGAGACCACCGAGGGCACCGTCTACACCGTCACCGGCGGCGACTGGGACGAGGTCGTGGCCGCCGCGGCGAAGGCCGACGACGAGCGGATCATCGTCAACATGGGTCCGCAGCACCCCTCCACCCACGGGGTGCTCCGGCTGATCCTGGAGATCGACGGCGAGACGGTCACCGAGGCCCGCTGCGGAATCGGCTACCTGCACACCGGGATCGAGAAGAACCTCGAATTCCGGAACTGGACGCAGGGCACCACGTTCGTGACGCGCATGGACTATCTGACGCCCTTCTCCAACGAGGCGGCGTACTGCCTGGGCGTCGAGAAGCTGCTCGGCGTCGAGGACCAGATCCCGGACCGCGCCTCCGTCATCCGGGTGCTGATGATGGAGCTGAACCGGATCTCCTCCCATCTGGTGTGCATCGCCACCGGTGGCATGGAACTGGGCGCGACCACCGTCATGATCTACGGCTTCCGCGACCGCGAACTGGTCCTGGACCTCTATGAGCTGATCACCGGCCTGCGGATGAACCACGCGTACATCCGGCCCGGCGGCCTCGCCCAGGATCTGCCGCCCGGCGCGGTCGACCAGATCCGCGCGTTCCTGAAGACGATGCGCAAGAACCTGGTCGAGTACGACAAGCTCGCGACCGGGAACCCGATCTTCAAGGCCCGCCTCCAGGACGTCGGCTACCTCGACATCGCGGGCTGCATGGCGCTCGGCGTGACCGGCCCGATCCTGCGCTCCACCGGCCTGCCGCACGATCTGCGCAAGGCCCAGCCGTACTGCGGCTACGAGACGTACGACTTCGAGGTGCCGACCACCGACACCTGCGACGCGTACGGCCGCTTCCTGGTCCGGCTGGAGGAGATGCGCCAGTCGCTGCGGATCGTCGAGCAGTGCCTGGACCGGCTGGAGCCCGGGCCGGTGATGGTCGCGGACAAGAAGATCGCCTGGCCCGCGCAGCTCGCGCTCGGGGCGGACGGGCTCGGCAACTCCCTCGACCACATCAAGAACATCATGGGCACCTCCATGGAGGCCCTCATCCACCACTTCAAGCTGGTGACCGAGGGATTCCGGGTCCCGCCCGGACAGACGTACGTGGCCGTCGAGTCGCCCAAGGGCGAGCTGGGCGTGCACATGGCCAGCGACGGCGGCACGCGTCCGTACCGCGTCCACTTCCGCGATCCGTCGTTCACCAATCTGCAGGCCGTGGCGGCCATGTGCGAGGGCGGCCAGGTCGCCGACGTGATCGTCGCCGTCGCGTCCATCGACCCCGTGATGGGAGGTGTCGACCGGTGAGTGATGTGACACTCGGGATGCCGCAGCTGCCGGCCCCCGACTACCCGGCCGAGGTGAGGTCCCGGCTCGAAGCGGACGCCGCGGAGGTGATCGCCCGCTACCCGGACAGCCGCAGCGCCCTGCTGCCGCTGCTGCACCTGGTGCAGTCCGAGGAGGGCCATGTCACCCGCACCGGCATGCGGTTCTGCGCCGAGATGCTGGACCTGACCACCGCCGAGGTCACCGCGGTCGCCACCTTCTACACCATGTACCGGCGCAAGGCCTCGGGCGACTACCAGGTCGGGGTGTGCACCAACACCCTGTGCGCGGTGATGGGCGGGGACGCGATCTTCGAAGAGCTGCAGCGCCATCTGGAGCTGGGCAACGGGGAGACCACCGAGGACGGCAAGGTCACCCTGGAACACATCGAGTGCAACGCGGCCTGCGACTTCGCCCCCGTGGTGATGGTCAACTGGGAGTTCTTCGACAACCAGACGGTCGACTCCGCCAAGCGGCTGGTCGACGACCTCAGGGCGGACCGCACGGTCACCCCGACCCGCGGCGCGCCGCTGTGCACGTTCAAGGAGACCGCGCGCATCCTCGCCGGTTTCCCCGACCCGCGCCCCGGAGCCGTCGAGGCCGGTGGCTCCGCCGGTCCCGCCTCGCTCGTCGGACTCCGGCTGGCCAAGGGGGAGGAGGCGCCCGGCCGGGTCGTCTCCCCGAGGCACGGAGGCGCACCACAGGACGAGACGCCGCCGACGCATCCCAGCTCGCACGACGCGCCGCAGCGGACCTCGGCCTCCGATCCGCACCACCCGTCAGGTCCGGTCGCCGAGGAGGGGGAGTGATGACCGTGACGACCGAGCGATCCGAGCACAGCCCCGAGAAGCTGCTGGCCCCCGTGCTCTCCGCGCACTGGGACGAGGCGAACTCCTGGACGCTGCGCGCCTATTTGCGGCACGAGGGCTATCAGGGGAGCGCCAAGGCGCTCGCCATGGACCCCGACGCCGTGATCGCGCTGGTGAAGGACGCCGGACTGCGCGGCCGCGGCGGCGCCGGCTTCCCCACCGGAATGAAGTGGCAGTTCATTCCGCAGGGCGACGGCAAGCCGCACTACCTCGTCGTCAACGCCGACGAGTCGGAACCCGGCACCTGCAAGGACATCCCCCTTCTCTACGCCAATCCGCACGCCCTCATCGAGGGCATGGTCATCGCCTGCCACGCCATCCGCTCCGAACACGCCTTCATCTACCTGCGCGGTGAGACCGTGCCGGTGCTGCGGAGGCTGCACGAGGCCGTGCGAGAGGCATACGAGGCGGGCTACCTGGGCACGGCCGAGCGGCGCAGGCAGAAACTCGGGGTGGACGGGCTTCCGGGCCTCGACATCACGGTGCACGCGGGCGCGGGTGCGTACATCTGCGGTGAGGAGACCGCGCTGCTGGACTCGCTGGAGGGGCGCCGTGGCCAGCCCCGGCTGCGGCCTCCCTTCCCCGCGGTCGCCGGTCTGTACGCGTGCCCCACTGTTGTCAACAACGTCGAATCCATCGCCTCGGTTCCCTCGATCCTGAACAAGGGCAAGGAATGGTTCCGGGCGATGGGCAGCGAGAAGTCCCCGGGCTTCACGCTCTACTCGCTGTCCGGCCATGTGGCCAACCCCGGCCAGTTCGAGGGGCCGCTCGGCATCACGCTGCGCCAGCTGCTCGACATGAGCGGCGGCATGCGCCCCGGCCACCGGCTGAAGTTCTGGACGCCCGGCGGCTCGTCCACCCCGCTGCTCACCGAGGAGCACCTCGACGTCCCGCTGGACTACGAGGGCGTCGGCGCGGCCGGGTCGATGCTGGGCACAAAGGCCCTCCAGTGCTTCGACGAGACCACCTGCGTGGTGCGGGCGGTGACCCGCTGGACCGAGTTCTACGCGCATGAATCCTGCGGCAAGTGCACACCCTGCCGCGAGGGCACGTACTGGCTGGTGCAGCTGCTGCGCGACATCGAGGCGGGCAAGGGGCGCATGGCCGACCTCGACAAGCTGGCCGACATCGCCGACAACATCAACGGCAAGTCGTTCTGCGCGCTGGGCGACGGCGCCGCCAGCCCCATCTTCTCTTCGCTCAAGTACTTCCGCGCGGAGTACGAGCAGCACATCACCGGGGGAGGCTGTCCCTTCGACCCGGCCAAGTCCACCGTCTGGGCCGACGAGCCGCGCACCACTCTGGGGGTGACCGCATGACCGTGACCACCAACGCACCCTCGGGAGGCGGGGAGGCGGCCGTGCCGCGAGAGGATCTGGTCTCCGTCACCATCGACGGGATCGAGATCTCCGTCCCGAAGGGGACGCTGGTCATCCGCGCCGCCGAACTCCTCGGGATCGAGATCCCGCGCTTCTGCGACCATCCGCTGCTCGACCCCGCGGGCGCCTGCCGCCAGTGCATCGTCGAGGTGGAGGGCCAGCGCAAGCCGATGGCCTCCTGCACCATCACCTGCACCGACGGCATGGTCGTGAAGACCCAGCTCACCTCGCCGGTCGCCGAGAAGGCGCAGCGCGGGGTGATGGAGCTGCTGCTGATCAACCATCCGCTGGACTGCCCGGTCTGCGACAAGGGCGGTGAATGCCCGCTGCAGAACCAGGCGATGAGCGCCGGGCAGGCCGACAGCCGCTTCGAGGGCCAGAAGCGCACGTTCGAAAAGCCGGTGCCGGTCTCGGCCCAGGTGCTGCTGGACCGCGAGCGCTGTGTGCTGTGCGCGCGCTGCACCCGCTTCTCCAACCAGATCGCGGGCGACCCGATGATCGAGCTGCTGGAGCGCGGCGCGCTCCAGCAGGTGGGCACCGGCGAGGGCGACCCGTTCGAGTCGTACTTCTCCGGCAACACCATCCAGATCTGCCCGGTGGGCGCGCTCACCTCGGCCGCGTACCGCTTCCGCTCCCGCCCCTTCGACCTGGTCTCCTCGCCGAGCGTGTGCGAGCACTGCGCGGGCGGCTGCGCGACCCGCACCGACCACCGGCGCGGCAAGGTGATGCGGCGGCTCGCGGCGGACGACCCGGAGGTCAACGAGGAGTGGATCTGCGACAAGGGCCGCTTCGGCTTCCGCTACGCCCAGCTCCCCGACCGGCTCACCACCCCGCTGGTGCGCAGCCGCGAGTCGGGGAAGCTGGAACCGGCGGGCTGGCCCGAGGCCCTGGCCGCCGCGGCCGAGGGGCTGGCCGCGGCGCGCGGCCGCACCGGGGTGCTGACCGGCGGCCGGCTGACCGTCGAGGACGCGTACGCGTACGCCAAGTTCGCGCGGACCGTCCTGGAGACCAACGACATCGACTTCCGGGCCCGGGCGCACAGCGACGAGGAGGCCGACTTCCTGGCCGCCCACATCGCGGGCCGCGGCCGTGACCTGGACGGCAGCGGACTGACGTACGCCGCGCTGGAGAAGGCGCCGGCGGTGCTGCTGGCCGGGTTCGAGGCCGAGGAGGAGTCGCCCGGCGTCTTCCTGCGGTTGCGCAAGGCGCACCGCAAGCACGGACAGCGCACCTTCTCGCTCGCCACCCACGCCACCCGGGGCCTTACGAAGGCGGGCGGCACCCTGCTGCCGGCCGCGCCCGGCACCGAGACCGAGTGGCTGGACGCGATCGCGGGACGCACGGGTCTGGACGAGGACGGCGAGGCGGCCGCCGACGCGCTGCGCCAGGAGGGCGCGGTCATCGTCGTCGGCGAGCGGCTGGCGTCGGTGGCGGGCGGACTGACCGCCGCCGTACGGGCCGCGGCCGCCACCGGCGCCACGCTCGCGTGGATCCCGCGCCGGGCGGGCGAGCGGGGCGCGGTCGAGGCGGGCGCGCTGCCCGGGCTGCTGCCCGGCGGCCGCCCGGCGCACGACCCGCGGGCCCGCGAGGAGACCGCCGAGGTGTGGGGGATCTCCGATCTGCCGCACCAGGTGGGCCGCGACACCGGCCAGATCGTCGAGGCCGTGGCGAGCGGCGGGCTCGGCGCGCTGCTGGTCGGCGGGGTCGAGGTCGCGGATCTGCCCGATCCGGAACGGGCCGTGGCCGCCTTGGACGCGGCGGAGTTCGTGGTCAGCCTGGAACAGCGGCCCTCGGAGGTCACCGAGCGGGCGGATGTGGTGCTTCCGGTCGCGGCGGTCGTCGAGAAGTCCGGCACGTTCCTCAACTGGGAGGGCCGGGCCCGGCCGTTCGAGGCCGCGCTCAAACCGGATCAGATGACCCGCCGTCACACTCTCCCGGACGCCCGGGTGCTGCACATGCTGGCCGACGCGCTCGACAAGGACCTGGGCCTGCCGGACGTGGCGGCCGCCCGCACCGAGCTGACCCGGCTGGGCACCTGGCAGGGGCTGCGCGCCACCGCCCCGCTGGAGACCGGGGGCCCGCTGCCCCGGCCCGCCGAGGGCGAGGCGGTGCTCGCCGGTCACCGGCTGCTGCTCGACCAGGGACGGCTCCAGGAGGGCGATCCGGCGCTGGCCGCGACCCGGCACGCCGCGGTGGCCCGGCTCTCGGCGGCGACCGCCGAGGAGGCGGGGGTGCGCGACGGCCAGACGCTCCGCGTCACCGGCCCGGCCGGCTCCGTCCACCTGCCTCTGTGCGTGACCCCGATGCCCGACCGGGTCGTCTGGCTGCCGCTGGCCTCCACGGGCGGCGGCGCGCAGCGCGACCTGGGGGCCCGCCCCGGTGACGTCGTCACGATCACCGCTCCCGCGACGGAGGTGACCGCATGAGGTATCTCGCCGCAGAGGACCTGTCGATGTTCGGCCGCGACCCGTGGTGGCTGATCCTGATCAAGGTCGTCTTCTGCTTCGCGTTCCTGATGCTGACGGTGCTGATCTCCATCGTCATGGAGCGCAAGGTGATGGGCTGGATGCAGCTGCGCATCGGCCCGAACCGGCACGGGCCCTGGGGCATGCTGCAGTCCCTCGCGGACGGCGTGAAGCTGATGCTCAAGGAGGACGTGGTCGTCAAGGGCGCCGACAAGGTGGTCTACGTCCTGGCGCCGATCGTCGCGGCCATCCCCGCCTTCATGGCGGTCGCGGTGATCCCGTTCGGACCGGCCGGCGGGGAGGTGTCGGTCTTTGGGCACCGCACCGCGATGCAGCTGACCGACCTGCCGATCGCCGTCCTCTACATCCTCGCCACCGCCTCCGTCGGCATCTACGGCATCGTGCTGGCGGGCTGGTCGTCCGGGTCGACGTACCCGCTCCTCGGCGGCCTGCGCTCCTGCGCCCAGATGATCAGCTACGAGATCGCGATGGGCCTGTCGTTCGCGGCGGTGTTCCTCTACTCCGGGTCGATGTCGACCTCGCAGATCGTCGCCTCCCAGCAGGACCGCTGGTACGTGGTGCTGCTCCCGGTCTCGTTCCTCATCTACATCGTGGCGATGGTCGGGGAGACCAACCGGGCGCCGTTCGACATGCCGGAGTCCGAGGGCGACCTGGTGGGCGGCTTCAACACCGAGTACTCGTCGATCAAGTTCGCGCTGTTCATGCTCGCCGAGTACATCAACATGGTCACCGTCTCGATGGTCGCCGTGACCCTCTTCCTCGGCGGCTGGCGGGCACCCTGGCCGATCAGCACCTTCTGGGAGGGCGCCAACCACGGCTGGTGGCCGCTGCTGTGGTTCCTCGGCAAGGTCGTCTCGTCGCTGTTCGTCTTCATCTGGATCCGCGCCTCGGTGCCCCGGGTGCGCTACGACCAGTTCATGAAGCTGGGCTGGAAGGTCCTCATCCCGATCTCGATGGTCTGGCTGATGCTGGTCGCCACCGTGCGGGCGCTGCGCAACGAGAACTACGACAACCAGTCCATTGTCCTGTACGTCGGCGGCGCGGTGATCGCGCTGCTGCTGCTGTCCTTCGTCGTCGACGTCTTCCGCGACCGCGGGGTGGCGGCGAAGGGCGAGGCCGGAGCTGCGGTGGAGGAGGGCCCCGAGCCCGCCTTCGACCCGATGGCGGGCGGATTCCCGGTACCGCCGCTGCCCGGCCAGTCCCTGCCGCCCGTACCGCGACGGCGCTCCCGACAGGACCGGGAGCTGATTGTCAGTGGTGGCCCCGACACTGTCAGTGACGGAAAGGAGGCCGATGGTGTCTGACTTCCAGAACCCGGTGGCCGGCTTCGGCGTGACCTTCAAGGCCATGTTCAAGAAGCGGCTGACCGAGCAGTACCCCGAGGAGAAGAAGCCCACCGCGCCCCGCTTCCACGGACGTCACCAGCTCAACCGGCATCCGGACGGGCTGGAGAAGTGCATCGGATGCGAGCTGTGCGCCTGGGCCTGCCCGGCGGACGCGATCTATGTGGAGGGCGCGGACAACACCGAGGAGGAGCGCTACTCCCCGGGTGAGCGCTACGGCCGCGTCTACCAGATCAACTATCTGCGCTGCATCCTGTGCGGCCTGTGCGTCGAGGCGTGCCCCACCCGGGCGCTGACCATGACCAATGACTACGAGCTGGCCGACCGCACCCGCGAATCGCTCATCTACACCAAGGAGGAGCTGCTCGCGGGGCTCACCGAGGGCATGGTCGACAGCCCGCACGCCATCTACCCGGGGATGGACGAGCAGGACTACTACCGGGGGCTGGTGACCGAGGCCGCGCCCGGGACGACCCGTCAGACCGCGGTCAGCAAGGGCGAGACCCTGTCCGACCAGGCCGCGGGCAACGAGGAGATCCAAGCCGAGGCGCAGGCCGAGGCACAGGGGGAGTCGCAGCAGGGGGTGCAGGCATGAGCGGCGCACTGGCCGCGGCGGCCACCACCACCTCCACCGGTGAGGCCCTCCAGTTCTGGGTGCTCGGCACGGTCGCCGTGATCGGCGCGCTGTGCACGATCCTGATGCGCAAGGCCGTGCACAGCGCCCTGAGCCTGGCCGGCACCATGATCGTCCTGGCGATCTTCTACCTCGCCAACGGGGCGTATTTCCTGGGCGTCGTCCAGATCGTCGTCTACACCGGCGCGATCATGATGCTCTTCCTCTTCGTCGTGATGCTGGTCGGTGTCACCGCGGCCGATTCGCTGAAGGAGACCCTGAAGGGGCAGCGCTGGCTCGCCGCCCTGTGCGGGCTCGGCTTCGGCATCCTGCTGTGCGCCGGAATCGGGAACGCCTCGCTGAAGACGTTCGCCGGGCTGGGGCAGGCCAACTCCGGCGGCAATGTGGAGGGTCTGGCGGCCCTGGTCTTCACCAAGTACGTGTTCGCGTTCGAGATCACCGGCGCGCTGCTGATCACCGCGGCGGTCGGCGCGATGGTGCTGACCCACCGCGAGCGCACCGAGCGCGCGCTCAGCCAGCGCGAGCAGTCCGAGGCGCGGGTGCGCACCGGCAAGCACGTCCCGCCGCTGCCCGCCCCGGGTGTCTACGCCCGGCACAACGCGGTGGACATCCCCGGTCTGCTGCCGGACGGCACGACCTCCGAGCTGAGCGTCAACGCGACGCTGCGCGGCCGCGGCCAGGTCCGGGACGTCTCCGGTGAGGCGCTGGCGGAGCTGGCGGCGCTGGAGCAGCGCTCGGAGCGCTGGCTGGGGCGGCGGAAGCCTGAGGGCGGCGAGGACGCCGGCAGCGCCTCCGAGGACGCCGAGCACCACAAGGGAGTCGCCAAGTGAATCCGGTCAACTACCTCTACCTGGCCGCCCTGTTGTTCACCATCGGTGCGGCCGGGGTCGTGATCCGGCGGAACGCGATCGTCCTCTTCATGTGCGTCGAGCTGATGCTGAACGCGTGCAACCTGGCGTTCGTCACCTTCTCCCGGCTGCACGGCAACCTCGACGGCCAGATCATCGCGTTCTTCACGATGGTCGTCGCGGCGGCGGAGGTCGTGGTCGGCCTCGCGATCATCGTGACCGTCTTCCGCTCCCGCCATTCGGCCTCGGTCGACGACGCCAGCCTGATGAAGCTCTAGAAGGGGTCGCGTTCAAGTGGAGAACCTCATCGGATTGCTCGTCGCGGCCCCGCTGCTCGGCGCGGCCCTGCTGCTGTGCGGCGGCAGGCGGCTGGACCGCACGGGCCACTACCTCGGCACGGTGCTCGCGGGCGCCTCCTTCGTGATCGGTGCCGTGCTCTTCGCCGACATGCTCGGCCGGGGCGAGCACGACCGCGCCCTGCACAGCCAGGTCTTCAGCTGGATTCCGGTGGGCGGCTTCCGCGCGGACGTCGCCTTCCAGCTCGACCAGCTGTCGATGACCTTCGTCCTGCTGATCTCGGGTGTGGGCACGCTGATCCACATCTACTCGATCGGCTATATGGCGCACGACGAGCGGCGCCGCCGCTTCTTCGGCTATCTCAATCTCTTCCTCGCGGCCATGCTGCTGCTCGTCCTCGCCGACAACTACCTGCTGCTGTACGTCGGCTGGGAGGGCGTCGGCCTCGCCTCGTACCTGCTCATCGGCTTCTGGCAGCACAAGCCGAGCGCGGCGACGGCGGCGAAGAAGGCGTTCATCGTCAACCGCGTCGGCGACATGGGGCTGTCCATCGCGATCATGCTGATGTTCACGACCTTCGGGACCTTCGCCTTCGCGCCCGTCCTTTCGCACGCGAACGACGCGAGCGAGGGCAAGCTCACCGCCATCGGGCTGATGCTGCTGCTCGCCGCGTGCGGCAAGTCGGCCCAGGTGCCGCTGCAGTCCTGGCTCGGCGACGCGATGGAGGGCCCGACCCCGGTCTCGGCCCTGATCCACGCGGCGACCATGGTGACCGCGGGCGTCTACCTGATCACCCGCTCCGGCGCGATCTTCAACGCCGCGCCCGACGCACAGGCGGCGGTGGTCGCGGTCGGCGCGGTCACGCTGCTCTTCGGTGCGATCGTCGGTTGCGCGAAGGACGACATCAAGAAGGCCCTCGCCGGGTCCACCATGTCGCAGATCGGCTACATGATCCTGGCCGCCGGGCTCGGCCCGATCGGCTACGTCTTCGCGATCATGCACCTGGTCACCCACGGCTTCTTCAAGGCGGGCCTGTTCCTCGGCGCCGGGTCGGTCATGCACGCCATGAACGACGAGGTCGACATGCGCAAGTACGGGGGCCTGCGGAAGTACATGCCGGTCACCTTCGTCACCTTCGGGCTCGGCTACCTCGCCATCATCGGCTTCCCGGGGCTCTCCGGCTTCTGGTCCAAGGACAAGATCATCGAGGCGGCCTTCGCCAAGGGCGGCACCGAGGGCTGGATCCTCGGCGGCGCGGCCCTGCTGGGCGCGGCCATCACCGCGTACTACATGACGCGCGTGATGCTGATGACCTTCTTCGGCGAGAAGCGGTGGGAGCCCGCGCCCGACCCGGACAAGGCGCCCAGCGTCGAGCCCGGTATCGATGTGCGCCCCGGCGAGCTGCCGCATCCGCACGAGTCGCCGAAGTCCATGACCATCCCCATGATCGTCCTGGCCTTCGGGTCGGTCTTCGCGGGCGGGCTGTTCAGCCTGAACGACGCGTTCCTGAAGTGGCTGGAGCCGGTCACCGGCCACAGCCACGGCGACTCCCCGCTCAGCGCCGCCGCGGTCACCGCCGGGACGATGGTCGTGCTCGCCATCGGCGTGGCCCTCGCCTGGGCGCAGTACGGCCGCAAGCCCGTGCCGCGCACCGCGCCGCGCGGCTCCCTGCTCACCCGGGCCGCCCGCCGCGACCTGCTCCAGGACGACTTCAACCACGTCGCGCTCGTCCAGCCCGGCCGCTACCTCACCCGCGGCCTGGTCTACGTCGACCACAAGCTGGTCGACGGGGTGGTCAACGGCACCGCGGCCGGGGTCGGCGGACTTTCCGGCCGATTGCGCAAGCTCCAGAACGGCTACGCCCGTACGTACGCGGTCTCGATGTTCGGCGGTACGGCGGTGCTCATCGCCGCGACCCTGCTGATGAGGGCGGTCTGAGTCATGTCCTTTCCCCTGCTGACGGCCACGGCCGCGGTGCCCGCCCTGGGCGCCGTCGCCACCGCCGCCGTGCCCGCCGCCCAGCGTGCCGCCGCCAAGTGGGTGGCGCTGGCCTTCTCCCTCGTCACCCTCGCCCTCGCGGCGGTCGTCGCGGTCCGGTTCGACCCCGGCGGCGGCCGCTTCCAGCTCACCGAATCCCACGCCTGGATCAAGGACTTCGGGGTCCGCTACGAGCTGGGCGTGGACGGCATCGCGGTGGCCCTGATCGCGCTCACCGCCGTGCTCATCCCCTTCATCATCCTGGCGGGCTGGCATGACGCCGACCCGCTGGAAGGCGCCCGGCCCAACCGCCGCTGGCGGCCCACCCAGGGCTTCTTCGCGCTGATCCTGCTGGTCGAGGCGATGGTGGTGATCTCCTTCGAGGCCACCGACGTCTTCCTCTTCTACATCTTCTTCGAAGCCATGCTCATCCCGATGTACTTCCTCATCGGCGGCTTCGGGGACCGGGCCGGGGAGCGGTCCGAGGAGGAGACGGCGACCCAGCGCTCCTACGCCGCCGTGAAGTTCCTGCTCTACAACCTGGCCGGCGGGCTGATCATGCTGGCCGCGGTGGTCGGTCTCTACGCGGTCACCGCCGACGACCTGGGCACCGGCACCTTCTCGCTCCAGCAGATCGTGGACGCCCGGGCGAGCGGACAGCTCGACTTCGCGACCGGCACCGAACGGCTGCTGTTCCTGGGCTTCTTCTTCGCCTTCGCGGTGAAGGCCCCGCTGTGGCCGCTGCACACCTGGCTGCCCAACGCGATGGGCGAGTCCACGTCCCCCGTCGCCGTCCTGATCACCGCGGTCGTCGACAAGGTCGGCACCTTCGCGATGCTCCGCTTCTGCCTCCAGCTCTTCCCCGAGGCCAGCAAGTGGGCCACCCCGGTGATCCTGGTGCTCGCGCTCATCAGCATCATCTACGGCGCGCTGCTGGCCATCGGCCAGCGGGACATCAAGCGGCTGATCGCCTACGCGTCGATCTCCCACTTCGGCTTCATCATCCTCGGCATCTTCGCCATGACCACCCAGGGCCAGGGCGGCGCCACCCTCTACATGGTCAATCACGGGATCTCGACCGCCGCGCTGATGCTGGTGGCCGGGTTCCTCATCACCCGGCGCGGCTCGCGGCTCATCGCGGACTACGGCGGCGTGCAGAAGGTCGCCCCGGTGCTCGCCGGCACCTTCCTGATCGGCGGTCTGGCCACCCTCTCGCTGCCCGGGCTCGCGCCCTTCATCAGCGAATTCCTGGTGCTCGTCGGCGCGTTCAGCCGCTATCCGGTGGTCGGCGTGATCGCCACCATCGGCATCGTGCTCGCCGCGTTGTACGTCCTGATCCTCTACCAGCGCACCATGACCGGCCCGGTGAAGGAGGAGGTGCGCTCCATGCCCGATCTGCGGCCGCGCGAGCTGCTCGTCGTCGCGCCGCTGATCGCGCTGCTGCTCTTCCTCGGCGTCTACCCCAAGCCGCTGACGGCGATCGTCAACCCGGCGGTCGACCACACGCTGTCCGTGGTGGACGAGAAGGATCCCAAGCCCGATCACCCCGTCACCGACGCGGGCTGGTTCCACTACAGCCCCAAGCCCGAGGGTGCGTCCCACGACGGTGCTTCCGGAGGTGCCAAGTGACCCACGCGGCCACTGTCCACAGCCTGTGGACGACAGCGGCGGCGGCGCCCGACAAGATCCCCGCGCCGCACATCGAGTACGGGCAGCTGGCGCCCACCCTGATCGTCCTCGGCGCCGCGATCATCGGCGTACTGATCGAGGCGTTCCTGCCGCGCGCCCAGCGGTACGCCGCGCAGCTGTTCGTCTCCGTCGTCTCCCTCGCCGCGGCCTTCGCGGCCGTCATCGGCCTCGCCGCGAGCGACTACGGCACCGGAAAGGCCCATGTCGCGGCCATGGGTGCCGTCGCCGTCGACGGGCCCGCGCTCTTCCTCCAGGGCACCATTCTCCTGGTCGCGCTGGTCTCGGTGTTCACCTTCGCCGAGCGGCGGCTCGACCCGGTCGTCCACGGCAACCGCGTCGACAACTTCGCGGCCCAGGCCGCCGCCGTGCCCGGCGGCGAGGCCGAAAAGGCCGCCGTCAAGGCCGGGTTCACCACCACCGAGGTCTTTCCGCTGGTCCTCTTCGCGGTGGGCGGCATGCTCGTCTTCCCCGCCGCGAACGATCTGCTGACCCTCTTCGTGGCGCTGGAGGTCTTCTCCCTCCCGCTGTACGTCCTGTGCGCGCTCGCCCGGCGCCACCGGATGCTCTCCCAGGAGTCCGCCGTCAAGTACTTCCTGCTCGGCGCCTTCTCCTCCGCGTTCCTGCTCTTCGGGATCGCCCTGCTGTACGGGTACGCGGGCACCGTGGCGTACGCCGGTATCGCCGACGTCGTCGACGGCCAGGTCCGCAACATCACCCCGGCGCTCGCCGGGACCATGGGCAACGACGCGCTGCTGCTCCTCGGCGGGGCGCTGGTGCTGATGGGTCTGCTGTTCAAGATCGGCGCCGTGCCGTTCCACATGTGGACCCCGGACGTCTACCAGGGCGCCCCCACCCCGGTCACCGGCTTCATGGCCGCGGCCACGAAGGTGGCGGCCTTCGGCGCGCTGCTGCGGTTGCTGTACGTCGTGCTGCCGGGGCTGCGCTGGGACTGGCGGCCGGTGATGTGGGGCGTCGCCATCGTCACCATGCTGGGCGGCGCGATCGTCGCCGTCACCCAGACCGATGTGAAGCGGCTGCTGGCCTACTCCTCCATCGCGCACGCCGGTTTCATCCTGGCCGGTGTCATCGCCACGACCCCCGAGGGCATCTCCTCCGTCCTCTTCTACCTCGCCGCGTACTCCTTCGTGACCCTCGGCGCCTTCGCCGTGGTCACCCTGGTGCGCGACGCGGGCGGCGAGGCCACCCACCTGTCGAAGTGGGCCGGGCTCGGCCGCCGTTCGCCCCTGGTGGCCGCCGTGTTCGCGGTCTTCCTGCTGGCGTTCGCCGGTATCCCGCTGACCAGTGGTTTCGCGGGGAAGTTCGCGGTGTTCAAGGCGGCGGCGGATGGGGGTGCGGGTGCGCTGGTCGTGATCGGTGTGATCTCGTCCGCGATCGCGGCCTTCTTCTACATCCGGGTCATCGTGCTGATGTTCTTCAGCGAACCGCGCACCGACGGCCCCTCGGTGGCCGTCCCGAGCCCCCTGACGTCCTCGGCGATCGCGATCGGCGTGGCGGTCACTGTGGTGCTGGGCGTGGCGCCGCAGTACTTCCTCGACCTGGCAGGCCAGGCGGGCGTCTTCGTGCGCTGAGCGCTCCGCCTCTGGACCCCTGCCTCGGCCGGGACACCGCAGACGGTGTCCCGGCCGAGGCGCGTCTTGCCCCACCCTGCCGCGTGGCCGAGCCAGGGTGCTGCGCCCCCTGGACCCTCGCCCCGGCGGGGGCGCGCTGGGGCGTGTCCGGCCACGTGGCCGCGCCCGGTGCCAGGCGGCTGAGGGCTTGGGGGCCGAACAATTCCCCACCCCGCCCCTTCCCGAACCCAGGGACTGCGCCCCTGGACCCCGCCCCGGCGGGGCACCGTTGATGGTGTCCCGGCCGAGGCGCGGTGCGTGGCCCACGGGGGACCGCCCGGCGGGGCGGGTGGCGGCCCAGGGCTTGGCTCGTCGGCACCAGCCCGCGGGGGCGGTGGGGCGTGCAGTCCGGCCATCAGCGCGGCTCGGCCTTGCCGCGGGGCGGCCCCAGGCGCGGGGCGGAGCCCCGCAGCGGGGGGCCAGGGGGCGGAGCCCCCTGGGATCGGGTAGGGGCGGGGTGGGGAGACGCACCCGCTGGGCGCGCTCAGCCCGGCGCCGGCGGTGGGGCGGAGCCCCGAGGCCGGGCGCCCAGGGGGCAGCCCCCTGGTTCGGGTGGGGGCTAGGCCGGTGCCTTCGCCGCGTAGGCGCGGACGTCGGCGTCCGGGTCGGCGCGGACCGAGGCCAGGGCCTCGCGGGCGGCCGGTTCGTGCCCCGCCAGCGGCAGCAGCGCCAGCACCGCCGCCTTCCGGACATCGGCGTGCGCGTCGGACAGGGCCCGGGCCAGGGCGGGGACGCCCAGGCCCGGCGCGGCGGCGGACAGGGCCGTCGCCGCTCCCTTGCGCACCTGCCAGGCGGGATCGTCCAGCGCCGCCACCGCCTCGGCGTCCAGTGGGGCCGGGCATCCGGCCGGGGCCAGGGCCTCCAGGGCGGCGGCCCGTACGAGGACGTCCGGGTCCCGCAGCAGCGGGGCGAGCAGCCGCCGGGCCTGCGCCGAAGGGCCGCCGGGCGCCAGGGTGCCCAGGGCGCCCGCCGTCGCCACCCGCACCTCACGGGAGGCGTCCGCGGCTCCCGGTTCCAGCGCGGCGAGCGCGTCCACCGACACCAGCCCCCGCACGGCCTGGAGACGGACCTCGATCGCCGCGTCCGTCAGCGCCTTCGCGAACAGTTCCGCGTCGCCGAGTCCGAGTACGCGCAGGACGTCGAGGGCCGCTGCCCGCACTGATGGGTCGGTCACCGTGAGGGCGCGGATCAGGGGTTCGCCCAAGGCGGCGTCCGGGGGCAGGACCTCCACCAGTTCGCGCAGGCCCGCCGCGGCCCCGGCGCGTACCCCGGCGTCCGGGTCGGCCAGCGCCGCCGCCAGGGCCGGGCCGGTGCCCGGCGGGGCGGTCTCGGTGAGCGTGGCGACGGCGGCCCGGCGGACCGCGGGGTCCGGGTCGGCCAGATAGGGCCGGAGGGCCGGGAGTTCGGGCTGTTCCTCGGCGAGGGCGAGGAGTTCGAGGATGCGGGGGGAGGAGGCCACGGCCGACGCCCCCGCCTCCTCGTGCCGGGGGCCGCCGACGGGCGTTCCCGATCCGCGCGGTGCGGCCTCGCGCGGTCCCGCCGTGGCGACCTGCTCGGGGCGCACCTCGCCGATCCGGCGGGGCTCCCCGCCCACCGGCGTGTACTCGTCGATCGGCACGAGGTACGGGGCCACCGGCCGGGCCGTGAACTCCATCGCCCCCGAGGCCGACTTCCGCAGATCCAGATGGTGCAGCCAGTCGGTGTCGTTCCGCCGCGGGTGGTCCGTGCGCTCGTGGTAGAGCCCCCAGCGGCTCTCGGTCCGGGCGAGCGAGGACCGCGCCGCCATCTCGGCGCAGTCGCGGATGAAGGTGACCTCCGCGCACCGCATCAGTTCGTGCGGGGTGCGGGCGCCCATGGCGGCGATGTCCCCGCGCATCCGCTCGAACGCCTCGACGGCCAGCGACAGCCGGGCGCCGCTCTTGGGCGGGGCGACGTAGTCGTTGACGAAGCGCCGCAGCTTGTACTCGACCTGCGGCTGCGGCGGCCCGTCCGGGTTCCGCAGCGGACCGTAGACGAGGGCGTGCGCGTCGGCGAGCTGGTCGCGCGGGAGTTCGCCGTCGTACGCCCGGTGCCGGGCGGCGTCCGCGCCCGCCAGATCGCCGAAGACGAAGGCCCCGATCATGTAGTTGTGGGGTACGCACGCCAGGTCCCCGGCCGCGTACAGCCCCGGCACCGTGGTGCGCGCGTGGTCGTCGACCCGTACGCCCGAGGCCGAATGGCCGCCGCACAGGCCGATCTCGGAGATGTGCATCTCCACGTCGTGGGTGCGGTAGTCATGGCCGCGGCCCGCGTGGAAGGCGGCGCGGGTGGGGCGTTCGGTGGAGTGCAGGATGCCTTCCAGCGCGGCCACGGACTCCTCCGGCAGATGGCTGAGCTTGAGGTAGACCGGGCCGCGCTCGCTCGCCACCTCCGCCGCGAATTCGGACATCATCTGCCCCGACCAGTAGTCGGAGTCGACGAACCGCTCACCGTGCCGGTTGACCTGGTAGCCGCCGAAGGGGTTGGCGACATAGGCGCAGGCCGGGCCGTTGTAGTCCTTGATCAGCGGGTTGATCTGGAAGCATTCGATCCCGGTCAGCTCGGCGCCCGCGTGGTACGCCATGGCATAGCCGTCGCCCGCGTTGGTGGGGTTCTCGTACGTCCCGTACAGATAGCCGCTGGCGGGCAGCCCGAGCCGGCCGCACGCCCCGGTGGCGAGGATGACGGCCCCGGCCCGGACGGCGACGAAGTCCCCGGTGCGGGTGTGGAAGGCGGCGGCGCCGACGGCCCGGCCGCCCGCGGTCAGGACGCGGACCGGCATGAGCCGGTTCTCGATCCGGATCCGCTCGCGCATCTCGCGCCGCCGCAGCTGCCGGTAGAGGACCTTCTTGACGTCCTTGCCCTCGGGCATCGGCAGGACGTACGAGCCGGAGCGGTGCACCTGGCGGACCGCGTACTCGCCGTGCTCGTCCTTCTCGAACTTCACCCCGTACCGCTCCAGGCGCTTGACCATGTCGAAGCCCCGGGTGGCGGTCTGCCGGACGGTGGACTGGTCGACGACGCCGTCGTTGGCGCGGGTGATCTCGGCGACGTAGTCGTCGGGTTCGGCCCGGCCGGGGACGACGGCGTTGTTGACGCCGTCCATGCCCATCGCGAGCGCGCCGGAGTGCCGGACGTGCGCCTTCTCCAGCAGGAGGACGTCTGCCCCGCGCTCGGCGGCGGTGAGCGCGGCCATGGTGCCGGCCGTGCCGCCGCCGATGACCAGGACGTCGCAGGTCAGCTCCTCGGCCGCGTCGAGGGAGGGGATCTCCAGGGTTTGCTCGGTTGTCACGGGAGGCCCTTTCAGGTGCCGAGGGATTCGAGGACCTGGCGGCGCAGAGCGGCGGTCGCGGCGGCGTCGTGCGCGGCGCGCTCGCGCGGATGCGGCACGTCGAGCACCCTGGCGGTGCCCGCGCCGTCCAGGAGGGCGATGCGGTCGCCGAGGAAGACCGCCTCGTCCACGTCGTGGGTGACGAAGACGACCGTGGCGTGCGTACCGTCCAGCACCTCCACCAGCAGCCGCTGCATCCCGGCCCGGGTCTGCGCGTCGAGCGCGCCGAACGGCTCGTCCATCAGGACGGCGCGCGGCGCACCGGCCAGCGCGCGGGCGAGCTGTACGCGCTGCCGCTGCCCGCCCGACAGCTGGTGCGGAAGGCGCCGGGCGTGGTAGGTGAGCCCGACCCGCTCCAGCCACTCCGCGGCCCGGGCGCGGCGCTCGGCCCGCGGTACGCCCCGTATGACGAGGGGGAGTTCCACATTGGCCTGCACGGTGCGCCAGGGGAGCAGCGCGTCATCCTGGAAGATCAGGGCGCGGTCGGCGGCGGGGCGGGTGAGCGGCTCGCCGTCCTGGGTGACCTGGCCGCCGAGGACCGGCAGCAGTCCGGCCAGGGTGCGCAGCAGGGTCGACTTGCCGCAGCCGGACGGGCCGACGACGGTCAGCACCTCACCGGGCGGTATGTCCAGGTCGAGGCCGTGCAGGACCGGCGCCCCGGGGCGCCCCAGCAGGGCGCCGCGCAGCTCCAGTCGCAGACCGGGCGGGGCCGGGACGGTGACCGGCGGGGCGGTGGTGACGTCGGGCGTGGTCACGGTGTGCCCTTCCCTGTGAGGTGCGCCGACGGGGCCGCGGTCTCGGTGCGCGGCAGCCAGCGGGTCAGCCGGCGGCCCGCCAGCTCCACCGCGGTGGAGGTCAGCCAGCCGAGGAGGCCGATGGTGGTCATGCCGACGAAGACACCCGGATAGTCGACGATCGTGTAGTCCTGCCAGGTGCGGTAGCCGACCCCGTACGCGCCGGAGATCATCTCGGCGGAGATCACGCAGATCCACGAGACGCCGATGCCGACCGACAGCCCGCCGAGGATGCCGGGCAGCGCGCCGGGCAGGACCACCGAGCCGAGGACGCGCCGCCGTCCGCCGCCCATGGTCAGCACGGCCTCCTCCCACACCGGGGTGAGGGCGCGCACCGCGTGCCGGGTGCTGACCATGACGGGGAAGAAGGCGGCGGTGAAGGTGATGAAGACGATGCCCTGCTCATTGCTGGGGAACAGCAGGATCGCGACCGGGACGAGGGCGATGGCCGGGATCGGGCGGAGGACTTCGAGGAGCGGGCTCAGCAGATCGGACGCCAGGGGCGAGCGGGCGATCGCGGTGCCGACGACGACGCCGAGGACGGCGGCGAGCGCGAAGCCGGTGAGGATGCGGGTGAGGCTGTCGGTCAGGTCCTGCCAGTAGGCGCCGGTGCCCAGGCGGCCGGCGAAGGCGTGGGCGACCTGGGTGACGGTCGGGAACTGTGCGAACCGCAGCCACAGGGTGACCTTCAGCGTGGTGAGGAGCTGCCACAGGCCGAGCGCGGCCAGCAGCGAGGCGGCGCGCAGGGCGTAACGCGGCCAGGGGCGGCGTCGCCGGGGCGCGGGGGCGGGCGCCGAACGTACGGGGGTGGGTACCGCGCTTCGTTCGGCAGAGGTCGTCACTTCGCCTCCTTCAGCGCCGTGGCGTACGAGACGAGCCGGGCGCCGGGGTGCGCGGCGATCCACGTACGGGCGTTGGCCGGCGTGACGAACGCGTGCGGCTGCCCGGCATCCTCGGCCCACACCGCCCGGTCCGCGAACCAGCGCGTCTCGGTGGCCGCGTCGGGCACGTACGCCGCCCGGACCCGGCCCTGGTGGGCGGCGGTGAAGCGCAGCAGCGCGGCGGAGGAGGGGAAGCTGCGGACCTCGTTCTCGCCCTTGAGCCACACCTGGTTGGAGGAGGCGGGCGGGGCGGCGCGCAGCGCCTTCGCGTAGGCGCCCGCGCTCCCGTACGCCCGTTTGACGTAGCGGTCGTCGATGAAGGAGTTCACGTCCACCGGGCCGGTCAGTTTGGCCTCGCGCAGGATCGGGACGTCCTTCTTGAGGGCCGCGATCAGGGCGGGCTTGAGGGTGGGGTCGAAGGTCGAGATGCCGCCCACGCCGTTGTAGAGGTAGACCACCTCGGGCGGCAGCCCGGTCGCCTTCGCCACCTTCTGGGCGGCGGGGAGCGGATGGGCGTCCAGATAGCGGGTGGCGTCGATCTGGGCGGACAGGAACGCCTGGAGGACGTCCGGGTTCTCCTTCGCGAACGCGTCGCGCGCGGTGACACCGTGGAAGGTCGGCAGGTTCAGCCGGGCGCCGTCGTACAGCGCCTTGGCCTTCCCCTGGAAGGCCAGCAGTCCCGGCCAGGCCACGAACTGCGAGAGGGCGTCCGCGCTGCCCGCCTCCAGGGCTGAGGCGCCGACGGCGGGCTGCTGATTGAGCTTTTCGATGCCGTTCTCGGGGTCGATACCGGCCCCCCGCAGGGCTCGGACGAGCGTGCCGTCGGCGGCCGAACCGACGCTGGTGGAGACCTTCTTGCCGCGCAGTCCTGACAGGTCGCGCAGCTTCGATCCGGGCGCGGTGACGATGGTGTTGAGGCCGCCGCGCAGGTTGTAGCCGGTCGCGGAGATCAGGCGGGTGGGCGCGTTCAGCTGCGTGCCGCGCCCGGAGTTGATCAGCAGCGGGAAGTCGCCCATCGAGCCGATGTCGACCTTCCCGGCCACCATCTGCGCGGTGATGGGCGCCCCGGTGGCGTAGTCCTGCCACTTCACCTTGTACGTGACGCCCTTGCGGTGGCCGAGCGCGCGCAGTTCGCGCTCGAAGTAGCCGAGCGAACGCAGCAGGGTGCCCGCGGTCGTGGTGTTGATGGTCTTGGACTGGTAGCCGACGGTGACGGTCACGGTCTTGCCGCCCGCTTCCGCGTCGCCGCCGCAGCCGGTCAGGGACAGCAGCAGGGTGCCGGCGGCAAGGGCGGCCGGAAGGGTCGTGCGATGCATCGGGGGCCTTTCACCTGAGGAGATAGGGCATGTTGACCGTGACCGCGTCGGTGGGACAGCGGGCGGCGCACGGGCCGCAGTACCAGCACTCGTCCACGTGCATGTACGCCTTGCCGCTGTCGGGGTGGATCGCGAGGGAGTCCAGGGGGCACATGTCCACGCAGAGGGTGCAGCCGTCGATGCACTTCGACTCGTCGATCGTCACGGGAACGTCGGCACGCTGAGGCGTCAGAGGCATGGCGGTCTCCAGGGAGGGCGTGAAAGGGGGTGAGGGGGTTCGCGGGGGGCTTGCGGGGAACGTCTACGCGGTTGTCTGTGCGGACCGGCGCAGCAGCCCGCTCATGGTGATCCGGTCGCCGCGGAACCGGATGAACTCCAGGTCCACCGGGCGGCCGTCGGCCAGGTGACTGAGCCGTTCCAGCATGAGGACGGCCGCGCCGCGCGGGGCCTGGAGCACGGCGGCCGAGTGCGCGTCGGCGTTGACGGCCTCGACGGTGATCTCGGCGGTACCGAGCCGCTGTCCGGTGATCTTCTCGATCAGCCGGAAGACATCGGTGTTCTCCAGATCGGCGCCCAGCAGTTCGGCGCCGATGTCCATCGGGAGGTAGGTGAGGTCGAGGGAGAGCGGAAGGCCGTCGAGCTGCCGCAGCCGCTCGACGTAGAGGACATCGGTGCGTACGGGGACGCCCAGCCGGTCGGCGACGCAGGCCGGGGCGGGCACCGGACCGACGGTGCGCACCTCGTTGGTGACCCGGCCGTGTTCCTTCAGGGTCTCGGCCAGACCCTGCAGCCGGTCGAGGCCGTGCGGGTACTTCTCGGCCACGACGACCGTGCCCACGCCCGGCTGCCGCTCCACCAGACCCTCGGCGCGCAGCAGGCCGAGCGCCAGGCGCACGGTGTTGCGGGACGCGCCGTAGTCGGCGCCGAGCGCGTCCTCCAGGGGCAGCGCGCCCCCGGGGAAGCCCCCGGTGAGGATCTGGTGGCGGAGCAGGTCGGCGAGCTGCCTTGCCTGGTCGGCGCGCAACCGGCGGCGGCGCGCGGCGGCGAGCGGCGGGGCGTGCTCGCGGTTGCGTTCGCGGGTGCGTTCGGCTGGCATCGGCCGGCTCCGGGGTGGGTGTGCTGGGCGGTGGGTCGCGTTTCGGACCATACCGACGGGGCCGGTGCGATGGTGTTGCCAGTACATTGCGCCACCTGGCGGCCCGTTGGACACCGCCCTGACCTGCCCTTCAACAGGCGCGGAAGCAAGATCTGCCACTGTGCGCGGCGAGCCCCCGGCGGTTTTGCCGGGGGCTCGCGGTCAGCCGGCGGGGGTCAGCTGGAGGGGAGGTTGGTCGGCAGGTTGGTGGGGATGTCGGAGGGCAGCGAGGTCGGGATGTCCGACGGGAAGTCGCTGGGGGAGTTGGTCCGGGTGAACGTGTCGTTCTCGGAGAGCGCGTCCCAGTCGACGGTGAGCGACTTGCCGTCCCCGCTCGGGGCCACCTTGCCCATGCTGCGGTCGCTGTTGCCGTCGGCGCACTTGAGCATCAGCATCTTCTCGCCGGTGTCGGTGTACTCCCCGCTGCACATGTGCTTGCCCGCGATCAGGGTGGCCTTCTCGCCGCCGATGGACAGGATGATCGTCTGGCCGCCGGTCTTGGCCACGTAGGCGCCGGTGATCTTGGAGTTGGCGCCCCCCTCCGCCGGGGCGCTCGACTCCTGTGCCGACGGGGTGTCCTTGGACGTGTCCTTCTTCCCCTCGTCGCTGTCACTGCCGCACCCGGTCAGCAGGAGGGCGGCCGCGGCCACCGTTCCGGCGATGCTCGCTGCCTTCTTCACGCGCTTCTCCTCGGATTTCAGGGTTATCAGGGCAGGAGCACGACAAATTAGCAGTCGCTCATGACGCGGCCGGAACAACGTGGCCGGTCACCTCACCCATACCGATGCGGACCCCGTTCGGGCCGGGCGCCCAGGCGGTGAGGGTCACCTCGTCGCCGTCCTCCAGGAAGGTCCGGGTGCCGTCGGGGAGGCGCAGCGGATCGCGGCCGCCCCAGGTGAGTTCGAGCAGACAGCCCCGCTCGTCCGGGCGCGGGCCGCTGACCGTGCCGGAGGCGAAGACGTCGCCGGTGCGCAGCGAGGCGCCGTTCACCGTCAGATGGGCGAGCTGCTGGGCCGCCGTCCAGTACATGGCGGAGAAGGGGGGCCGGGAGACGGTGTGGCCGTTGATGGCGACCTCGAGGCGCAGATCGAACCCGCCGGGCGCGGCGGCCGCGTCGTCGAGATAGGGGAGCGGCGGGACGTCGCGGGCGGGCGGGGCGGTACGGGCCGCCGCGAGCGCGTCCAGCGGGGTGACCCAGGCGGCGAGGGAGGTGGCGAAGGACTTGCCGAGGAAGGGGCCGAGGGGGCGGTACTCCCAGGACTGGATGTCGCGGGCGGACCAGTCGTTGAGGAGGCAGACGCCGAAGACGTGATCGTGGAACCCGGCGAGCGGCAGCGGTGTATTCAGAGGTGAGGGCGCGCCGACGACGAAGGCGACCTCGGCTTCGAAGTCGAGGCGCAGCGAGGGGCCGAAGACCGGCCGGGGAGGAGCGGGCGATGCGGGAGCGGGCGATGCGGGAGCGGGTGCGGCCGGGGGCAGGCGCTGGCCGTGGGGGCGGACGATGGGCGAGCCCGAGACGAGCACGGTTCCGGCCCGGCCGTGGTAGCCGATCGGCATGTGCTTCCAGTTGGGGGTGAGGGCGTCGCCGTCCGGGCGGAAGATCTTGCCCGCGTTGGAGGCGTGATGCTCGCTGGCGAAGAAGTCGACGTAGTCCGCCACCTCGATCGGGAGGTGGAGCGCGAGGGTGGCGAGGGGGTGCATCAGGGGCTCGATGGCGTGCCGGTGCGCCGGGTTGGTCAGCCAGTCGCGCAGCTCCGCGCGGACGGCCTGCCAGACCGGACGGCCCGCGGCCATCAGCGGGTTGAGCGAGGAGGCGCCGAGCAGTTCGGCGTGTGGTGAGGCCGCGGCCGCCGCGGCGGCGCCCGCGTCCAGCACATGACTGCCGTAGCGCACGCCGATTTTCCGCAGATGAGGGGCGTCGGAGGTGGTGAACACGCCATAGGGGAGGTTGTCCGGGCCGAAGGGATCGCCTTCGGGCAGGTCGAGCGGGCTTCGCTGCGCCATGGATGGTGCCTCGCCTTCTCCTCGTCGCCACGGTTGGCCAGCCCACACCCTAGGGCGCGTCCGCAGAGTCGCGTCGTATCAGCCCGCGGCGTCAGGGGGCACCTCCCAGCGGTAGCTGGGGGAGCGTGCCAGGCTTCGGCGGCGGCCTCCTTCGGCCCGGTGATGCGATTCGTCTGCGGCACGGAGTACGCGTCGCCCCGGCTGGCGAAGGCGGTGGCCGCCGCGCACGCGTGAGCGGTCCGGGCCGGGGTACTGGGGGGTGGTCCGGGCCGGTTCGGCCCCCGATCGGTGAACGGTCGGGGGCCGCCTGATGAATGATCTGCTGGTGATCGCGGTACGGGGTGGAGAAGCCGGTCGATCCGGGCGAGGGCGTTGTGCGGCGCACAAGGCGGGAAGGCGCCCACAGTGATCGATACCCGACCGGATACGCTGCCTTTTGGTGGAGGCGGCGACACATCGACATTCCGCGGATACGCAGGCAGACAGGAGTACCCCCGTGAGCGTCATCGGGCCCTTCGGGCTGAGCGTGCGGGACCAGACTCTGGAAGCCGATACCCAGGCCGGGCTGACGGCTGTCGAAGAGGGCCTGCTGGAGGCCACCAAGAGCGACGTGCCGTTCATCACCGAGGCCGCCCAGCATCTGGTGCGCGCGGGCGGCAAGCGTTTCCGGCCGCTGCTGGTGCTGCTGGCCGCGCAGTTCGGTGACCCGTACGCCCCCGGAGTGGTGCCCTCGGCGGTCGTCGTCGAGCTGACGCATCTGGCCACGCTCTACCACGACGACGTGATGGACGAGGCGGAAGTGCGGCGCGGGGTGTCCAGCGCCAACGCCCGCTGGGGCAACTCGGTCGCGGTGCTCACGGGTGACTTCCTCTTCGCCCGCGCCTCGCACGTCCTGGCCGATCTCGGTCCGGAGGCGGTGCGGGTCCAGGCCGAGGCGTTCGAGCGGCTGGTGACGGGCCAGATCCTGGAAACCGCCGGTCCGCGCGACCGCGACCCCATCGAGCACTATCTGGACGTCCTCGCGGGCAAGACGGGCTCGCTGATCGCCGTCTCGGGGCGGTTCGGCGCGATGATGTCGGGCGCCGACGAGTCCATCGTCAACATCCTGACCCAGTACGGTGAGCGGCTCGGGATGGCCTTCCAGCTGGCCGACGACGTGCTGGACATCGCCAGCGACAGCCATGAGTCCGGCAAGACCCCCGGCACCGATCTGCGCGAGGGCATCGCCACCCTGCCCGTCCTGCACTTGCGGGCGCAGGCGGAGGCGAGCGGTTCGCCGGAGGACCGGGAGCTGTGCGAGCTGCTCGCGGGGGACCTCACCGACGACGCCCGCCATGCGGAGGTGCTGCGCCGGCTGCGCGCCCACCCCGCCCTGGAGCAGGCCCGCCAGGACACGCTGCGCTATGCGGCGGAGGCCCGTTCGATGCTGGCCCCCCTCCCGGAGGGACCGGCGAAGTCGGCCCTGGAGGGCCTGTGCGACGCGGTGGCGCACCGGGCCGGGTGATCCCCACTTCCGCGGGAGCGCGAACCACCCCTACGGGATACCCCGAGGGGGATCCGCCTCGCGGTGCGGGCCGTCATACCCGAGCAGTACGTCAACGTGATCCTGCGGGCTGACGTATCGGCGCTCCCGATTTGGTGGGATGAGAACACCACCACATGGCGGGATCGGGAGACAATGGCCCGAGAGGTGGACGAGTGCAGGCTGACAACCGCCGCCGACGACGGAGGTAGAGCAACATGGCACGGATCCGACCGATACAGGTCGCCGACGACGGCTTCTGGGACGAGGAACGACCAACACGACGCACGAAGGCGCTCCGCTACGGAGCGCCGGTCGCGGTGGTGGGCATCGCGGCCGCGACGATCGGGCTCGTCCCGGCACTGGCCAGCAGCGGCGCCCCGGATCTGCCGAAGATCACGGCGCAGCAGCTGATCAGCAAGATGGCAGCCTCGGACCAGCAGCAGGTGTCCGGCTCGCTGAAGATCACCACCGATCTCGGCCTCCCCACGATGCCGGGCGGCGGCTCCCTCCTCGGTGCCGCGAACGACCTCGCGGGCGAGAAGGGCGGCGGCGCGGCCGCCTCGCCGGAGTCCAAGCTCACCGAGCTGGCGTCCGGTACGCACACCCTGCGCGTGGCCGCCGACGGCCCCGAGAAGCAGCGGGTGTCGATCGTCGAGAACGCCGCCGAGTACAGCATGATCCACAACGGCGACCAGATGTGGGCGTACGACAGCGGCAGCAACTCCGTCTTCCACTCGAAGGACGCCGCGGGCAAGCGTGACCACCGGGGCGAGTCGCCCCGCGACCTGCGGGACGCCACCCCGCAGCAGTTCGCCAAGCAGATGCTCGCCGCCGTGGACGACACCACCGAGGTGACGGTCGACGGCACCACCAGCGTCGCCGGGCGGGACGCCTACCAGCTGCTGATCAAGCCCAAGCAGAGCGCCTCCACGGTCGGCTCGATCCGTATCGCGGTCGACGCGGACAACGGGGTGCCGCTGAAGTTCACCCTCACCCCGAAGAGCGGCGGCAAGGCCGCCGTCGACGTGGGCTTCACCAAGGTGGACTTCGGCAAGCCCGCCGCGGGCACCTTCGACTTCACGCCGCCCAAGGGCGCCAAGGTCACCGAGGACGGCGCCGCCGACCACCGGGAGAAGGGCCACCAGGGGAAGGGCTTCCACGAGAAGGGCTTCCAGGGGAAGAGCTTCAAGGACCGGTCGCCCGGCAAGTCGCCCGGTATGGCCGCCGGTGAGGGCCCCCTGTCCGGGCTGAACGTCACCGGTAAGGGCTGGGACACCATCGCCCGCCTCGACGGCCCGGGCGCCGGTGCGTCCGGCGGTGCTCCCTCCGCCCCGGGCGGCGACAGCGGAGCGGCCTCCGGCCTCCTCGGCAGCTTCGGCAAGAAGGTCAAGGGCGACTTCGGCTCCGGCACGGTGTTCAGCACCCGCCTGGTGAACGCGCTGATGACCGACGACGGCAAGGTCTTCGTCGGCGCCGTCGACAAGGACGCGCTGGTCGCGGCCGCCAACAAGGCCAAGTAGAAGAACAGGGAAGGAGAGCCCGTGGACGAGCCGTCCGCCGATGCCGTGGTGGAGACCCGCGGGCTCACCAAGCGCTACCGGGGCGGGCAGCTCGCCGTCGACGCGCTCGACCTGACCGTCCCGCGCGGCAGCGTCTTCGGCTTCCTCGGGCCCAATGGTTCGGGGAAGACGACGACCATCCGCATGCTCATGGGCCTGATCGAGCCCACCTCGGGCGGCGCCCGGCTGCTGGGGCGGCCGATGCCGCGCGCCGCCCGCAGCGTGCTGCCGAGGGTGGGCGCCCTCATCGAGGGGCCCGCCCTCTACCCGTATCTGAGCGGCCGGGACAACCTGCTGCGCTACGACGCCGCCGACCCGACCGCCGACCCCCGCACCCGTGCCGCCCGCGCCGCATCGGCCCTGGACCGGGTCGGGCTCGGGGCCGCGGCGGGAAAGAAGGCCCGGGCGTACTCGCTCGGGATGAAGCAGCGCCTCGGCCTGGCCGCCGCCCTGCTCCAGCCGCGTGAGCTGCTGGTTCTCGACGAGCCGACCAACGGGCTCGACCCGCAGGGCATGCGCGAGATCCGCACCCTGGTGCGCGAGCTGGCCCGGGAGGGCACCACGGTCTTCCTCTCCTCGCATCTCCTGGACGAGATCGAACAGGTCTGTACGCATGCGGCGGTCATGGCCCGGGGCCGGCTGATCGCCCAGGGCACGGTCGCCGAGCTGGCGGCGGGCAGCCGCGGCAGGCTGTCCGTCACCACCCCGGACCCGGCCGACGCCGTCCGCGTCCTCAAGGAGCACGGGGTGACGGACCTGGTGGTCCTGGAGGAGCGGGTCTCCGGGGAGCTGCCCGTCCCCGCGCCCGAGCCCGCCGACCTGAACGCCGCCCTGGTGCGCGCCGGGGTGCGGGTACGGGCCTTCGGCGCCGAGGGTGCCTCGCTCGAGGACGCCTTCGTCGCGCTGACCGGGGAGGGATTCGATGTCGCGGGCTGAGCGGGCCGAGCGGGCCGAGCGGGCTGAGCGGGCTGAGCGGGCCGAGGCGGCCGAAACCGCTGGAACGGCTGAAACGGCCGAAACGGCTGGGACAGCTGAAGCGATCGAGGCGCCCCGGCCGCGTCCGCTCTGGACCCTGGCCCTCTTCCGCAGCGAGCTGGCCACCACCTTCCGCCGCTGGCGGACGCTGGCGCTGCTCGGGGTGCTCGCGGCCGTCCCGGTCCTCATCGGCGTCGCCGTGAAGATCGAGACCAGCGACGGCGGCGGCTTCGGCCGAGGCGGCGGGGGAGGCGGAGGGGGCGGCGGAAGCGGCGACGGGCCCGCCTTCTTCTCCCAGATCACCAACAACGGGATCTTCCTCGTCTTCGCCGCGCTGGCGGCGACGCTGCCCGTCTTCCTGCCCATGGCCATCGGCGTGATCGCCGGGGACTCCATCGCCGGTGAGGCGGGCCCGGGGACGCTGCGCTATCTGCTGGTCGCCCCCGCCGGGCGCACCCGGCTGCTGCTCGCCAAGTTCGTCACCATCCTGGCGTTCTGCCTGGCCGCGACGGTGGCGGTGGCCGCCGCCGGACTCGCCACCGGGGCGATGCTGTTCCCCCTCGGCGATGTCACGCTGATCTCCGGCACCTCGGTGTCCTTCGGCGACGCGCTGGTGCGGGCGCTCGGCGTGGCGGGCGCCGTGGCGCTGTCACTGGTGGGGATCGCGACGGTGGGCCTGTTCATCTCCACCCTCACCAACAGTGGCATCGCGGCCATGGCGACCACCGTGGGGCTCGTGGTCACGGTGCAGATCCTGGACACGATCCCGCAGCTGCACGCGATCCACCCGTATCTCTTCCCGCACTACTGGCTCAGCTTCGCGGATCTGCTCCGCCAGCCGGTCTACTGGGATCAGCTGGTCAAGAACGCCGAGCTGCAGGGGCTCTACCTGGCCGTGTTCGGCTCGGCGGCCTGGGCCCGGTTCACCTCGAAGGACATCACGGTCTGAGCGGTCGGTGCGGCTCTGCACCGACCGCTCGGACCGTGCCGGTGCGTCAGGAGGACAGCGTCCAGACGGCGTACGCGATGGCGTCGCTGTTGCGGTCCAGCGCGGTGTCGTTGGTGTTGGACGTGGTGTCGCACGAGCGGTGGTAGCAGCGGTCGAAGGCCTGACCGGAGGTGCCGCCCCACTTCTGGGCCTGGGCGGCGGTCTTGATGTAGTCGGCGCCGCTGAACAGGCCGCCCACCGGGATGCCCGCGTTCTTGAACGGCGCGTGGTCGGAGCGCCCGTCGCCCTCGGTCTCGATCTCCGTCGGGACGCCCTTGGTGGCGAAGAAGTCCTTGAGGACCCCTTCGAGCCGGCTGTCGTCGTCATAGACGAAATAGCCCGGGTTGGGCGAGCCGATCATGTCGAAGTTGAGATAGCTGTCGATCTTCGCGCGGTTGGCGGACGACAGGCCGTTGACGTAGTTCCGGGACCCGACCATGCCCAGCTCCTCGGCGCCCCACCAGGCGAACCGCAGGTGCTTGGCCGGCTTCAGCCCCGAGCGGGCGACGGTGAGCGCGGTCTCCAGGATGCCGGCGGACCCCGAGCCGTTGTCGTTGATGCCGGGGCCCGCGGTGACGGAGTCCAGGTGGGCGCCGGAGAACACCACGTTGTCGGTGTCGCCGCCGGGCCAGTCGGCGATGAGGTTGTAGCCGGTGGAGCCGCTGGAGGTGAACTGCTGGACCGTGGTGGTGAACCCGGCCGCGTCCAGCGCGCCCTTGATGTAGTCGAGCGACGCCTTGTAACCGGGGCGGCCGTGGGCGCGGTTGCCGCCGTTGGCGGTGGCGATGGACTGGAGCTTGGTCAGATGGGCCTTGACGTTCGCGAGGGGAACGTCCGGTACGGCGAGGGCGGCCCGGGACGCGGTGGCCGCCGTGGGCGCGGCGGCCGCGGAGGTGGCGGGCGCGGCCGCGACAAGGGCGGCGATCGCCGTACCGGCGGCGACGGCGACGGCCGCCCGGCGGGACGCGGATCTTCGGGGGGTGCGGTGCGGGTCAGCACATGACGACATGGGGGGCTCCGATTCCGAACGGGAAGTGCACGGAATGACGTGACGCTGTGTGATGCACGGACGTACGTACCCATGGGGGTGGTGGAGCTGTGCGACAAGATGATAGTGCGACAAGATGGTGCTGTGATGGCGCGAGGCTGATGCTCCGGGTGTGGCTGACCCTGCGTCAAGAGTGGAAACCGGACACGGAAACCGGACATCAGCTGCCGGATATCGGTCCCGTCAGCTGCCGGATACCGGTCCCGTCCGTGCCTCCGCCGTCCTGACCGGTGCCGCGGCCGTCGGTGTCGTGGCCTCCGGTGCCGCGGCCTCCGCCAGCTGTCGGCGGGTCCGGTGTCCCGTCCGCAGCGCGTCCCAGCTCAGCAGCGCGAGCGCGAGCCAGACGAGGACGAAGCCCGCCCACCGCTCGGGCGGCATCGACTCGTGGAAGAGGGCCACTCCGAGGATGAACTGGGAGGTGGGCGTGAGGTACTGGAGCATCCCGATCGTCGACAGCGGCAGCCGTACCGCCGCGGCCCCGAAGCAGATCAACGGCACCGCGGTGATCAGCCCGCAGCTCGCCAGCAGCGCCGAGTGCCCGATGCCACCGCTGCCGAACGTGCTGTCGCCGCGCGCCCCGAGGAACAGCAGGAAGCCGAGCGCGGGCAGGAACTGGACGGCGGTCTCGGCGGCCAGCGACTCCAGCCCGTCCAGCCCGATCCGCTTCTTGACCAGGCCGTACGTGCCGAAGGAGAAGGCCAGGGTGAGCGCGATCCAGGGCGGCTTGCCGTAGCCGAAGGACAGCACGACCACCGCCACCACGCCCACGCCGACCGCCGTCCACTGCGCCGGGCGCAGCCGCTCGCGCAGCAGCAGGACGCCGAAGGCGATGCTGACCAGCGGATTGATGAAGTAGCCGAGCGCGGTCTCGACGACGTGTCCGCTGTTCACGCCCCAGATGTAGAGGCCCCAGTTGACGGAGATGGCGGTCGCGGCGAGCGCGACGAGACCGAGCCGCCGGGGCTGCCGCAGCAGCGGGCGGATCCAGGACCAGCGGCGCAGCGCCGTCAGGATGAGCCCGACGACCAGCAGCGACCAGACCATGCGATGGGCGAGGATCTCGACCGCGCCGGCGGGCTGGAGCAGCGGCCAGAAGAGCGGGGCGAGGCCCCACAGGCCGTACGCGGCGAAGCCGTAGAGGAGACCGGCGCGGTTCTGCTGGTGGTGCGTCTGCGGCTGCGTCTGCATGAAGGCCCTCCCCAGCGGCGTGTCGGCCCTGATGAGGGGGCCCGTCCGACGGTAGCGCCGGGCGGGGCGCCTGTCATGCCCGTATCCGCGATACGGACATGACAGGCGCGTCCCGCTCGGGCGCTCAGCCCTTGAGGGCCACCGCGAGGGATTCTGCGATCGGCGTGGTCGGGCGGCCGGTCAGCCGGGACAGATCGCCGGGGGTGGCGGCCAGCAGCCCGCGCTCGATCGCCGTGTCGACGTCGGCCAGGATGGCGGCGAACGGCTCGGGCAGGCCCGCGCCGGTCAGGATCCCCTGGACCTCCTCGGCGGAGACGGCGCGGTAGGCGATCTCCTTGCCGGTCTGCCGGGCGATCTCGGCGGCGTACTCGGCGAAGCTCCAGGCGGTGTCGCCGGACAGCTCGTACGCCGTGTTCTCGTGGCCCTCGCCGGTCAGTACGGCGACGGCGGCCGCCGCGTAGTCGGCGCGCGCGGCGGAGGCGACCCGGCCCTCGCCCGCGGCGGCGACGACGGCGCCGTGCTCCAGCACGGGGGCCAGCCGCTCGGTGTAGTTCTCGTTGTACCAGCCGTTGCGCAGCAGCGAGTACGGCAGACCGGACTCGGTGATGGCCTGCTCGGTGACCCGGTGCTCGTCGGCGAGGCGGAAGTCGGCGGCCGGGCCGCCCAGCACGCTGGTGTAAGCGAGCAGCGCGACCCCGGCCTCCTTGGCGGCGTCGATGACGGCCTGGTGCTGCGGAACGCGCTGCCCGACCTCGCTGCCGGAGATCAGCAGCACCTTGTCGCCCGCGGCGAAGGCGCCGCGCAGGGTCTCGGGGCGGCTGTAGTCGGCCACCTTCAGGGTGACGCCGCGGGCGGCGAGCGGGGCGGCCTTGTCGGCGTCGCGTACGACCGCGGTGATCCGGTCGGCCGGAACCCGCTCCAGCAGGCCGTCGATGACGAGGCGGCCGAGCTGCCCGGTGGCTCCGGTGACGACGATGCTCATGGGGATGTCTCCTGTTCGATCAGCACGGTGTTCTGTCCGCGATCCACCGTAGGCGCAGCGCTAACCAATCGAAAGTACCCACTTTGACGTAAGGTACTGGCATGGGAGTAAGTGTGAACGCCGAGAAGGTGCGGGAGTGGACCGGGGCCGATGGTGGTGGGCCCACGGCCTGCCCCTCGCGGATGATCCTGGAGCACATGACCAGCCGCTGGGGCGTGCTGGTCCTCGCCGTCCTGCTGGAGGGCACGTACCGCTTCAGCGAGCTGCGGCGCATGATCGGCGGGGTGAGTGAGAAGATGCTCGCCCAGACGCTCCAGACCCTGGAGCGCGACGGGTTCGTCCACCGCGAGGCGCACCCCGTCATCCCGCCGCATGTGGACTATTCGCTGACCGATCTGGGCCGGGAGGCGGCGAGCCGGGTGTGGGCGCTGGCGGGCTGGGCGGAGGAGCGCACCCCGCAGGTGCTGGCGGCCCGGGCGGCATACGACGCGGCCAGGCCGGGTGCGTAGACCCCGGCCTGGCCGCGTTCGTGGGAAAGGTACGGCTCAGCCGACGACGGTCCAGGTGTCGTTCCCCGCGAGCAGCGCGCCCAGGTCGCCCTTGCCCTCGCGCTCGACGGCGGCGTCGATCTGGGTCGACATCTGGTCGTCGTAGACCGGCCGCTGGACGTCCCGCAGCACCCCGATGGGGGTGTGGTGCAGGGTGTCCGGGTGGGCCAGCCGGGACAGCGCGAACGCGGTGGTGGGGGAGGCCGAGTGGGCGTCGTGGACCAGGATCCGGCCCTCGTTCTCCGCGGTGACCTCGACGACCTCCAGATCCCCGGTGGCCTGGTCCCGTACGACGCCCTTGGCGCCGTCGGCACCGAAGCGGATCGGCTTGCCGTGCTCCAGCCGGATCACGGCTTCCTCGGCCTGCTCCTTGTCCTTGAGGGCGTCGAAGGCGCCGTCGTTGAAGATGTTGCAGTTCTGGTAGATCTCCACCAGCGCCGTGCCCGGGTGGGCGGCGGCCTCGCGCAGCACCTGGGTGAGGTGCTTGCGGTCGGAGTCCACGGTGCGGGCGACGAAGCCCGCCTCGGCGCCGATCGCCAGGGACAGGGGGTTGAACGGGGCGTCCAGGGAGCCCATCGGGGTGGACTTGGTGATCTTGCCGACCTCGGAGGTCGGGCTGTACTGGCCCTTGGTGAGGCCGTAGATGCGGTTGTTGAAGAGCAGGATCTTCAGGTTCACATTGCGGCGCAGGGCGTGGATGAGGTGGTTGCCGCCGATGGACAGCGCGTCGCCGTCACCGGTGACCACCCACACCGACAGGTCGCGCCGGGCCGCGGCGAGGCCGGTGGCGATGGCGGGGGCGCGGCCGTGGATCGAGTGCATCCCGTAGGTGTTCATGTAGTACGGGAAGCGGGAGGAGCAGCCGATGCCGGAGACGAAGACGATGTTCTCCTTCGCCAGCCCCAGTTCCGGCATGAAGCCCTGGACGGCGGCGAGGATCGCGTAGTCACCGCAGCCGGGGCACCAGCGCACCTCCTGGTCGGACTTGAAGTCCTTCATGGACTGCTTGCCCTCGGCCTTGGGCACCAGGGACAGCGCCTGGGACAGGGCGACGGGCGGCTGCGAGATGGTCTCAGTCATCGATGGCCTCCTTGAGGGCCGTCGCCAGCTGCTCGGCCTTGAACGGCAGCCCCCGCACCTGGGTGAAGGAGCGGGTGTCGACGAGGTACTTGGCGCGGATGAGGGTGGCGAGCTGGCCGAGGTTCATCTCGGGCACGACGACCTTGTCGTAGCGGGCCAGCACCGCGCCGAGGTTGGCCGGGAAGGGGTTGAGGTGGCGCAGATGGGCCTGGGCGATCCGGTCGCCGGCCCGGCGCACCCGGCGCACCGCGGCGGTGATCGGCCCGTACGTCGAGCCCCAGCCCAGGACCAGGGTGCGGGCGTCGCCGGTGGGGTCGTCCACCGCCAGCTCCTCGACCTCGACGCCGTCCACCTTGGCCTGCCGGACGCGGACCATGTGGTCGTGGTTGGCGGGGTCGTAGGAGATGTTCCCGGAGCCGTCCTGCTTCTCGATGCCGCCGATGCGGTGTTCGAGCCCCGGGGTGCCGGGCACCGCCCACGGGCGGGCCAGGGTCTTCGGGTCGCGCTTGTACGGCCAGAAGACCTCGGTGCCGTCCTCGGTGGTGTGGTTGGGGCCGGTCGCGAACTGGACCCGCAGGTCCGGCAGGCCGTCGACCTCCGGCACCCGCCACGGCTCCGACCCGTTGGCCAGATAGCCGTCGGACAGCAGGAAGACCGGGGTGCGGTAGGTGAGCGCGATCCGGGCCGCCTCCAGCGTGGCGTCGAAGCAGTCGGCCGGGGTCCTCGGGGCCACGATCGGCACCGGGGCCTCGCCGTTGCGCCCGTACATCGCCTGGAGCAGATCCGCCTGCTCGGTCTTGGTCGGCAGCCCCGTGGACGGGCCGCCGCGCTGGATGTCGATCACCAGCAGCGGCAGCTCCAGGCTGACCGCGAGCCCGATGGTCTCCGACTTCAGCGCCACCCCAGGACCGGACGTGGTGGTCACCGCGAGCGCCCCGCCGAACGCGGCGCCCAGCGCCGCGCCGATGCCCGCGATCTCGTCCTCGGCCTGGAAGGTGCGCACGCCGAAGTTCTTGTGCTTGCTCAGCTCGTGCAGGATGTCGGAGGCCGGGGTGATCGGGTACGAGCCCAGGAACAGCGGCAGGTCCGCCTGCCGGCTCGCGGCGATCAGCCCGTACGACAGCGCCAGGTTGCCGGAGATGTTCCGGTACGTACCCGAAGGGAAGGCGGTGGCGGCGGGGGCCACCTCGTAGGAGACCGCGAAGTCCTCGGTCGTCTCGCCGAAGTTCCACCCGGCCCGGAAGGCGGCCACGTTCGCCTCGGCGATCTGCGGCTTCTTGGCGAACTTCCGGCGCAGGAACGCCTCGGTGTTCTCCGTGGGCCGGTGGTACATCCACGACAGCAGGCCGAGCGCGAACATGTTCTTGCTGCGCTCCGCCTCCTTCCGCGACAGCCCGAACTCCTTCAGGGCCTCGATGGTCAGCGTCGTGAGCGGCACCGGATGGACCTGGTACGCGTCCAGCGAGCCGTCCTCGAGCGGGCTGCGCTCGTATCCGACCTTCGCCATCGGCCGCTTGGTGAACTCGTCGGTGTTGACGATGATGTCGGCACCGCGCGGCACGTCGCCCAGGTTGGCCTTGAGCGCGGCCGGGTTCATCGCCACCAGCACGTTCGGCGCGTCGCCGGGGGTGAGGATGTCGTGATCGGCGAAGTGGAGCTGGAAGCTCGACACCCCGGGCAGGGTGCCGGCCGGGGCGCGGATCTCCGCCGGGAAGTTCGGCAGGGTCGACAGGTCGTTCCCGAACGACGCCGTCTCCGAGGTGAAGCGGTCTCCGGTGAGCTGCATGCCGTCACCCGAGTCACCCGCGAATCGGATGATCACGCGATCCAGGCGGCGGACCTCCTTGCCGCCGTCCGGTGTTCCCTGTTCCCCGGCGAGCCCGCGCTCGCCGTTCTGATCGGCTGGTTCGGCCTGCTCGGCCGGGCTGCTGACCTGGCTGGTCACTGCTTCGGACCTCCCTCGAGGCGGCGCGCACCTGGACCGTCGGTGCCGACCGGTTGTCCCACGACCATCGTACGTCGGTAAGGCTCGCCTTCCTTGGCCGGATCCCGGGACGGATCCCGCGCCAAGTGTCCGTGATGTCACGGTATGGCACGACATTCCCCGGTCACCGCGGTGTCATTTCAGGTGATCCCCCATCTCGGCCTTTGGCCCCGCTTTGGTCCTAGGACCACGGACTTTCAGGAGTTGAGGTAGGTGAGCACCGCGAGCACCCGGCGGTGATCCCCGTCACTCGGCGACAGGCCGAGCTTCAGGAAGATGTTGCTGACGTGCTTCTCGACCGCGCCGTCGCTCACCACCAGCTGCCGGGCGATCGCCCCGTTCGTCCGGCCCTCGGCCATCAGGACCAGGACCTCCCGCTCCCGCGGGGTGAGCCCGGCCAGCACATCCTGCTTGCGGCTGCGGCCCAGCAGCTGGGCGACGACCTCCGGATCCAGCGCCGTGCCGCCGCGGGCCACCCGCACGACCGCGTCCACGAACTCGCGCACCTCGGCGACCCGGTCCTTGAGCAGATAACCGATACCGCGGCTGCTCCCGGCCAGCAGCTCGGTCGCGTACTGCTCCTCCACGTACTGCGAGAGCACCAGCACCCCGAGCCCCGGATGGTCACGGCGCAGCCGGATCGCGGCCCGCACCCCCTCGTCGGTGTGGGTGGGCGGCATCCGCACGTCGGCGACCACCACGTCCGGCAGCGCGCCCTCGTCGGCCAGCTCGCGGACCGCCTTGACCAGCGCCTCCGCGTCCCCGACGCCCGCGACGACGTCATGGCCGCGGTCGGTCAGCAGCCGGGTCAGGCCCTCCCGCAGCAGCACCGAATCCTCGGCGATGACCACCCGCACCCTGTCCTCCACGTGCTCCGCCACGATGCCCCGGCCCCCAGTTCGCGTTTCACATTGTCGGGGCCAGCATTCCAGGATTCGGACGGATCCGCCGCCGTCAGCGCCAGGGCAGCTCCACCGTCACCGACGTCGGTCCGCCGGGCGGGGAGTGGACGATCAGCACCCCGTCGACCGCCTCGATGCGCTCGGCAAGCCCCGCCAGCCCGCTGCCCCCGGCCGAGGTGGTGGCCCCGCCCCGCCCGTCGTCGCCGACCCGCAGCATCACCCGGCCCTCGGCGCGCCACACGTCGAGGTCGGCGGTGTGGGCTGCGCTGTGTTTGCTGATGTTCTGGAGGAGTTCGGAGACGGTGAAGTAGGCGATGCCTTCGATGGCGGGTGCGGGTCGCTGGGGTAGGTCGACGGTGACGGTGACGGGGACGGTGCAGCGGGCGGCGAGGGCGGAGAGGGCGGGGCCGAGTCCGCGGTCGGTGAGGATGGCGGGGTGGATGCCGCGGGCGAGGTCGCGGAGTTCTTGGAGGGCGAGTTTTACTTCGCCGTGGGCTTCGTCGACCATGCGGGCGGCTGCTTGGGGGTCTTCGTCGAGTTTTTCCTTGGCGAGGCCGAGGTCCATGGCGAGGGCGACGAGGCGGGCCTGGGCTCCGTCGTGGAGGTCGCGTTCGATGCGGCGCAGGTCGGCGGCGGCGGTGTCGACCACCGTGCCCCGGTCCGACTCCAGCTCCCACACCCGGGTCGCGAGCCGGGACGGGCCCAGCAGCCCGCTGACCAGCAGCCGGTCCACGGACGTCAGCGCCCGCATCACCCACGGGGTCGCCAGGAGGACCAGCACCCCGAGGACGCAGGCCGCGGCGACCTCGAACGGGGTGTCGAGGTAGAAGTGGCGCCCGCGCTCATCGTCCCCGAACAGCTCGATACCCGGCTGGTCGATGTACGAGGGGAAGACCCACCGCCACAGGGGATACGTCGCGAACCCCCAGCCGTAAGTGGCGAACACGATCGCCACGGTGAAGGCGAAGATCGCCCACGGCAGGTGCAGCAGCGCGTACAGGACGTGCCGCCACGAGGTGCCGCTCTTGAGCAGCGCGCCCACCCACGACACCGGCCCCCGCTTGCCGCCGGCCGCGCGGACCGGCTCCGGCTCGGCCACCTCCAGCCCCAGCAGCGCGCGGGCGCGGGCCCGCTCCACGACCCCGATCCCCCGGCAGCCCGCGAGGGCGGCGCCGAGCACCGGAACGCCGAGGAAGGTGATCAGGAGCCCCGCGCCGAGGGAGAGCATGACGACCGCGTAGGTGAAGGTCAGGAGCGACACCGGCAGGCTGATCACCAGATAGAGGAACTCGCGCCGGACGCGGCCCTCGAACGGCGCGCGCAGTGCGGGCGGCACCAGGCCGCGCCGGGGTTCGCTCCCCGGCCCGTACGGTCCGTATGCGGTGGCCATCTCGTCGTCCGTCCTCCCGAACCGAAGCCGGCGCCCGGCTTGTCCGCTGTCGTCGTCTTGCCGTCGTCTTGTCGTCGTCTCGTCGTCGTCAACCAGAGTCGCCGGGCGCGGCGGGCCGGGCCATGAAGCGGGTCGGCGTCTTCGCCCGGGGGCTAACCCCACCCCCGGCGCGGCCTCACAGCGACTTGCGGGTGGACACCGTGCGGCGGGGGACTCCGCCCGTACGGCTCGTGCCGTCGCGGTCGCGCCACGGCAACTCGGCGTCCACCGAGGTCGGGCCGCCGGGCGGGGAGTCCACCACGAACCGGCCGTCGACCGCCTCGATGCGCTCGGCCAGCCCCGCCAACCCGCTGCCCCCGTCGCGGGACGCGCCGCCGTGCCCGTCGTCCCGCACCCGGATCAGCAGCCGGCCGCCCAACCGGGACAGGCTCACCGACGCGGTGTGGGCTGCGCTGTGTTTGCTGATGTTCTGGAGGAGTTCGGAGACGGTGAAGTAGGCGATGCCTTCGATGGCGGGTGCGGGTCGCTGGGGTAGGTCGACGGTGACGGTGACGGGGACGGTGCAGCGGGCGGCGAGGGCGGAGAGGGCGGGGCCGAGTCCGCGGTCGGTGAGGATGGCGGGGTGGATGCCGCGGGCGAGGTCGCGGAGTTCTTGGAGGGCGAGTTTTACTTCGCCGTGGGCTTCGTCGACCATGCGGGCGGCTGCTTGGGGGTCTTCGTCGAGTTTTTCCTTGGCGAGGCCGAGGTCCATGGCGAGGGCGACGAGGCGGGCTTGGGCTCCGTCGTGGAGGTCGCGTTCGATGCGGCGCAGGTCGGCGGCGGCGGTGTCGACCACCGTGCCCCGGTCCGACTCCAGCTCCGCTATCCGCCGCTCCAGCCCGTCCGACGGCGACAGCAGCCCGCGCACCATCACCCGGTCGACGTTGGTCAGCCCCCGGGCGATCCAGGGCAGCACCGGCCAGGCGATGAACAGCGAGGTCAGCGCCACGACGAAGGTGAGGACGCCCCAGGGCAGCCGGATGGCGGCGTAGAGCGTGGCCCGCCAGCCCACCGGATCCCGCAGGCTCCGCCACAGCCAGCTGAAGAACCCGTCGTCCAGCCCGCGCGGCATCCGGCTGGGCTCGTCCACGTGCAGCGCCAGCAGCGCACGGGCGCGACGCCGCTCGGACCGGGCGAGCAGTCGGCTGCCCAGCAGCCCCACGGCCAGCACCGGCAGGCCCCCGATCGTGACCGCCATGCCCACGCCCACGCCCAGCCACATCAGGGCGTAGACGAAGCCGAGGACGCCCATCGGCAGATTGACCAGGAGATGGGCGATCTCCTTCCACGTCTGCGCGGGATAGGCGAAGGCGGGCGGGCGCGGCAGTCTCTCGTCGCGCTCCACGGGGGAACTGGAGGTCATGGCACCAAAGCCTGCCGCGCCCCGGCGGGCCGCGCCATGGGGTACATCGCCGGGCGCGAGTAGGGCTAGCCCCACCCGCCCCGCAGGCCGCATGCCGGACGGGCGGATCGCTCTACCACCGGTAGGGCCTAGACTCCGGTGCGTACGGATCGTCGAACACACGAGGTCGACGAGCAGCAGGCAGGACAGGGAGCGAGGGGCGGACGTGCCGGAGGCGACGACCGTACGCGCGGCCAGTGGCGTCCCGCTCGCGGCCGACTACTTCCACGCCTATACGGTGGTGGGCCTGGTCGCGGCGGTCGGGGTGATCTTCGTCGCCGTGGCCTTCGGGGCAGGGCGGCTGCTGCGGCCGGTGGTGCCGACGCCCGAGAAACTGCTGACGTACGAGTGCGGTGTGGACCCCGTGGGCGAGAGCTGGGCACACACCCAGGTCCGCTACTACGTCTACGCTTTTCTGTACGTGATTTTCGCGGTGGACTCGATCTTCCTCTTTCCCTGGGCGACGGTCTTCGCCGCGCCCGGTTTCGGCGCCGCCACCCTGGTGGAGATGTTCATCTTCCTCGGATTTCTCGCCGTAGGTCTGCTGTACGCATGGAAGAAGGGCGTCCTGGAATGGACGTGACACCGACCCCCGCGCAGGCTCCCGTGGATCTCCCGGAGCCGCGCCGCCTCGGCCCGCTCGCCCGGCTGGCGCCTGAACCGATGAAGGTGGTCCTGAACTGGGGCCGCCGCTACAGCCTGTGGGTCTTCAACTTCGGGCTCGCCTGCTGCGCGATCGAGTTCATCGCCGCCTCGATGGCCCGCCACGACTTCATCCGGCTCGGTGTGATCCCCTTCGCGCCCGGACCGCGCCAGGCCGACCTCATGGTCGTCTCCGGCACCGTCACCGACAAGATGGCGCCGGCGGTCAAGCGGCTCTACGAGCAGATGCCGGAACCGAAGTACGTGATCTCCTTCGGCGCCTGCTCGAACTGCGGCGGCCCCTACTGGGACTCGTACGCCGTGACCAAGGGCGTCGACCAGATCATCCCCGTCGATGTGTACGTCCCCGGCTGCCCGCCCCGCCCCGAGGCGCTGCTCCAGGGGATCCTCAAGCTCCAGGAGAAGATCGCCCGCGAGTCGCTGGGGGAGCGGTACGCGACGAAGGGCCGCCCGTCCACGGCCGCGCTGCGGAGCGGCCTGGTCGCGCCCCCGGCGGCCGGGGAGGACGCGCGATGACCGAGCCTGTGGGCTGGCTGCCGAGTTCCCCCACCGCACTGTTCGGCGAGGGCGCCACGGCCGAGGAGGCGTACGGCCTGCTCACCGTCGACGTGCCCGCCGATGCCTGGATCACGGCGCTGGAGACGGCCCGCGACACCCTCGGCTGCACCTACTTCGACTGGCTGAGCGCGGTGGACGAGCCCGGCACCGGTTTCCGGGTGGCCGCGCACGTCGCCGCCCTCGCCCCGGGCGCCGCCATACGCCGGTTGCTGGTCCGCACCACCGTGCCGCACGACGCGGCCACGCTGCCCACCGCCGTGGGCGTCTACGCGGGCGCGGCCTGGCACGAACGCGAGACCCACGAGATGTTCGGGGTCGGCTTCAGCGGCCACCCCGGCCTTGCGCCGCTGCTGCTGCCCGACAACTTCGAGGGCCACCCGCTGCGCAAGGACTTCGTGCTGGCGGCCCGGGTCGCCAAGGCCTGGCCGGGCGCGAAGGAGCCGGGGGAGTCCGACCACGGCGGCCCCAAGCGGCGCCAGATGCTTCCCCCGGGCGTGCCCGACCCCAACGAATGGGGCCCGCTCAAGGGCCAGCTCCCGCCCGCCCCCGCCCGCCCGGCCCGCGGCGCCCGAGCGGCAGGCGACCGCCCGACCCGCCGCACCCGCACCGCGGCGGCGGGCTCGGCAACCCAGTCCGGCGAGGCCGCCGAGCCGAAGCCCACAGGCGCGGCCCCGGCCGAGCGCCGTGCGCGCAGCGCGTCGGCGGGCTCGGCGAGCCAGCGCGCGGCGGCTGAGACGACGGCGGATGTGGAGCCGACCTCTGCCGAGCGCCCGGCCCGCCGTGCGGGCGAGGGCTCGACCGGCCAGCAGGCTTCGGCGGCTGCCGATGCGGCGCTGACGGAGACCGAGGCACAGCCCGCGGCCCCGGCGGAGAGCCCGGCGGGCGAGGACTCGGCCGGCCAGCAGGCCGCAGAGGCTGCCGAGCCGGCGGCGACGCCGGATTACCCGGCAGCCGAGCGCCCCGCGCGCCGTACGCGCAGCGCATCGGCGGGCTCGGCGAATCAACAGGCTTCGGCTGCCGAGCCGACACCGTCGGAGCAGGCCCCCGCGCCCGAGGGCGACGGCGCCACGTCCGGTGATGCGCATTCCGGTACCCATGCCTCGGGCTCGACCCCGGCTGAGCGCCCGGCCCGCCGTGCCCGCAGCGCGAGCGACGGCTCGGCGAGCCAACAGGCGTCCGCCGACGCGCAGTCCGGCGCGACGACGCCCGACGCGTCGGCCCCGGAGACCGAGCGCCCCACGCGGCGGCCCCGCTCGTCCGACGCCCCCTGGCATCACGCGCGCCCGGCGTACGGCGACGACACGGTGCAGTCCGGCCCCGCGCCGGAGGCCCCCGCGGACGACGGCCAATCCGGCACGCCGCAGCAGGACGCCCCGGAGCGACCGGAAGCCGACCAACGCGGCACAGAGAAACCCGACGAGACGACCCACCCCGACGGCCCACCAGGAGGCACCGCGTGAACGACGTCCTCGACGTCGCGCTGCGACTGCTCGTCCTCCTCGTCGCGTTCCTGGTCCTCCCGCTGCTCGTCGGTCAGACCGAGCACAAGGTCATGGCCCATATGCAGGGCCGCCTCGGGCCGATGTACGCGGGCGGCTTCCACGGGTGGGCTCAGCTGGTCGCGGACGGCGTGAAGTTCGCGCAGAAGGAGGACGTGGTTCCGGCCGGGGCCGACCGGCGGATCTTCCAGCTCGCGCCCGCCGTCGCGCTGCTGCCGTATCTGCTGGTCCTGGTCGCGATCCCGGTCGGTCCTGGCGGCGGCGCGGTCGGACAGGTCATCGACGCGGGCATCTTCTTCGTGCTCGCGGTGATGGGCGTCGGCGTACTGGGCTCGCTGATGGCGGGCTGGGCCTCGGCCAATAAGTTCTCCCTGCTCGGGGGGTTGCGGACGGCCGCCCAGCTCATGGCGTACGAGCTGCCGATGCTGCTCACCGCCGCGTCGGTGGCGATGGCCGCGGGCACGGTGTCGCTGCCGGGCATCCTCGACGCGTTCCAGTGGTGGTGGGTGCCGTGGCAGATCGTCGGCGGGCTGGTGTTCTTCACCGCCGGGCTGGCCGAGCTGCAGCGGCCGCCGTTCGACGCCCCGGTGGCCGACTCCGAGATCATCTTCGGTGCGTACACCGAGTACACCGGGCTGCGCTTCGCGCTCTTCCTGCTGGCCGAGTACGCGGGCATCGTCATCCTGTGCGGGCTGACCACCGTCCTGTTCCTCGGCGGGTGGCACGGCCCGAACTCCGGCGACATCGGCTGGCTGTGGACGCTGCTCAAGACGGCCGTCCTCGCCTTCGTCGTGATCTGGCTGCGGGTGAGCTATCCGCGGCTGCGCGAGGACCAGTTGCAGAAGCTCGCCTGGACCTGCCTCATTCCGCTCTCGCTGGCCCAGATCGCCCTCACCGGCGTCGTCAAGGTGGTGATCTCCTGATGGGTATTCCCGGCTCCGGCCTGGCCAAGGGCCTGGCCGTCACCCTGCGCACGATGACCCGCAAGTCGCACACCGCGCAGTATCCGGAGGTCCAGCCCGAACTGCCGCCCCGGACCCGCGGGGTGATCGGGCTGTTCGAGGAGAACTGCACGGTCTGCATGCTGTGCGCGCGCGAGTGCCCGGACTGGTGCATCTACATCGACTCGCACAAGGAGACGGTGCCCCCGGCGGCGCCGGGCGGGCGCGAGCGCAGCCGCAATGTGCTGGATCGGTTCGCCATCGACTTCGCCCTGTGCATGTACTGCGGTATCTGCATCGAGGTGTGTCCTTTCGACGCGCTGTTCTGGTCGCCGGAGTTCGAGTACGCGGAGGAGGACATCCGCGACCTCACCCATGAGCGGGACAAGCTCCGCGAATGGATGTGGACGGTGCCCGCGCCGCCCGCGCTCGACCTGGCCGCCGAGGAGCCCAAGGAGATCGCCGCCGCCCGCAAGGCCGCCGAGAAGGCCGCCGCGGCCGAAGCGGCCGAAGCCGCAAAGGCAGCCGAGCCCGACGGGCAGAACGGGGCCGCCTCGTGAGCGCCGCGGTCCAGCTGGCCGCCACCGGCCACGGGTTCCTGTCGCCCACCGGCGTCGAGATCGCCTTCCTCCTGGTGGGTATCGCGACGTTCGGCGCGGCCGTCATCACCGTCACCACCAAGCAGCTGGTGCACGCCGCGCTGTGGCTGGTGGTGGCGCTCGGCGGGCTCGCCGTGGAATACCTGCTGCTCACCGCGGAGTTCATCGCCTGGGTGCAGGTGCTGATCTACGTCGGCTCCGTCGTCGTCCTCCTCCTCTTCGGGCTGATGCTGACCAAGGCGCCCATCGGCCGCTCCCCCGACGCCGATTCGGGCAACCGCCCGGCCGCCCTCGCGGTGGCCGTCGCCGCCGCGGCCGCGCTGGTGTGGGTGGTCGTGGACGCCTTCCGGGCCACCTGGATCGACCTGGACAAGGGCGTACAGGGCTCCACCGCCGTCTCCGGTGAGAGCCTGTTCCGCTACTGGGTGCTGCCGTTCGAGGCGCTGTCCGTGCTGCTGCTCGCCGCGCTCGTCGGCGCGATCGTGCTGTCCCGCAAGCAGGTCGACAAGAAGGTCGAGGTGAAGCGCTGATGCACCTCGCCTACCCCGCCGTGCTCGCCGTCCTCCTCTTCTGCACCGGCCTCTACGGCGTCCTGGCCCGCCGCAACGCGATCCTGGTGCTGATGTCGGTCGAGCTGATGCTCAACGCCGTCAACCTCAACCTCGTCGCCTTCGACGTCTGGCTCCGCGACACCCTGCACGCGGGCCAGGCGCTCACCCTGTTCACTATCGCCATCGCCGCCGCCGAGATCGGCATCGGTCTCGCCATCGTCCTGCTCGTCCACCGCAACCGGGGCACCTCCGACGTCGACCGGCTCCGGGACCTGGCCGACCCCCCGACGACCGGCCAGGTTCCCACGGACGACAGCGACGACAGCATGGCAGCCGCCACTGACAACGGCCCCGACACCGAGGCATCTCCCGCCCGGAGGCAGACCGCGTGACGACCACGACCGCCGCCGTTCTCGTCCCGCTCCTGCCCTTTCTCGGTGCCGCCGCGGGGCTTCTGCTGGGCCGTCGCGCCCCCGGCTTCGTACGCCCCCTCGCCATCCTGCCCACCCTCGCCGCGACCGTGCTCGCCGTCCTCGTCGCCGTACGGCAGGGCGGCGGCGAGGGGGCAGGGAAGGCGCCGCTGACCGTCGCCACCCGGCTCGCCGACACCGGCTCGGTCCCGATCGACCTCGCGCTGCACATCGACGGGTTCGCCGCCCTGGTCGCGGTCCTCGTCGGCGTCGTCGCGTGCTGTGTGCAGATCTACTCGACCGGCTATCTGCGGGACGACCCCCGCTACCCCTCGTACGCCGCGCTCGTCTCCCTCTTCACCGCCGCGATGCTCCTCGTCGTCTACTCCGACGACCTGATCGTGCTGCTCGTCGGCTGGGAGATCATGGGCATCTGCTCGTACTTCCTGGTCGGCCACTACTGGGAGACCGCGGCCGCCCGGTCCGCCTCCCTCAAGGCGTTCCTCGTCACCAAGCTCGGCGACGTCCCGTTCCTGATCGGCATCTTCGCGCTCGCCGGGGACACCGGCACGTTCCGCATCAGCGAGATCTACGCCCGGCTCACCGCCACCACCTCCGGCATCCCGCTGGACCACCCCACCCTGATCGCGCTGCTGCTGCTGGCCGGGGTCGCGGGCAAGTCGGCCCAGTTCCCGCTGCACACCTGGCTGCCGGACGCGATGGCGGGCCCCACCCCGGTGTCCGCGCTGATCCACGCGGCCACCATGGTCGCCGCGGGTGTCTACTTCATCGCCCGGCTGCTGCCCGTCTTCGCCTCCTCCGCCGCCGCGCTCGCCGTCCTGGCCATCATGGCGGCGATCACCATGGTCGGTTCGGCGCTCGCCGCGCTCGCCCAGGACGACATCAAACGCGTCCTCGCCTACTCGACCGTCGGCCAGCTCGGCTACATGACCGGCGCGCTGGCCGTCGACGACCGCGGCGCGGCCGTCTTCCACCTCATCAGCCACGGCGCGTTCAAGGCGCTGCTCTTCCTCGGCGCGGGCGTGATCATCCACGCGGCCGGGACGAACTCCCTCGCCGCCATGTCCCGGATGACCGGCCTCGCGAAGCGCATCCCCGACGCCTACTGGACCGTCACGGTCGCGCTGCTCGCGCTCGCCGCCATCCCGCCGTTCGCGGGCTTCTTCTCCAAGGAAGCCGTCCTCGGTGCCGCCGAGCACGCCGCCACCGGCCACACCGCGGCCGTGCCCACGGGCGTCGGCTGGACCGTGTTCGCCGCGGGGCTGCTCACCGCGCTGCTCACCGCCGCGTACGCGGGCCGCCTGTGGCTGCTCGCCTTCCGCGGCAAGGGCGAGCAGGCTCCCGACCACGGCAAGCAGCCCGTCGCCCTCAACGTCGTCCTGTGGGTGCTCTTCCTCCCCACCGTCGCCCTCGGGCTGACCTACGGCACCCTCCCCGACTGGTTCGACGGCGGCACCCTCACCCCGACCCTCACCACCTCCGTCCTCGGCACAGGGGCCGCCCTCATCGGCGTGCTCGTCATGTACGCCGCCTGGCGGCACACCTCGGCGCGGGCCGCCCGCGTACCGCTGGGCGCCGTGGCCGCCCACCCGGACGCCGCCGACGCCGTCTCCGAGGTCGAGGCCATCGCCACCCACGAGGCCGCCTACGGCTCCATCGCCGGGGCCACCGACCCCGCGGACCCCGGCCGCCTCCTCCTCGGCCCCCTCCACCGCCACGCGGCAGCCGGCTTCCACCTCGACGCCGTCTACCACGCCCTGTTCGTCCGCCCCGTGCGCGCCGCCGCCACCCTCGTCCGCTTCCTCGACGGCGAGGTCGTCGAGGCTTACGTACGTGGCGTGGCCGGCGCCCCCCGCCTGCTCGGCGCGGCCGTCCGCCGCGCCCAGAACGGCAATGTGCAGACCTACCTCGGCGCGCTGCTCGCGGGCTCCCTCGTCCTGGCCGTGGCCGCCGTCCTCGTCGCAGCGGGAGCCTGACCCGTGAACCACACCGCCCTGCAATACCTCCTCGCGGCCGTCGTCGTGCTCCCCCTGCTCGGCTCCGTCGCCGCCCTGCTCCCGGCCCCGCCCGGCCTGAAAGGCCGCGACCCGGAGCAGGCCGTGCTGCGCCACGGCGTCACCGTCTCCGGCGCCGTGCTCGCCGCCGCCATCGCGCTCGCCGCCGGCTTCGACCACGGCCGCCCGGCCGCGATGCAGGCCCAGACCGACATCAGCTGGATCCCGGCGCTGAACATCCGCGTCCACCTCGGCGTGGACGGCGTCTCGCTGCCCCTGCTCGTCCTGACCGCCTTGCTGACGTTCCTGTGCGCGCTCTACACGTACAAGAACATGCCCGCCGGAGGCTCGGCGAAAGGCTTCGTCTCGCTGCTCCTCCTCCTGGAGTGCGGCACCCTGGCCAGCTTCGCGGTCCTCGACCTGATGCTGTTCTTCCTGGCGTTCGAGATGACGCTCATCCCGATGTACTTCCTCATCCACCGGTGGGGCGGCGCCGGACGGGAGCGCGGCGCCTGGCGGTTCATCCTCTACACGCTGCTCGGCTCCGTCGTCATGCTGCTGGGCCTCCTCCTCATCGGGGTCAAGGGCGGCACCTTCGACATGGTGGCACTCGCCTCCGACAATGGGTCGGGGCTGAGCCACACCACCCAGCTCATCGCGGCCCTCGCCATCATCGTCGGACTCGCCGTCAAGGCCCCGATGTGGCCGCTGCACAGCTGGCTGCCGGACGCCCACACCGCCGCGCCCACCGTCGGCTCGGTCCTCCTCGCGGGCGTCCTGCTCAAGATGGGCACGTACGGACTGGTCCGCATCGTGCTGCCGATGGTCCCCGAGGGCGCGCACACCTTCGCCCCCTACCTCGCGGCCTTCGCCGTCGTCGGCATCATCTACGGATCGCTCGCCTGCCTCGCCCTTGCACGCTCCGGCGCGGGCGGCGACCTCAAGCGGCTCATCGCCTACTCCTCCGTCGGCCACATGGGCTTCGTGCTGCTGGGCATCGCGACCCTCACCCCCACCGGGGTGAACGGCGCGCTGTTCGCCAACATCGCCCACGGCCTCATCACCGGCCTGCTCTTCTTCCTGGTCGGCGCCCTCAAGGACCGCTCCGGCACCACCGACCTGGACCAGCTCTCCGGCGCCAGCGGTGCCGCGCTCTACGGCAGGGCGCCGCGCCTGGGCGGGCTGCTCGCCTTCGGCGCCGTCGCCTCCCTCGGGCTGCCCGGACTCGCCGGGTTCTGGGGCGAGATGCTCGCCATGTTCGGCGCGTTCGAACCCGCCGACGGGCTCAGCCGCCCGGCGTACCTCACCTACATGGCGCTCGCCGGCTTCGGCACCCTGCTGACCGCCGCCTACATGCTCATCGTCGTACGGCGCGTCTGCATGGGCGACCACCCCGTGGAACCCGGGGCCGAACACGGCGCCGCCCGGCCCGCCCTGGCCGACGTCCACGGCCACGAATTCGCCGCCTGGAGCCCCCTGGTGGCCCTCACCGTCCTCGCCGGACTGTGGCCCGCGGCCCTCCTCGGCCTCACCGACCCGGCCGTGCAGCAGCTCCTCGCGGGAGGCAACTGATGACACCCCTCGCCTCTGGTCTCGCCGCGGGCCTCGTCCAGTCCGTCGACTGGCCCGCCGTCGCCCCGCCCACCATCGCCGCCGTGGCCGGCCTCGCCGTCCTCGTCGCCGACCTCTTCCTGCCCGAGCGCCGGAAGCCCCTGCTGGGCTGGCTGGCCATGGCGGGCCTCGTCCTGGCCGGGCTCAGCCTGCTGCCCCTGCTCCACGACGACCGCTCCACCTTCTGCCTGGGCTCCGGCGCCCCCGCGTGCAGCTACACGGCCGACGGCTTCACCCTCGTCATCCAGTTCCTGGTGCTCGGCGGGGCGCTGCTCACCGCGCTGCTGTCCATCAGTGGCATCCAGGACCTGAAACTCCCCGCGGGCGAGTTCTGGTTCCTGCTGCTGTCGTCCGCCTCCGGCGCCGCGCTGCTGCCCGCCTCCCGGGACCTCGCGACCCTCGTCGTCGCCCTGGAGGTGGCCTCCCTCCCCGCCTTCGCGCTCGTCGGGCTGCGCCGGGGGAGCCGGCTCTCCTCCGAGGCCGCCCTGAAATTCTTCCTCTCCTCGGTCACCGCGACCGCCGTCATGCTGCTCGGCGTCAGCTTCGTCTACGCCGCCACCGGCAGCCTGCACCTGTCGCGGATCGCCGACGGCCTCACCCATGTGGACCCGCGGCTCGACACGCTCGCGCAGACGGGCGTGGTCCTCACCCTGGTCGGCTTCGCCTTCAAGACCGCCGCCGTGCCCTTCCACTTCTGGGTCCCGGACACCTACGTCGGCGCGCCCATCCCGGTCGCCGCCTACCTCTCCGTCGTCGGCAAGGCGGTCGGCTTCTCCGGCCTCATCCTGGTGACCCTCCTTGCCTTCCCGTCCTACGACGACGTGTGGGGCCCGGCCGTCGCCGTCCTCGCCGCCCTCACCATGACCGCGGGCAACGTCGCCGCGCTGCGCCAGCGCCCCGAGCGCGCGCACAGCGCCGTCCGCCTGCTGGCCTGGTCCTCCGTCGGCCAGGCGGGCTATCTGCTGGTCCCGATCGCGGCCGCCGGATACGCGGGCTCGGCCGACGACGCCGCCCACGCCATCGGCTCGACCGTCGCGTACGCCCTCATGTACGCGGCCGTCAACCTGGGCGCCTTCGCGGTCGTCGCCCTCGTCGCCCGTACGAACGCCACCGGCCGCATCACCGACTACCGCGGCCTGTACGCCGCCCGCCCGGCCGCCGCCCTCGCCCTCGGCTTCTTCCTGCTGTGCCTGGCCGGGCTGCCGCCGGGCGTCATCGGGCTCTTCGCCAAGGTGACCGTCTTCCAGACGGCCATCCACGCGGGGCTCGGCTGGCTGGCCGTCGTCATGGCGGTGAACGTGGTGATCGCCCTCTACTACTACCTCCAGTGGACGGCGATCCTCTTCCGCGCACCGGAACCCGCACCGGAACTCGCCCCGGCGACCGCGGGCGTGGCATCCGTCACCCCGGTGGCGGCCACCGCCCCCCTGACGACCGCCATCGGACTCGCCGCCGTCCTCGGCATCGCCCTGTCCGGCGCCCCTCAGCTCGTCCTGCGGTTCGCCTCCGGCGTCCTGCTGTAGGACCGCCCGCGGTGCACATCGGTGCACAAGGGAACTAGTGCCCCTCACCTGGCGTTGACCAGTTCAGGGACGGTTCCCCTGCGGCATTTTTGGGAGGGCGTACAGTGCACCGCCGGCACAACGGGCTGAGGACCGCCGTACTCCTCGGGGGACTCTCCGCGCTCATCATCGTCATCGGCAGCTTCTTCGGCCGGATGGGGCTGATCATCGCGGTCTTCGTCGCCCTGGGGACGAACGCGTACGCCTACTGGAACAGCGACAAGCTCGCCCTGCGGGCGATGCGGGCGCGGCCCGTCAGCGAGTTCGAGGCGCCGGGGCTCTACCGGATGGTGCGCGAGCTTTCCACGGCCGCCCGCCAGCCCATGCCGCGCCTCTACATCTCCCCGACCGAGGCCCCCAACGCCTTCGCGACCGGCCGCAACCCGCGCAAGGCGGCCGTCTGCTGCACCGACGGCATCCTGCGGCTGCTGGACGAGCGCGAGCTGCGCGGGGTCATCGGCCACGAGCTGAGCCATGTCTACAACCGCGACATCCTCATCTCCTCCATCGCCGGCGCGCTCGCCAGCGTGGTGGTGTTCCTGGTCAACTTCGCCTGGCTGATCCCCGTCGGCCGGTCCGACGACGACGAGGGCCCCGGCTTCGTCGGGATGCTGCTGATCATGTTCCTCGGCCCGCTCGCGGCCTCCATCATCCAGCTCGCCGTCAGCCGCTCCCGCGAATACGAGGCGGACGCGTCCGGAGCCCAGCTCACCGGCGACCCCCTGGCCCTCGCCAGCGCCCTGCGTAAGCTGGAAGCGGGCACGCAAGCGCTGCCGCTCCCCCCGGAACCCCGGCTTGAGACCGCCAGCCATATGATGATCGCGAACCCGTTCGGGGCGGGCGGCGGCATGTCCAAGCTCTTCTCCACGCACCCGCCCATGCGGGAGCGCATCGCACGACTTGAAAAGATGGCGGGGGAGCTACCGTGAAGACCATTCTGAACATCATCTGGCTCGTGCTCAGCGGCTTCTGGCTGGCCTGTGGCTATGTCCTGGCCGGTCTGCTGCTGTGCATCACCATCATCGGCATCCCCTTCGGGATCGCCTCGTTCCGCATCGCCGGCTATGCCCTGTGGCCCTTCGGCCGCATGGCCGTCCCGCGCCGCGACGCGGGCGCCGCCTCCTGCGTGGGCAACGTCCTGTGGATCATCCTCGCCGGCTGGTGGCTCGCCCTCGGCCACATCGTCACCGGCGTCCTGCTGTGCGTGACGATCATCGGTATCCCGCTGGGCATCGCCAACTTCAAGCTGATCCCGATCTCCCTGACCCCCCTCGGCCACGACATCGTCCCCACGGACCGCCCCTTCGTCGGGCGTTGATTATCCGGCGAGCAGCCGTCCGTGCTCGTCGAGCAGGTCGCGCACCTCGGGTACGTCCTCGAAGTCGCGCAGCCGGCGCAGGACGACGCGGGAACGCTCGGCAGCCCGCTCACTGGCCACCTCGGCGGATGCCGTGACGACGAGCCGGGCCTCGGCGGCGGCCTGTTCCGGCTCGTTCGCGTCCGCGAGGGCGACCGCCAGCCATGAGCGGTACAGGGCGACCTCCCGCGCGTGGGTGGCGTCGTACCGGGCCAGCACATCAGTGAGGAGCGGCACGGCGCGCAGCGGGCGCCGCAGCTCGGTGAACACCCGGGCGTCCATCACCTCCAGCTCCGCACGGCTGACCCAGTAGGCCCACAGTGGTGCGTCGGCGCCGCCGTCCGCCGACAGGGCGTCGTGCGCCGCGCCGAGTGCCCGGATGGCGGGCTGCGCTTCCCCGGCGCGGGTGTGCGCCCAGGCGACGCGGTCGAGGAACAGCGCCCTGGCCTTGGCGGGTGCGTCCGGGCCCGCCTCCTCGACGGCCGCGAGCGCGAGACCCAGGCCCTCACGCTCCCGCCCGGTGTTGCTCAACTGGTAGGCGAGGCTGCCCGCGAGCTGGGCCACGAGTGGCCCGTCGCCCGCCTGCCGCGCGGCCGAGATGCCAATGGTGTAGGCACGGCTCGCCTGCTCGTGGTGTCCGGCGTCGCTCGCGATCCACCCCGCGATCTGAGCCAGCTCGCCGATCTGTGCCAGCAGCGCCCTGCCCACGTCCTCGGCGTGGTTCGTCTCCCGGTAGAGCCGTACGGCCGACCCCAGGTCACGGAAGGCGGGGCCGATCAGGTCGCCCCCCGCCAGGACATCGTCGGCCAGTCGCAGCCCATGCACGCGCGCCGCGAGGCGGGCCACCGTCCCGGCGCCGATACGCCGACCGGACCGTGCCCCGAGCGGCGCCAGCGGGTCGTCCGGGGGCAGCAGCTCGGCCAGGGAAGCTGACGGTCCGCCCGGGGCGGTGTCCGTCTCGCCCCGGGCGTAGGCGGCGGCCCGTTCCAGCTCGCCCACCGACACACCGAGCGCCTGCGCCAGGGCGGGAAGCCACGCATCGGGCACCCGTGCGCCCCGCTCCCACCGGGAGATCTCGTGCCGCGTGACGGAACCCAGCCCCGACAGCGCACACAGCCGCTCCGCCAACTGCCGCTGGCTCCGCCCGGTGGCCCGTCGCAGGCGTGCGAGATAGCTGCCGAACCACGTACGCCGGTCATCGCTCATCCTGGCCCCCTCCCCGTCCCAGTCTGGCCCCTCCCAGGCCCCCTGGGCGGCTCCTCCGTGAGGTCAACGGAGCCACTTCGATGGAGTCACGTACCCACGACGGAAGCAGAGCACCATGCCGGACCGCACCGCCCGCGACATCGAACCGCCGCTACGCCTACTGCCCTGGACGACCCCGGACGGCAAACCCTGCTACCTCTCCTCCGGCGACGCCGGCAGCCGGTTGAACCGGCGGGCGGACGAGGTCGAGGCGGTGCAGCTGAACATGGGGACGGAGCTGCTGGCCCACGCCCGCGCCCTGCTGGACGACCGCAAGACGCACGCCGGGGAACTCCGTTACCTGGCGCACCGGCTGACCGAAGCCCTCCGCGACGCGCTGCGGATCGCCGAGAGCCGGGGCGAACGGCTGGTCGCCGACGACGGGGGTGCCGGACACGCGGACGCCGGGGCCCCGCGAGGCCCCGGCGTGCCGTAACCCGGCGCAACCGCTACCGGTAGTTGACGAACTGGATCGCGAAGTCCAGGTCCTTGCCCTTCAGCAGCGCGATCACGGACTGGAGGTCGTCCCGGCTCTTCGAGGTGACCCGCAGCTCTTCGCCCTGCACCTGCGCCTTGACGCCCTTCGGGCCCTCATCGCGGATGATCTTGGCGACCTTCTTCGCGTTGTCCTGCGAGATGCCCTCCTGGAGCGACGCGAAGATCTTGTACTCCTTGCCGGACGCCTGCGGCTCACCCGCGTCGAGCGCCTTCAGCGAGATCCCGCGCTTGACCAGCTTGGACTGGAAGACGTCGAGGATCGCCTTCACTCGCTCCTCGGAGTTCGCGCGCATCTCGATCCGCTCGCCCGACCACTCGATCGAGGCCCCGACGTTCTTGAAGTCGTAGCGCTGGGAGATCTCGCGGCTCGCCTGGTTGAGCGCGTTGTCGACCTCCTGCCGCTCGACCTTCGAGACGATGTCGAAACTGGAGTCGGCCATCTTGAGTTGGCTCCTCGTACGTAGATCCGTCAGTGGCACGGCCCAGCGGACCGTAGGCGCCAGCCTAGCCATCCCGGTCATGATCCAGAGGCGATCAACCGGGTGGCGGACCACCCCCCGGCATCAGGTATTGTTTACGTCGTTGCCAGGGAGCAGCGCCGCGCAAGCGGGGCACCTGGCGCACATCCCAGGCGGTGTGCCCGAGTGGCCAATGGGAGCGGACTGTAAATCCGTCGGCTTAGCCTACCCAGGTTCGAATCCTGGCGCCGCCACGCTGGGAAAACGGCCCCCGAGCTGCGATTACGCGGCCGGGGGCCGTTGTCGTCCCCAGGACTTAACCTGAAACCGTGCCCAGGTACGAGCAGATCGCCGACGCGCTGCGGCACGGCATCCGCACCGGCCGGCTCCACCCGGGGGAGCGGCTGCCCGCCGAGGACAGGCTTGCCGCCCGGTACCGGACCAGCGTGCCGACGCTGCAGCGGGCGCTGTCCGAGCTGGTGGCCGAGGGGCTGATCGACAAGCGGCACGGGGTCGGGACGTTCGTGCGTACGCCGCGACGGCGCGTCGAGCGGAGCAACGAGCGGCACCAGTGGGAGAAGAACCGGGCGCGCCGGCCCAGGGCCGAGCGCCTGCGGACCGGGTCCACGGAGCATGACACCGGGCTGGACGTGTCCGACCTCGCCTTCCACGCCGAGTACCGCGAGGCGAAGGCCGACGAGGACCTGGCGGGGGTCTTCGGGGTGCCCGTGGGGACGCGGCTGCTGGAGCGGGTGTACCGCACCAACTGCCGTGCGGAGGACGCCCCGTTCGCGCTGGTGCACTCGTATCTCGTGCACGACGTCGTCGCTGCCGACCCCGATCTGCTCGACGCCGCCAACGAGCCCTGGCCCGGGGGCACGCAGCACCAGCTCTACACGATCGGTATCGAGCTGGACCGCGTGGAGGAACGGATCACGGCCCGCCCGCCGACGGCGGAGGAGGCCGGCGCGCTCGGCCTGGGGAAGGGCGTCTCGCTGATTCTCCTCCGGAAGATCTGCGTCGACACCGACGACCGGGTGGTCGAGGTCTCGGACGTACGGCTGCCCGGTGACCGAACGGAACTCGTTTTCGTCACGCCCCTGACAAGGTGGTGACATGCCGAACATCATCACGGTCATCACCGCGGTCCACGCCCCGGGCGCCGGGCATCTGCCGGACGCGTACGCCTCGTTGTGCCAGCAGGAGCTGCCGGACGGCTGGGAGTGGCAGTGGGTCGTCCAGGAGGACGGCGAGACCGACGCCGTACGCCCGTACGTCCCCCACGACGACCGGATCAGCTTCGGCCAGGGCCGGGCCGGGCGGGCGGCCATGGCCCGCACGATGGGGCTCTCCCGCGCCGAGGGCAGTTACGTGAAGGTGCTGGACGCCGACGACATGCTCACCCCCGGGGCCCTCGCCCGCGACCTGCGCGCGCTCGACGGGAACCCGGGGCTCGGCTGGGCCACCTCGCGCGCCCTGGACCTGCTGCCCGACGGCTCCACCGTCGGCTTCGAGGGCGACCCGCCGCAGGGCCCGATCGCGCGCGGCGCCCTCCTCGACCACTGGAAGGCCCACGACCACCGCGCCCAGGTCCACCCGGCGACCCTGTTCGTCCGCCGCGACCTGCTCCTCGCCCTCGGCGGCTGGATGGCCCTGCCCGCCTCCGAGGACACCGGACTGCTGATGGCCCTCAGCGCGGTCAGCCGCGGCTGGTTCACCGCCGAGACGGGCCTCCTCTACCGCAAGTGGCCCGGCCAGGTCACCGCCCATGCCTCCCACGCCGACGCGGCCGAGCGCGAGGCCCGCTTCACGGTCGTGGAGGCCCGGGCCCGCGTCCTGGCGGCGATGGACGGCTGGCGCTACGAGGGCGCCTGACCGGCGCCGCGGTCAGGGCGCCGCGGTCAGGGCAAGGTCTCGGCGTCGACACGGGAGAAGACCAGGTCGCTCTCCGTAGCGACGGGGCCATGCCACCGGCGTGGGACCCGTGCGGGGCCGTGGACCGCGGCGGGGTAGGTGCCTGCCGCGTAGTCGTTGGCCAGGTGGTAGGTGTGGAAGCCGTGCTTCCGCAGGGCTTCCAGCAGCTCCTCGACGGATTCGCCCAGGTCGGCCATCCGCTCCGGGGTGACCTCGATGGTCAGCTCGGCGTCGGGGCGCAGGGCGGGGAGCAGGGGGAGGAGGCCGCGGACCACGCCGCCTTCCGCGCCCTCGACGTCGATCTTGATGACCCTGGCCCGGGCGATCTCGTCCTCGGTGAGGAGGTCGGGCAGCGGCCGGGCCGCGATGTCGAAGGTGGACTCGGCCGGGCCGTCATAGGGGACGATGCTGTTCGCGCCCATGTTGCGCGAGCTGGCGAGGATGAAGGTCAGCAGCTCGTCGCGGTCGGAGACGGCGGCGTTGAGGGCGCGGATGTTGGTGCAGGCGTTGCGCCGGGCGTGCCGCAGGAGCAGCTGGTGGAACGTCGGCGAGGCTTCGACCGCCACCACGCTCCCACCGGGCCCGACGAGGCGGGAGGCGAGGACGCTGTAGTAGCCGATGTTGGCGCCGACGTCCACGAACACGTCGCCGGGCCGCAGCCTGCGCTGGAGCCAGCGCGTCATGTGCGGTTCCCAGACGCCGAAGAGGTACAGGTACCGCTGGATGAGGTCCTGGGTGTCGACGGCGAAGGTGGCGCCGAAGCGGGTGCGGGCCAGGCGGTGCAGGGGGCGGTCCCGCAGGGCGGCGTTCAGGTGCCGCTCGACCAGGGTCCGCTTTCCGGCGCTCCAGGGCGCGTGGCGGACGTAGGCGCGGCCGAGGTCCAGGGCGGCCTGGCCGAGCCACAGCTTCACGGGAGACCTCCGGCTCGGCGCCGGGCGGTGCGGACCGCCGGTGCGCAGGCAAGCGCCCGATCGCTGGCGACGGGGGATGCACCAGCGATCGGGCTGTTCCCAAGCGTAACGCGCCTGCCCGCGTCAGGGTGCCGACTGGTTGGAATGAACGCGGAGTTGTGATCGTGATCACGCATCGGGGCCCCTTTCCTTAAGCTCCGCACGGGGGCTCGTACGACATTCGGGGCAGATACTCGTGCCACTTCTCCGGCGTCAGGACGCCCTCGGTCATCGAGCAGACGCGACGGATGGCCTTGTCGACGTCCAGGTCCCACAGCCGGACCGTATCGGCGCCGGTCGACACTCCGAGCATGTGGCTCTGGGGACTGAACGACAGGAAGTTGCCGGTCTTGGCGTTGGGGCTCATCGACTGGCCGATGGCGTCGGCCTTGGACGGGACGGAGATGTCCCAGAGCCGGACCGCGTTGTCGTTGCCGCCGCTGGCCAGCGTGGTGCCGTCCCGGCTGAGCGTGAGCGAGACGATGGAGTCGGTGTGGCCGGTGAGCGGGCGGCCCAGCCGGGTCGCCCTGCGGGGATCGGCGACGTTCCAGAGCCGGACCGTGTTGTCGTCGCTGCCGCTGGCCAGGGTGCGGCCGTCCGGGCTGTAGGCGAGCGCGTTGACGGGGCCGAGGTGTCCCGTGAGCGGCTCGCCCAGCGGTACGGCGTGACGCCGGTCGGCCACCTTCCACAGCCGGATGGTGTTGTCCGCGCTGCCGCTGGCCAGGGTGCGGCCGTCCGGGCTGAAGAGGAGGGCGTTGACGTAGCCCTTGTGGCCGGTGAGCGGCGCGCCGAGCGGACGGACGTGGGACGGGTCGCTGACGTCCCACAGCCGGATGGTGCGGTCGTCGTACACGGTGGCCAGGGTGCGCCCGTCCGGGGTGAAGGCCATCGCGCCCGCGAACCGGGTCCGCAGGTCGATGGGCGGCCCGGCGGGGCGGGGACGGGCCGGATCGCTGACATCCCACAGCCGTGCCGTGGCGACCCCGGTCATCGCCGCGAAGATGCGGCCGTCCGGGGAGAACGTCGGCTCCCGCACCGAGCCCTTCCCCATGCTGAACGGCTTGCCCATCGGCACCGGCCGCCCGCGCTTCGCCACCTTCCACATCCGGACCTTCTCGTCGCGGGCCGCCGTGGCGAGCACCTTCCCGTCCGGGCGGAACGCCCCGACCCGGCCGATCATGTCCGACGTCGGGATCGACCACAGGCGGACCGTGTTGTCACCGCTCCCGGTGGCCAGCGTCCGGCCGTCGGGGCTGAAGCCCAGGGCGTACATCTCGCCGCTGGCCCCCGCGAGCGGCTCGCCGACCTGCGACGGATACGCCGGGTCCTGGACGTTCCACAGGCTCGCCGTGCTGTCCTGGCTGGCGGCGGCGAGCATGTTGCCGTCCGGGCTGAAGGACACCGACCAGATCGGGCCGGTGTGGCCGGTGAGCGGCGCGCCCAGCGGCTCCGCGTGGCGTCGATCGCCGACATCCCACAGCCGGATCGTGTTGTCCGCGGCGCCGCTGGCGAGGGTGCGGCCGTCCGGGCTGAACGCCACGGAGTGCACCAGGTCCGTGTGGCCGGTCAGCGCCTTGCCCAGCCGCTTCGGATGACGCGGATCGGCCATGTCCCACAGCCTGATCATGCCGTCGTCGCCACCGCCCGCGAGCGTCCGGCCGTCGGGGCTGAACGCCACGGAGCGCACGGCGGCGGTGGGGCCGTTCAGCGTGCCGAGCGACTTCGGCCGCCCCCGCTCGGCCATGTCCCACAGGCGGACGTGACGGTCCTCGGTGGCGGCCGCCAGGGTGCGCCCGTCCGGGCTGAAGGCGAGCAGGTAGATCGTGCCGTCATGGCCGGACAGCGGCCCGCCGAGCGGCCGCGGACGGCTCGGGTCCGTCACGTCCCACAGGCGGACCGTGCCGTCGTCGCCGGCGCTGGCGAGGGTGCGGCCGTCCGGGCTGAAGACCGCGCTGCTCACCCAGCTGGTGTGGCCGGTGAGGGGCTTGCCCAGCGGCTTGGGGCGCGTGGGGTCGCTGGTGTCCCAGAGCCGGACGGTCCGGTCGTAGGCGGCGGTGGCCAGGGTCCGCCCGTCCGGGCTGAACGAGGTGAGGTAGACGGCGCCGGTGTGGCCGAGCAGCGGGGTGGCCAGCGGCGCGTTCACGATCGAGATCAGCCGGTTCCTCGTGGCCTCGTCGTCCGGCCGCAGCCGGTGGGCCACCAGGGCGAGCTGGGCGGACAGCGACGGATCCCGGTACTCGAAGCGGTCCGCTTCGGTGACCACCTGTTCGAACACCGCGTCGTCCCGCTGCTGCCACGCCACCACCGCCGCGCCGACGGCCACCACCGCCAGGACGACCAGGGCCGCCACCGCGCCCCGGCTGAGCCAGATGATGCGCTTGCGCAGCCGCACCGAGGCGGCCAGGAACTCCACCGCGCTGGGCGCCAGCAGGGTGTCACCGGCGGACTTCGCCCAGGTGTGGGCCTGCTCCAGCCGGGAGCCCCGGTAGAGCAGGGACGGGTCGCGGTTCATGCCCTCCCAGGCCCGGCCGTCCTCCTCCAGGCGCTGGCGCAGCAGATGGTCGTTCCGGCCCTCGTCGATCCAGTCGCGCAGCCGGGGCCAGGCGTGCAGCAGCGCCTCGTGGGTGATCTCCACGGTCTCCGCGTCGAGGGTCACCAGGCGGGCGCGGACCAGCGCTTCGAGCGATTCCTGCGTCTTGCCGGGTTCCGTCGACTCCTCCGACAGCTGGCGCCGCGTCCCCCGCCTGCGGGTGGCCTGGGTGTCCTCGCCGAGCCGGACCAGCCGGAGGAGGAGCAGCCGGGCGGCCGTGCGCGCCGCGGGGTCCAGGCTGGTCCAGGCCCGTTCGGCCGTCGCGGCCACCGCGCCCTGGATGCCGCCCGCCGCGCGGTAGCCGGCCAGGGTCAGCCGTCCCGCCTTGCGGCGCTGCCAGGTGGCGAGCAGGGCGTGGGAGAGGAGCGGCAGCACCCCCGCGTCATGGGTACCGCGGGGGCCGTCGGCGCTCACCTCGCGGACGATCAGCTCCGCGAGACCGGGTTCGAGTTCCAGCCCGACGGCCTTGGCCGGGCCCGTCACCGCCTCGCGCAGCTCGGCGACGGTCAGCGGGCCGAGCACCATGTGGCGGTGCTGGAGCGCGTCGGCCAGCTCGGGGTGGGCCAGGCACTGTTCGTAGAAGTCGGCGCGGATGCCGAGGACGACGAGGACGGGTGCCGGGTCACCGGAGGCGGAGGGCGAGCACGCGGCGTGCAGCAGCCGGACGAACGTACGCCGGTCCGCCTCGTCGGTGCCGAGGGTGAACGCCTCCTCGAACTGGTCCACGATGACGACCGGGCGCCCGGCGGAGCCGGACGCCCACGCCGTGACGGCCTCCCGTACCGCGTCCGCCTCCCCCTCGGTACCGGCGACGTCCGCGAGCTGGGGTATCCGGCGGATCAGCTCCGCGAGCGGGTCGCCGCCCGGCGCGAGCTGGAGCACCTCGCGCGCCCCGCCGTCCCCGTCGCCCAGCGCGCCGTGCTCCAGCGCGGGCACCAGCCCGGCGTTCAGCAGGGAGGACTTCCCCGCGCCCGAGGCGCCCACGAGCATGACCAGGCCGCCCGTCTTCTCCGCCGCGCGCAGCTGGGCGACGAGCGCCTCCGTGCTCCGCTCCCGGCCGAAGAACCACCGGGCGTCCTGCTGCCGGTACGCGGCCAGCCCCCGGTAGGGGCACACCGCGCCGGGGACGGCCGGGGTGCCGGCCGGGGGCTGCTCCTCCTCGTCCGGGGCCGCCGGGGGGCGCTCGCCGACCGGGTCGGCCACCGCGCGCTCCCAGAGGCGCTGCCACTGGGCCATGTCGTACAGGCCGGTGGACACCGGCGCGGGCCGCAGCCGCCGTGCGTCGGGGATCAGTACGTGCAGCACCGCCGCGAGGGCCGCGAACTGAGCGGGTACGTTCCTGGCCCGCCGCCAGTCGCTGATCCGCTGGGCGGACACCCGTACGGGGCGCCCCCGTTCGTCGACCCGCTGAAGCCGGACGACCGCCTCGGCCACGCTCTTGAGGGGAGGGTTGCCGGCCTCCCGGTAGAGCAGAGCGAGGCGTTCCGCGAACGCCGTGCGTACCCCTGAGTCGGAACTCAAGGTCTCCACTCCTTACTTCCCCCGCGCCTGGACATCCGGACCGGAAAAGTCACTTTATACGGATGACCTGCGACGAAGCCCTCGGCCCCGAACCGGAACCTCCTCGGAGGCACGCACAGCTGGCAGGATCGCAACGCAACAGCGCAGCCGATCGCGGCGCCTTGGCGGGCCATCGGCCCGGGTCCCTGACGGCCGCCGCGTCGACCACCGAACCGCCCCTCCCGCGATCCGCACCCGAACGGGGGGGTGCGGATCGGCACCGCCCCACCGTTCGGCTCCGGTCCCCGCGTGGGGAGGGACCGGCGCCGAACGCCGTGGGGTGCGGATGTGACCGACGCTCAGGCATGAACCGATCTCATGACCGCGGCCCCGGATAGGCAAGGGGGGCGGCCGGGATTCGCGCCATGATGGCCGAAATCGACCTGCTTACGCCGTCCGGTCGTTGTCGAAGTCCAGCTCCAGCATCCGGATCGCGTTGCCGCGCAGGATCTTGTACGTGGTCTCCGGCGACAGCCCCGCGACGTGCTCGGCCGCGATCCGCTTCGTGTGCGGCCAGGTGGAGTCCACGTGCGGGTAGTCGGTCTCGAACGTGGCGTTGTCCACCCCGACCGTGTCGAGCGAGGCGACGCCGTGCCGGTCGCGGAAGAAGCAGCAGTAGATCTGCCGGTAGTAGTACGTGGACGGCGGCTCGGGTACGAGGTCCCGTACGCCGCCCCACGCCCGGTGCTCCTCCCAGACGTCGTCCGCGCGCTCCAGGGCGTAGGGGATCCAGCCCATCTGGCCCTCGGCGTACGCGAGCTTCAGTCGTGGGAACCTCACCAGGACGCCGCTGAAGAGGAAGTCCATCATCGAGGCCATGGCGTTGTTGAAGCTCAACGCCGCCTGGACGGCGGGCGGGGCGTCGGGGGAGGCGGCGGGCATCTGCGAGGACGAGCCGATGTGCATGCACACGACCGTCCCCGTCGCCTCGCACTCGGCGAAGAACGGGTCCCAGTAGCCGCTGTGGATGCTCGGCAGGCCGAGGTACGTCGGGATCTCGCTGAACGTCACCGCGCGCACGCCCCGCGCCGCGTTCCGCCGGATCTCCGCCACGGCCAGCCCGACGTCCCACAGCGGGATCAGGCACAGCGGGATCAGCCGCCCGCCGCTGTCACCGCACCACTCCTCGACCATCCAGTCGTTGTACGCCCGCACGCACGCCAGCCCGACCTCCTTGTCGCCGGCCTCGGCGAAGGTCTGGCCGCAGAAGCGGGGGAAGGTCGGGAAGCACAGCGACGCCTCGACGTGGTTCATCTCCATGTCGGCGATCCGGGCCTTGGGGTCCCAGCAGCCGCGGCGCATCTGCTCGCGGGTGATGCCCTCCAGGGTCATCTCGTCCCGCGAGAAGCCGACGGCCGCGATGATCCGCTTGTACGGGAACAGGGCGCCCTCGTACTCCCACCAGTCCGTGAGCGGACCGTCCGGATCGGTCGTGATGCGGTATTTGCCGCCGATGTACGCCAGTTCCCCGATGCCGGCCGTGAGCGGCTTCGGGCCGCGGTCGCGGTGCTTGACCGGGAGCCAGGTCTCGAAGAGATGGGCGGGCTCGATCACATGGTCGTCCACGCTGATGACCATGGGCAGCTCGGTCGTCATGGCGCCATCTCCCCACGTTGATCTGACGGTCCGTCAGGTTTAGGGTAGAGGTGATCGCCTCAGGCAACAAGAGAGGGCCGCGCCCGTTTCCGCGGGGCCGTCCGGGGCAAACGCCGCACAGGCTGCGTTGGCCGGACGTCGGGAGGCAAACGGTGAACGCATCGTCGATCGCACGTGGGCTGGGGCCGGCGGCGCGCACCCGCCCCCCGCACCGGGCCATCGAGACCGCGGCCCGCGGCGGCCTCACCGCCCGCGGCGTCCTCTACCTGCTCGTCGGCGTCCTCGCGCTGCGCATCGCCTTCGGCGACGGCGGCGAACAAGCCGACCGGAGCGGGGCCCTCCAGATGCTCGCCCACCAGCCGTTCGGCGCTGCCCTGGTCTGGGCCGTCGGGGCCGGTCTGGTCTGCATGGCGCTGTGGCGACTGTCCGAGGCGGCCTTCGGCGCGGCCGGACCGGACGGCCGCAAGGCCACCAAACGGCTCGCCGGCGCGGCCCGCGCGGTCTTCTACGCCTTCGTCGCCTCCTCCGTGCTCGCCTTCGCGGCCGGGGAACACGGCAGCGGCTCCAGCGACCGCCAGTCACAGGACGTCACGGCCCGCGCGCTCGGCCTGCCGGAGGGACGGTGGCTGGTCGGCCTGGGCGGCGCGGTGATCGCCGTGGCCGGGGTGTGGATCGCCGTACGGGCCCTGCTGCGCACCTTCCGCAAGCACCTGGCGCTCTCCGGGATGCCCCGCCGGGCCGAGCGCGCCGTGGAGGCGCTGGGCGTATGCGGAGGGGTGGCGCGCGGCACCGTGTTCGCGGCGGCGGGCGGCTTCGCGGTCTCCGCCGCCGTACGGTACGACCCGGACCGGGCCAAGGGCGTCGACGACACCCTCCGCACCTTCGCGGCGACCTCGGCCGGGCCGTGGCTGCTGGCCGCGGTCGCGGCGGGGCTGGCGCTGTTCGGCGTGTTCTCCTTCGCCATGGCCCGCTGGCGCCGCGTCTGATCCCTCCGCGCACCCCGATGCGCCCTGTCGCGGCGCCCCGGCGCCCGGGACGATCACACCATGACCCCTAGCGCCCGCATCGCCGCCGCGGTGGCGACCGTCACCCTGGCCGCCACCCCCGCCGCGCTGGCCGACGCGCCCGCCCCGGCCCCGGCCCATGGCGCGCCGTACGTCGAAACCCGCCTCCTCTTCGGCACCGAGCGCCCCGACGGCGGCCCGCCCGTCACCGAGAAGCAGTTCCTGGCCTTCGTGGACCGCCAGATCACCCCGCGCTTCCCGGCCGGCCTCACCATCCAGGACGGCCGCGGCCAGTGGCGCGACCGCAACGGCACGATCGAGCGGGAGCGCTCGTACGAGGTCACCCTGCTCTACCCGGCCCCCGAGGCCGAGTCCCGCAACCCCCGCATCGAACGCATCCGCACCGCTTACGAACGGCGCTTCGCCCAGGAGTCGGTGGCCAGGGCGGACACCCCGACCCGGGTCGACTTCTAGCGCACACGAACCGAACGCCGGGGCCGCTCCCGCACCCGCTCGGCGCCCGCCATGGGCGCCGGGACCGGGCAGGGAACCGGGGCCGCGCACCCCGCATCGTCTCCCCGTTCTCAGCCACCGGCGGCGATCGTTCGCACCGCCTCCGCCACCGGCGTGGTGCCGCCCACGAGTTCCACGGTGCGGCCCGCCGTGCGGGGTTCGTCGAGGAGGGCGGCCAGGACGGCGGCCACGTCGTCGCGGGTCACCTCGGCCCGGCCCGTGTGCTCGGCCAGGTTCACCAGGCCCGTGCCCGGGTCGTCGGTGAGGCGGCCCGGGCGCAGCACGGTCCAGTCGAGGGCGGTGCGGGCCCGTACGTCGTCGTCCGCGGCGCCCTTCGCGCGCAGGTAGGCGGCGAAGACCGGGTCCGTGCCGGGCGCGGGCTCGTGGTCCGCGCCCATCGCGGACACGGTGAGGAACCGCCGTACACCCGCCCGCTCGGCCGCGTCCGCGAAGAGCGCCGAGGCCCCGCGGTCGACGGTGTCCTTGCGGGCGGCCCCGCTGCCGGGGCCCGCACCGGCGGCGAAGACGGCGGCGTCGGCGCCCTCCAGGTGCTTGGCCACGTCGTCCACGGAGGCCGATTCGAGGTCGCAGACGACCGGTTCGGCACCGGCCGCCAGCAGGTCGCCCGCCTGTTCCGGCTTGCGGATGATGCCCGCCACTTCGTCGCCGCGCGCGGAGAGCAGCCGCTCCAGCCGCAGCGCGATCTGTCCATGTCCACCAGCGATGACAATGCGCATGATCCCGACCGTACGCCGGTCCGGCTATGGCTGCGCGGGCCGGGACTGGCGGGGGAGGTCGAGGGCGACCGCGGCGGCCGAGTCGCAGTACTCCCGTACCGCGCTGGTGCGGGCGACCACCCGGCCGTCGTGCACCACGACCCGGCTGTACGCGAGCGACAGCACGCCCGCGAGCCCGTCGCCGCGCACCGCCAGCAGCTCGGCGGGGAACCCCGCCTCCACGCGCACCTCGGGCAGCCCCAGCGCGGCCCGGGCCCGGGCGCAGACCGCGTCGTAGGCGTCCGCGGGCCCCAGTTCGCCCCGGGAGGCCAGCAGGTAGGCGGCCTCCAAGGGGTCGCCGCGGCCCACGGGGTTGACGGTGTCGCGCAGGGCGCCGCTCCCGGCGGCGACCCGGACGCCCGCGGCCCGCAGCAGCCGCACCGGCGCGCAGCCGGCCACGCGCGCCCCCTGCTCACCCCGGTCCTCCCGCCCGACGCAGTCGCCCTGGGGCAGGCAGACCACGGTGACGCCCGCGGCCGCGAGCCGGTCGGCGGTCCGCGCCGCGATGTCCCGGGGCAGCCGGGCCAGCCCGCCGCAGGGGCCGATGGTGACGCCGGGCCGCAGGCCCCCGGCCATCGCCGCGAGCCGGGCGAGCCGGGCCGGGTCGTCGCCGTCCGTGTGGAGGTCGACGGCGCAGCCGTGGCGGGCGGCGAGGTCGAGGACGGCCTCGGCGTGACCGCTCGGGTCGGGGTCGAGGTCGGGGCAGCCTCCGATCACGGAGGCGCCCATCCGTACGGCGTCCCGCAGCATCGCGAGCCCGTCCGCCCCGGCCGCGCCGGTCAGCACGCGCGGCACCGCGACCGCGCCGAGGTCGATGAGCCCGCGGAGGCTGTGCCGGGCCTCCAGGACGGCCTCCAGGGAGCGCAGGCCGTGCACCCCGCCGATCCGCACATGGGTGCGCACGGCGGTCGCCCCGTGGCCGAGGTGCAGCAGGGCGGCCTCGGTGGTGCGGCGCTGGACGTCCTCGGCGGTGTGCGGGACGGGGCCCGCGATGTCGGCCGTCAGGGCGGTGTCGCAGTGCGCGTGCGGCTCGGCGGGGGCGGGGAGCAGCAGGTAGCCGGCGAGGTCGAGCCGCGGCCCGGGGACCAGGCTGCCGGTGGTGCCGACCGCCTCGATCCGCCCGCCGCTGAGCCGCACGTCCACCGTCCGGCCGTCGGCGAGCCGGGCGCCGCCGAGGACCAGCGCGGTGGGCCCGGTCCCGGGACCGGGCCCGGGGGCCGCTCCGCCGTCGTTGCCGGAGGGCTGCTGCTGGTGACTCTCGGGCGGCTGGCTCTCGGGCATCGCACTCCTGGGGCGGGCGCAAGATCACGCGGGGCGACCCGAGCCTAGGACCGCATGGCGGCGGCTTCGCGGAGGAGCCGAATAGTCGTACCGGTGTGGTGCGTGAGCACTCTGTGTCGCACCCACCGACCCTGGGCCGATACGGATTTCACCTTCGGCGGCCGAGCGTGTAATGTCTTCATCGCTCGCCCCAATAGCTCAGTCGGCAGAGCGTCTCCATGGTAAGGAGAAGGTCTACGGTTCGATTCCGTATTGGGGCTCTGATGTGAGGTATCCCGTTCGACTTCGGTCGGACGGGGCCCGGCTCGCATCGAGGCGGTGTAGCTCAGTCGGTAGAGCAAGCGGCTCATAATCGCTGTGTCACCGGTTCAAGTCCGGTCACCGCTACACACAGTAGCCGATTGTGGGGTCGGTCCTCCGGTCGGCTACTCTTTACTGCGTTCTTCATGTCCTATCCGTTCGTCAAGGAGCACTCACGTGGCTGCCACCGACGTCCGCCCGAAGATCACGCTGGCCTGCGTGGAGTGCAAGGAGCGGAACTACATCACCAAGAAGAACCGGCGTAATGACCCGGATCGTCTTGAGATCAAGAAGCACTGCCCGCGTTGCAACGCGCACACCGCGCACCGCGAGACGCGATAGCAATAAGCTCTCATTCGAGGCCGCCCCCCACTAGCGGGGGTGGCCTCGTTTCGTTAGTCGTCAAACAGCAGGAGGTGCCGAGGCGATGGCGCTTGATCCGTCTTTCGTCGGGCGGACCTATCCGCCCACCGACCCGTACGAGGTCGGCAGGGAGAAGATCCGCGAATTCGCCGAATCGATCGGCGAGACCAACCCGGTCTACACCGATCCCGAGGCAGCCAAGGCGCTCGGCTACTCCGATGTGATCGCCCCGCCCACGTTCGTCTTCGCGATCACCTTCAAGGCCGCACGGCACCTGGTGGTCGGGGACCCGCAGCTGGGCCTGGACTTCAACCGGGTGGTGCACGGCGACCAGAAGTTCGCGTACACCCGGCCCATCGAGGCGGCCGACCGCCTCACCGTCGTCACCAGGATCGACGACATCAAGTCGCTCGCGGGCAACGATGTGATCCTGATCAGCGGTGAGGTGCGCGACGCCGCGGGCGAGCACGTGGTGACGGCGATGACGAAACTGGTGGCGCGGGCCGCCGAAGCGGAGGACGCCGGATGACTGCCAAGATCTCGTACGACGCCGTCGAGGTCGGCACCGAACTGCCCGCGCAGACCTTCCCGGTGAACCGCGCCGACCTCATCCGGTACGCCGGCGCGTCCGGCGACTTCAACCCGATCCACTGGAACGAGAAGTTCGCCAAGGAGGTCGGCCTCCCCGACGTCATCGCCCACGGCATGTTCACCATGGCCGAGGCGATCCGCGTGGTGACCGACTGGACCGGCGACCCCGGGGCCGTCGCCGACTACGGCGTGCGCTTCACCAAGCCGGTCGTCGTCCCGAACGACGACAAGGGCGCGCTCATCGAGATCGCCGCCAAGGTCGCCGCCAAGCTGGACGACGAGGCCCGCACGGTCCGGGTGGACATCACGGCGACCAGCGAGGGCCGGAAGGTGCTGGGCATGGCCCGCGCCGTCGTCCGCCTCGCGTAAGTCACTGGGGCCCCCACACGCCCCCGGCAGCGCGCTGGGGGCGCCCCCGTACTCTTGAGCGCGTGCAGGAACTCCATGACGCCCCCCTCGCCCCCCTCACCACCTTCCGCCTCGGCGGCCCGGCCACCCGTCTGATCACGGCCACCACCGACGACGAGGTGATCACCGCGGTCCGCGAGGCCGACGCGAGCGGCACGCCGCTGCTGCTGATCGGCGGCGGCAGCAACCTCGTCATCGCCGACAAGGGCTTCGACGGCACCGCCCTGCACATCGCGACCACCGGCTTCACCCTCGACGGCACCCGGCTGGAGCTGGCCGCGGGCGAGAACTGGTCCGACGCCGTGGCCCGTACGGTCGAGGCGGGCCTCGCCGGTATCGAATGCCTGGCCGGAATCCCCGGCTCCGCGGGCGCGACCCCGATACAGAACGTCGGGGCGTACGGGCAGGAGGTCTCCGCGACCCTCACCGAGGTGGACGCCTACGACCGCCGCACCGACACGGTCGTGACGATCCCCGCCGCCGACTGCGCCTTCTCCTACCGCCACAGCCGCTTCAAGGCCGAGCCGGACCGCCACGTCATCCTGCGGGTCCGCTTCGAGCTGGAGGACGCGGGCGGGCTGTCCGCGCCCATCAAGTACGCCGAGACCGCCCGGGTGCTCGGCGTCGGGGTGGGCGACCGGGTGCCCGCCGACACCGCCCGCCGGACCGTGCTGTCCCTGCGCGCGGGCAAGGGCATGGTGCTCGACCCGGAGGACCACGACACCTGGTCCGCGGGGTCGTTCTTCACCAACCCGGTGCTGACCGAGAGCGCGTACGAAGCCTTCCTGACCCGCGTCGCCGACCGCCTCGGCGCGGACATCGCCCCGCCCGCCTTCCCGGCGGGGGAGGGGCGGATCAAGACCTCCGCCGCCTGGCTGATCGACAAGGCGGGCTTCACCAAGGGCTACGGCACCGGCCCGGCCCGCATCTCCACCAAGCACACCCTCGCGCTCACCAACCGCGGCGAGGCCACCACCGAGGACCTGCTGGCGCTGGCCCGCGAGGTGGTGGCCGGGGTCGAGGAGGCGTTCGGCGTGACGCTGGTCAACGAGCCGGTGACGGTGGGCGTGAGCCTGTAGCCACCTCCGAAAATTCGGAGGTGGCTACGCCAGCCACTCGTCGATCCCCGCCAGCAGCCGCCGCCGTACGTCCTCCGGCGCCGCCGAACCCCGCACCGACTGCCGCGCCAGCTCGGCCAGTTCCTCGTCGCTGAAACCGTGGTGCTCGCGCGCCAGCTGGTACTGGGCCGCCAGCCGCGACCCGAACAGCAGTGGGTCGTCGGCGCCCAGCGCCATCGGCACCCCGGCGTCGTACAGGGTGCGCAGCGGTACGTCCTCGGGCTTCTCGTAGACCCCGAGCGCGACGTTGGAGGACGGGCACACCTCGCAGGTCACCCCGCGGTCGGCCAGCCGGGCGAGCAGCCGCGGGTCCTCGGCCGCGCGCACCCCGTGGCCCACCCGGGACGCGACGAGGTCGTCCAGGCAGTCGCGGACGCTGCCGGGCCCGGACAGCTCGCCGCCGTGCGGGGCGGCCAGCAGCCCGCCGTCCCGGGCGATGGCGAAGGCGCGGTCGAAGTCGCGGGCGAAACCGCGCCGCTCGTCGTTGGAGAGCCCGAAGCCGACCACCCCGCGGTCCGCGAAGCGCACCGCGAGCCGGGCCAGGGTGCGGGCCTCCAGGGGGTGTTTCATCCGGTTCGCGGCGACCAGGACCCGTATCCCGAGCCCGGTGTCCCGGGAGGCGGCGTCCACCGCGTCCAGGATGATCTCCAGCGCGGGGATCAGCCCGCCCAGGCGCGGGGCGTACGAGGTGGGGTCGACCTGGATCTCCAGCCACCCGGAGCCGTCCGCGACGTCCTCCTCGGCGGTCTCGCGCACCAGCCGCCGGATGTCGTCGGGTTCCCGCAGGCAGGACCGGGCGATGTCGTACAGGCGCTGGAAGCGGAACCAGCCGCGCTCATCGGTGGCCCGCAGTCTCGGCGGCTCTCCGCCGCTCAGCGCCTCGGGCAGATGGACGCCGTACTTGTCGGCGAGTTCGAGGAGCGTGCCGGGGCGCATCGAGCCGGTGAAGTGGAGATGCAGATGCGCCTTGGGGAGCAGATGTACATCGCGTGCCATCTGCGAATTTTGCCGTACGTCCGGAGCCGGCGGTACCGCTTTCGCCGAACGTGGGCTTGCCCGCACAGGAATCCGGGTCCGGACGAGAGCGGGCGCCCGGCCACGGCCGGGCGCCCGCTCTCAACAGGGAAGACCCGCTCAGGCGCGGGCCTCAGCCAGCAGCTTCTGGATGCGCGCGATGCCCTCGACGAGGTCCTCGTCGCCCAGCGCGTAGGACAGCCGCAGGTAGCCCGGTGTGCCGAACGCCTCACCCGGCACGACGGCGACCTCGGCCTCCTCCAGGATCAGCGCGGCCAGTTCGACGGTGGTCCCCGGCCGCTTGCCGCGGATCTCCTTGCCGAGCAGCCCCTTCGCCGACGGGTAGGCGTAGAACGCGCCCTCCGGCTCCGGGCACTCGACGCCGTCGATCTCGTTGAGCATGCGCACGATCGTGCGGCGGCGGCGGTCGAACGCCTCGCGCATCGTGGCGACGGCGTCGAGGTCGCCGGAGACGGCGGCCAGGGCGGCGGCCTGCGCGACGTTGCTCACATTGGAGGTGGCGTGCGACTGGAGGTTGGTCGCGGCCTTCACCACGTCCTTGGGGCCGATGATCCAGCCGACCCGCCAGCCGGTCATCGCGTACGTCTTCGCGACACCGTTGACCACGACGCACTTGTCGGCCAGCTCGGGCACGACCACCGGCAGCGAGTGGAACTTCGCGTCGCCGTAGACGAGGTGCTCGTAGATCTCGTCGGTGAGCACCCACAGCCCGTGCTCGGCGGCCCAGCGGCCGATCTCCTCGATCTGCTCACGGCTGTAGACCGCGCCGGTCGGGTTCGACGGCGAGACGAAGACCAGCACCTTGGTGCGCTCGGTGCGGGCCGCCTCCAGCTGCTCGACGGAGACCCGGTAGCCGGTCGTCTCGTCCGCGACGACGTCCACCGGGATACCGCCGGCCAGCCGGATCGACTCCGGGTAGGTGGTCCAGTACGGCGCGGGGACGATGACCTCGTCGCCCGGGTCGACGATCGCGGCGAACGCCTCGTAGATCGCCTGCTTGCCGCCGTTGGTGACCAGGATCTGGGCGGCCTCGACCTCGTAACCGCTGTCGCGCAGCGTCTTCGCGGCGATGGCGGCCTTCAGCTCGGGGAGCCCGCCGGCCGGGGTGTAGCGGTGGAACCGGGGGTCGCGGCAAGCCGCCACCGCCGCCTCGACGACGTAGTCGGGAGTGGGGAAGTCCGGCTCACCGGCGCCGAAGCCGATCACCGGGCGGCCGGCGGCCTTGAGGGCCTTGGCCTTCGCATCGACGGCGAGGGTCGCCGACTCGGAGATGGAACCGATCCGGGCCGACACCCGCCGGTCGGTCGGGGACTGTGCAGGGGGAGTAGCAGCGGTCATGAATGCATCGTTGCAGACGGGCGAAAAGGGCGGTACACGGGTTTAACGAGACTCACACAAGTCGCCCGCCGGGACTCGGCCCGAGGGCACGGGCGCTTCTCGTTCGACGCCCGGCCGTCAAGCACGTACACTCAACCGTCGTTGGCCACCCAACAGACGTATCCGACTCGCACACTCCGTGCAGCGGGATGGATGCGGTAGGTTGGGGGTTGCCGCAAAGGGTCGTAGCTCAATTGGTAGAGCACTGGTCTCCAAAACCAGCGGTTGGGGGTTCAAGTCCCTCCGGCCCTGCTACACGCACTTGATCGACAGGGTGCGTGCATGCGTACGCAAGGACAAGCACCGCTGTGCGGCCGGGCCGGACGCGGCACGGCCACGACCCGGATTCAGGTGAGGACGAGTGACGGAAGCCCTTGGCTCCACCGCGACGCCTGAGAGCGGTCGTCCCGACGAGGACGAGGTGGCGACCAAGAAGGGCCGCCGTGGTGGCAAGCGCGCGAAGAAGGGGCCCTTCGGCCGGCTCGCGCTGTTCTACCGCCAGATCATCGCCGAGCTGCGCAAGGTCGTGTGGCCCACGCGCAGCCAGCTGTCGACGTACACCAGCGTGGTGATCGTCTTCGTGCTGATCATGATCGGCATCGTGACCGTGATTGACTATGGGTTCAACAACGCCATCAAGTACGTCTTTGGCTGAGACCCCGCGGAGGGCGGCCGCGTCCCGGTGGCGCCCCTTCGCACGTTCCACCCCTTGAAGCCAGGAAGAAGCAGCCACCGTGTCTGACCCGAACCTGAACGACGCCGCCGAGCCCGTCGAGTCCCGTGAGGACGAGCTCGACATCGTCGAGGCGGCGGACTCCGACCAGGCTGAAGCCGCCGACGCCGCCGCGGGTGAGCCCGCCGAGACGGCCGCGATCCACGTCGAGGACGAGGACGAGGCCGTCGTCGAGGCCGCTGAGGACGTCGAGGCCGCCGAGGCCGAGGTCGAGGTCGACCCGGTCGAGGCCCTTCGCGAGGAGCTGCGCGGGCTGCCCGGCGAGTGGTACGTGATCCACACCTACGCGGGCTACGAGAAGCGCGTGAAGGCCAACCTGGAGCAGCGCGCCGTCTCGCTGAACGTCGAGGACTTCATCTACCAGGCCGAGGTCCCCGAAGAAGAGATCGTCCAGATCAAGAACGGCGAGCGGAAGAACGTCCGTCAGAACAAGCTCCCCGGCTATGTGCTGGTGCGCATGGACCTGACGAACGAGTCCTGGGGCGTCGTGCGGAACACCCCCGGTGTCACCGGCTTCGTGGGCAACGCCTACGACCCGTACCCGCTGACCCTGGACGAGATCGTCAAGATGCTCGCCCCGGAGGCCGAGGAGAAGGCCGCCAAGGCCACCGCCGAGGAGGGCGGCGCCCCGGCGCCCAGCCGCAAGGTCGAGGTCCAGGTGCTGGACTTCGAGGTGGGCGACTCGGTCACGGTCACCGACGGCCCGTTTGCCACGCTCCAGGCCACGATCAACGAGATCAACGCCGACTCGAAGAAGGTCAAGGGCCTGGTCGAGATCTTCGGCCGGGAGACCCCGGTCGAGCTGAGCTTCGACCAGATCCAGAAGAACTGACGCTTCTTCCCCACCCTTCCGACAGGTCAGACGGGCCCTCCTGGGGCCGGTCTGACCTGCTCGGTTTCAGGCCGCACAGCCATACCCGTTATCGTTGTGCGGTATGCCTCCATCCGGATGACCCGGAGTGGGGGCGGACCACCTCTCACTAAGACCCGGAGAGAGCATGCCTCCCAAGAAGAAGAAGGTCACGGGGCTGATCAAGCTCCAGATCCAGGCCGGTGCCGCGAACCCGGCCCCGCCGGTCGGCCCCGCGCTGGGTCAGCACGGCGTCAACATCATGGAGTTCTGCAAGGCATACAACGCCGCGACCGAGTCGCAGCGCGGCATGGTCGTGCCGGTGGAGATCACGGTCTACGAGGACCGTTCCTTCACCTTCATCACCAAGACTCCGCCGGCCGCGAAGCTGATCCTCAAGGCCGCGGGCGTGGAGAAGGGCTCCGGCGAGCCGCACAAGACCAAGGTCGCCAAGATCACCCGCGACCAGGTCCGCGACATCGCCACCACCAAGATGCCCGACCTGAACGCCAACGACCTGGACGCCGCCGAGAAGATCATCGCCGGCACCGCCCGCTCCATGGGCATCACGGTCGAGGGCTGACAGCCACCCCGTAGCACCACCGTGGCAGGGCCAATGCGCGGTCCGGACCACGACTCCGCACACATACATCAGGAGCAGAGTTGAGCAAGCGCAGCAAGTCCCTCCGCGCTGCGGACGCCAAGATCGACCGGGAGCGCCTGTACGCCCCGCTCGAGGCCGTCCGTCTCGCCAAGGACACCTCCCCGAGCAAGTTCGACGCGACCGTCGAGGTCGCCATGCGCCTGGGCGTCGACCCGCGCAAGGCCGACCAGATGGTCCGCGGCACCGTGAACCTGCCGCACGGCACCGGTAAGACCGCCCGGGTCCTGGTCTTCGCGACCGGTGACCGTGCTGCGGCCGCGGAGGCCGCGGGCGCCGACATCGTCGGCTCCGACGAGCTCATCGACGAGGTGTCCAAGGGCCGCCTGGACTTCGACGCCGTCGTCGCCACCCCGGACCTCATGGGCAAGGTCGGCCGCCTCGGCCGCGTGCTCGGTCCGCGTGGTCTGATGCCGAACCCGAAGACCGGCACCGTCACCCCGGACGTGGCCAAGGCCGTCACGGACATCAAGGGCGGCAAGATCGAGTTCCGCGTCGACAAGCACGCCAACCTGCACTTCATCATCGGCAAGGTGTCGTTCGGTGAGACGCAGCTGGTGGAGAACTACGCCGCGGCGCTCGAGGAGATCAACCGTCTCAAGCCGTCCGCCGCGAAGGGCCGCTACATCAAGAAGGCGAACCTGAGCACGACGATGGGCCCCGGCATCCCGCTGGACGCCAACCGCACCCGCAACCTGCTGGTCGAGGACGAGGCCGTCTGAGCCCTTCCCTGACCGGAACCGCCGGGCCCCCGCCTCTCGTGAAGAGAGGCGGGGGCCCGGCGCGTTGCTGTCGGCGGCCCTCGATAGGGTTCTGATCGACAGTCGTAAAAGAAAAATAAGGGGGAACCGTGCGCGGTACTCATGTGGGCGTGCGTTGCGTGATCGCGGCCTGTGGCATTGTTCTGATGGCCGGACTCACCGCGTGCGGGAGCGACAAGTCCGATGGCGACAAGGCGGGCGGCAACGGCGACAGCGGCGGCCAGTCGGTGGGCAGCCCGCTGGCGGCCCTGAAGCTCGCCTCACAGCGCACGGACGAGCAGCACTCGGCCAAGGTCGACGGCTCCACGCAGATGGGCACCCAGTCCTCCGAGCTGTCCGGCGCCATGGACTGGGCGGACGGCATGAACGCCAACATGACCATCACGCAGAAGGGCGGGGCCATAGCCTCCAGCCCGATCGCGGGCAAGCCCCTCCAGGCGCGGTACACGCCCGACGCGATGTTCATGAACATGGGCGACGAGTTCGCCCAGCAGGCGGGCGGCGGCAAGCACTGGATCAAGTACGACTACGACGCCCTGGCCCAGAAGGCGGGCGCCTCCGGTGCCTTCCTCAAGGACCAGATGCAGAACAACAACCCGTCGCGGTCGGTGCAGCTGCTGATGGCCTCGGGCAAGGTGAAGAAGGTGGGCTCGGAGGACGTCAAGGGCGCAGAGACCACCCACTACACGGGCACGGTCAAGGTCTCCGAGTTGACCAAGATGCAGTCCAAGGACATGAGCCAGTCGGACCTGGACGCGCTGCAGAAGCAGATGGAGCAGTCCGGCATGGAGACCGAGACCATCGATCTGTGGATCGACAGCAAGAACCTGCTGGTCAAGAAGCGTGAGCAGGCCAAGAGCAACAACGGCCCCTACGACTCGACGGTCTTCTACTCGGACTACGGCACCAAGGTCACGGTCCAGGAGCCGTCCTCCTCGGACACCGTGAGCTTCGACCAGATGGCCGGCGGCGCCGGAGCGCAGTCGCCGAGCAGCTGATGCGCCCGTAGCTGATTTGCCCGGCCGCGGCCCGTTCGCGTAATCTGCTGCAGAAGCCAAAGACCGCTGGTTGTCGCTGTGTCTCCGCAAGGGGGTACGGCGGCTGAAGGATCCGCTAGCTGCGGACGACCCGCGCAGGTGACTGTGGTGAGAACTCCCGAACGGGCCGTGGGTCCGTGCGGTCGAGTCACGCCCCGTGCGCCTGCGCCGGGGCGTTTTCGTGTTGTTCAGCCTCCTTCCTTCAGGCCGATGCGGTCCTCATCACCCGGAAGGAGGCCGAGGCTCATGGCGAGTCCCGACAAGGTCGACGCCGTCGACGAGATGCGGGAGAAGTTCAGCACCTCGAACGGCGCCGTTGTGACCGCGTACACCGGTCTCACCGTCGCACAGCTCAAGGAGCTGCGCCGTTCGCTCGGTGAGAACGCCCAGTACCGTGTGGTGAAGAACACGCTGACCAAGATCGCGGCCAACGAGGCCGGGATCAACCAGATCGACGACCTGTTCACAGGTTCGTCGGCCGTCGCCTTCGTGACCGGTGACCCGGTCGAGGCGGCGAAGGGTCTCCGTGACTTCGCCAAGGACAACCCCGCGCTCGTCATCAAGGGCGGTGTCCTTGATGGCAAGGCGCTGTCCGCCGACGACATCAAGAAGCTCGCGGACCTCGAGTCCCGCGAGGTGCTGCTCTCCAAGCTGGCGGGCGCCATGAAGGGCAAGCAGTCCCAGGCTGCCGCGCTCTTCCAGGCCCCGCTCTCGAAGTTCATCCGCACCGCGGAGGCGCTTCGGGCCAAGGTGGACGAGCAGGGCGGTGCCGGCGAGCCGGCTCCCGCCGAGGCCGAGGCCGCCGAGTAACTCGGCCCCGGTCGCAGCGGGCCCGGAAGAAGCCCGCCACCATTTTCATCCGGCACCTGCCGAACTAGTGGAAGGACCGCCATCATGGCGAAGCTCAGCCAGGACGACCTGCTCGCGCAGTTCGAGGAGATGACCCTCATCGAGCTCTCCGAGTTCGTGAAGGCCTTCGAGGAGAAGTTCGACGTCACCGCCGCCGCCCCGGCCGCCGTCGTCGCCCCCGCCGCGGGTGGCGCGGGCGCCGCTGCCGAGGCCGTCGAGGAGCAGGACGAGTTCGACGTCGTCCTCACCGGCGCCGGCGACAAGAAGATCCAGGTCATCAAGGTCGTGCGTGAGCTGACCTCCCTGGGCCTGAAGGAGGCCAAGGACCTCGTCGACGGCACCCCGAAGCCGGTCGTCGAGAAGGTCAGCAAGGAGGCCGCCGAGAAGGCCGCCGAGTCCCTCAAGGCCGCCGGCGCCTCGGTCGAGGTCAAGTGACCCCACGGGTCGGATGACCCGCTGTGCCGCGAGGGCGATCACCCGTTGGGGTGGTCGCCCTTCGGTGTTCTTGGGACGGCTACGCTGACTTTCCGGTTCCGGCAGGTATGGTGATCTTCGTTGCCCGTCGCCACGCCCTGTGACGATCTCGCCGGAGTGGGGGGCCTTGACGAACGGCACGCAGCGCGCAATTCTCGGGACGCGACGTCACACCGATCCGTAAGTCCGAGGCATGGATCGTCGGCGGAGCGGGCAGTATCGATATGCGCCGGCGACGCGCGGGCTGCCGACCAGGCGTATGAAGGACAACGAGGGGCGTGCCCCCTCACCGGAGGGAGAGATTGGCGCTGCCGGTCTCAGAAACTCGGCGCTGGACATCAGTGTGCCAAGTGGCTACACTGACCCTTTGCGCTGCCTGTTAGCTGCTCCCTGCCCGTCACCAGGGGCATACCCACCTTTGAGCACTGCCGATGAAAATACCCTGACCAGGGATTTCATCCATGGGTTCGCGGTGGGACCGGTACGCGCGTAGTGAGTCCGAGCCCTCGGAAGGACCCCCTCTTGGCCGCCTCGCGCAACGCCTCGACTGCCAATACGAACAATGGCGCCAGCACCGCCCCGCTGCGCATCTCCTTTGCGAAGATCAAGGAGCCCCTCGAGGTTCCGAACCTCCTTGCACTGCAGACCGAGAGCTTCGATTGGCTGCTCGGCAATGCCGCCTGGAAGGCTCGCGTCGAGGCTGCGCTGGACAGTGGTCAGGACGTCCCCACCAAGTCCGGTCTGGAAGAGATCTTCGAGGAGATCTCCCCGATCGAGGACTTCTCCGGGTCGATGTCCCTGACCTTCCGTGATCACCGCTTCGAGCCGCCGAAGAACTCGATCGACGAGTGCAAGGAGCGCGACTTCACGTACGCCGCGCCGCTCTTCGTCACCGCCGAGTTCACCAACAACGAGACCGGTGAGATCAAGTCCCAGACGGTCTTCATGGGCGACTTCCCGCTCATGACGCCGAAGGGCACCTTCTGCATCAACGGCACCGAGCGTGTCGTCGTCTCGCAGCTGGTCCGCTCGCCGGGTGTGTACTTCGACTCCTCCATCGACAAGACGTCCGACAAGGACATCTTCTCCGCCAAGATCATCCCGTCCCGGGGTGCCTGGCTGGAGATGGAGATCGACAAGCGCGACATGGTCGGCGTCCGCATCGACCGCAAGCGCAAGCAGTCCGTCACCGTCCTGCTCAAGGCGCTCGGCTGGACCACCGAGCAGATCCTCGAGGAGTTCGGCGAGTACGAGTCCATGCGCGCCACCCTGGAGAAGGACCACACCCAGGGCCAGGACGATGCGCTGCTCGACATCTACCGCAAGCTGCGCCCGGGCGAGCCGCCGACGCGTGAGGCCGCCCAGACGCTGCTGGAGAACCTGTACTTCAACCCGAAGCGCTACGACCTCGCCAAGGTCGGCCGCTACAAGGTCAACAAGAAGCTCGGCGCGGACGCCCCCCTCGACGCCGGCGTGCTGACCACCGACGACGTCATCGCGACCATCAAGTACCTGGTCAAGCTGCACGCCGGGGAGACCGAGACGGCCGGCGAGGCCGGCGACACGATCGTCGTCGAGACCGATGACATCGACCACTTCGGCAACCGCCGCCTGCGGAACGTCGGCGAGCTGATCCAGAACCAGGTCCGCACCGGTCTGGCCCGTATGGAGCGCGTCGTCCGCGAGCGGATGACCACCCAGGACGTCGAGGCGATCACGCCGCAGACCCTGATCAACATCCGGCCGGTCGTCGCCTCCATCAAGGAGTTCTTCGGCACCAGCCAGCTGTCGCAGTTCATGGACCAGACCAACCCGCTGTCGGGTCTGACCCACAAGCGCCGCCTGTCGGCGCTGGGCCCGGGTGGTCTGAGCCGTGAGCGGGCCGGCTTCGAGGTCCGTGACGTGCACCCCTCGCACTACGGCCGCATGTGCCCGATCGAGACGCCGGAAGGCCCGAACATCGGTCTGATCGGCTCGCTCGCCTCGTACGGCCGGGTCAACGCGTTCGGTTTCGTCGAGACCCCGTACCGCAAGGTCCACGAGGGTGTCGTCACCGACAAGGTGGACTTCCTCACCGCCGACGAGGAGGACCGCTTCGTCATCGCCCAGGCGAACGCGCCGCTGGCCGAGGACAACACGTACGCCGAGAACCGCGTCCTGGTCCGCCGCCGTGGTGGCGAGGTCGACTACGTGCCCGGCTCCGAGGTCGACTACATGGACGTCTCGCCGCGCCAGATGGTGTCGGTCGCGACCGCCATGATCCCCTTCCTCGAGCACGACGACGCCAACCGCGCGCTCATGGGCTCGAACATGATGCGCCAGGCCGTGCCGCTGATCAAGGCGGAGTCCCCGCTGGTCGGCACCGGCATGGAGTACCGCTGCGCGGTCGACGCCGGCGACGTCATCAAGGCCGAGAAGGACGGTGTCGTCCAAGAGGTCTCCGCCGACTACGTGACGGTGGCCAACGACGACGGCACCTACACCACCTACCGGATCGCCAAGTTCTCCCGCTCCAACCAGGGCACCTCCTTCAACCAGAAGGTCGTCGTCGACGAGGGCGCGCGCGTCATCACCGGCCAGGTGCTGGCCGACGGCCCGTCCACCGAGGACGGCGAGATGGCGCTCGGCAAGAACCTGCTCGTCGCGTTCATGCCGTGGGAGGGCCACAACTACGAGGACGCGATCATCCTCAGCCAGCGGCTGGTGCAGGACGACGTTCTCTCCTCGATCCACATCGAGGAGCACGAGGTCGACGCCCGGGACACCAAGCTCGGCCCCGAGGAGATCACCCGGGACATCCCGAACGTCTCCGAGGAGGTCCTGGCCGACCTCGACGAGCGCGGCATCATCCGCATCGGCGCCGAGGTCATCGCCGGGGACATCCTGGTCGGCAAGGTCACCCCGAAGGGTGAGACCGAGCTGACCCCGGAGGAGCGCCTGCTGCGCGCGATCTTCGGTGAGAAGGCCCGTGAGGTCCGTGACACCTCGCTGAAGGTGCCGCACGGCGAGACCGGCAAGGTCATCGGCGTCCGCGTCTTCGACCGCGAGGAGGGCGACGAGCTGCCCCCGGGCGTGAACCAGCTGGTCCGCGTCTACGTCGCGCAGAAGCGCAAGATCACCGACGGTGACAAGCTCGCCGGCCGCCACGGCAACAAGGGCGTCATCTCGAAGATCCTGCCGGTCGAGGACATGCCGTTCCTGGAGGACGGCACCCCGGTCGACATCATCCTCAACCCGCTGGGTGTCCCGTCCCGAATGAACCCGGGACAGGTCCTGGAGATCCACCTCGGCTGGCTGGCCTCCCGTGGCTGGAAGGTCGAGGGCTCCGAGGAGTGGATGCAGCGGCTGCAGGCGATCGGCGCGGACGAGGTCCAGCCCGGCACCAACGTCGCGACCCCGGTCTTCGACGGCGCCCGCGAGGACGAGATCGCCGGTCTCTTCGAGTCGACGATCCCGAACCGCGACGGCGACCGCCTGGTCCAGCCCTCCGGTAAGGCCCGGCTCTTCGACGGCCGCTCCGGCGAGCCGTTCCCGGACCCGATCTCGGTCGGCTTCATGTACATCCTCAAGCTGCACCACCTGGTGGACGACAAGCTGCACGCCCGGTCCACCGGCCCGTACTCGATGATCACCCAGCAGCCGCTGGGCGGTAAGGCTCAGTTCGGTGGCCAGCGCTTCGGAGAGATGGAGGTGTGGGCGCTGGAGGCTTACGGCGCCGCGTACGCCCTCCAGGAGCTGCTGACCATCAAGTCCGACGACGTCACCGGCCGCGTGAAGGTCTACGAGGCCATCGTCAAGGGCGAGAACATCCCCGAGCCCGGCATCCCCGAGTCCTTCAAGGTGCTCATCAAGGAGATGCAGTCCCTGTGCCTCAACGTGGAGGTGCTGTCCAGCGACGGCATGTCCATCGAGATGCGCGACACCGACGAGGACGTCTTCCGCGCTGCGGAGGAGCTCGGCATCGACCTGTCGCGGCGCGAGCCGAGCAGCGTCGAAGAGGTCTGACGGGTCTGGCCGGGGCGGCTCGTACGCACCGCCCCGGCCTCTCCCCGGACCCCCAGTCAGACCCGAAGACACGACCCTGAAAGAGGGATTGACGACAAGTGCTCGACGTCAACTTCTTCGACGAGCTGCGGATCGGCCTTGCCACCGCTGACGACATCCGTCAGTGGTCCCACGGCGAGGTCAAGAAGCCGGAGACCATCAACTACCGCACCCTGAAGCCCGAAAAGGACGGACTCTTCTGCGAGAAGATCTTCGGTCCGACCCGGGACTGGGAGTGCTACTGCGGCAAGTACAAGCGCGTCCGCTTCAAGGGCATCATCTGCGAGCGCTGTGGCGTCGAGGTCACCCGCGCCAAGGTGCGCCGTGAGCGGATGGGCCACATCGAGCTGGCCGCACCCGTCACCCACATCTGGTACTTCAAGGGCGTGCCCAGCCGCCTGGGCTACCTGCTCGACCTCGCCCCGAAGGACCTCGAGAAGGTCATCTACTTCGCCGCCTACATGATCACGTGGGTGGACGAGGAGCGCCGTACGCGCGACCTGCCCTCGCTGGAGGCCCACGTCTCCGTCGAGCGTCAGCAGATCGAGCAGCGCCGCGACGCCGACCTGGAGGCCCGTGCCAAGAAGCTCGAGGCGGACCTGGCCGACCTCGAGGCCGAGGGCGCCAAGGCCGATGTGCGCCGCAAGGTGCGCGAGGGCGCCGAGCGCGAGATGAAGCAGCTGCGCGACCGCGCCCAGCGCGAGATCGACCGTCTCGACGAGGTGTGGAACCGCTTCAAGAGCCTCAAGGTCCAGGACCTGGAGGGCGACGAGCTGCTCTACCGCGAGCTGCGTGACCGCTTCGGCACGTACTTCATGGGCGGCATGGGCGCGGCTGCGCTGCAGAAGCGCCTGGAGTCCTTCGACCTCGACGAGGAGGCCGAGAAGCTCCGCGAGATCATCCGGACCGGCAAGGGCCAGAAGAAGACCCGTGCGCTCAAGCGCCTCAAGGTCGTCTCCGCCTTCCTGCAGACCCGCAACAGCCCCAACGGCATGGTGCTGGACTGCATCCCGGTGATCCCGCCGGACCTGCGTCCGATGGTGCAGCTGGACGGTGGCCGCTTCGCGACCTCCGACCTGAACGACCTGTACCGCCGTGTGATCAACCGGAACAACCGCCTCAAGCGTCTCCTTGACCTCGGTGCCCCCGAGATCATCGTGAACAACGAGAAGCGGATGCTGCAGGAGGCCGTCGACGCGCTGTTCGACAACGGCCGCCGCGGCCGCCCGGTGACCGGTCCCGGTAACCGTCCGCTGAAGTCCCTCAGCGACATGCTGAAGGGTAAGCAGGGCCGGTTCCGTCAGAACCTGCTCGGTAAGCGCGTCGACTACTCGGCCCGTTCCGTCATCGTCGTCGGCCCGCAGCTCAAGCTGCACCAGTGCGGTCTGCCCAAGGCCATGGCGCTGGAGCTCTTCAAGCCGTTCGTGATGAAGCGCCTGGTGGACCTCAACCACGCGCAGAACATCAAGTCGGCCAAGCGCATGGTCGAGCGCGGCCGCACGGTCGTGTACGACGTGCTCGAAGAGGTCATCGCCGAGCACCCGGTGCTGCTGAACCGTGCGCCGACCCTGCACCGCCTCGGCATCCAGGCCTTCGAGCCGCAGCTGGTCGAGGGCAAGGCCATTCAGATTCACCCGCTCGTCTGCACCGCGTTCAACGCGGACTTCGACGGTGACCAGATGGCCGTGCACCTGCCGCTGTCCGCGGAGGCCCAGGCCGAGGCCCGCATCCTGATGCTGTCCTCGAACAACATCCTCAAGCCGGCCGACGGCCGGCCGGTGACCATGCCGACCCAGGACATGGTGCTGGGTCTGTTCTTCCTCACCACCGACGAGGAGGAGCGCAAGGTCATCGGCGAGGGCCGGTCCTTCGGCTCCACCGCCGAGGCGATCATGGCGTTCGACGCCCGGGAGCTGTCGCTCCAGGCGAAGATCGACATCCGCTTCCCGATCGGCACCGTCCCGCCCCGCGGCTGGACCCCGCCGGCTCCGGAAGAGGGCGAGCCTGCCTGGCAGCAGGGCGACAGCTTCCGGCTGCGCACCACGCTGGGTCGGGCGCTCTTCAACGAGCTGCTGCCCGAGGACTACCCGTTCGTCGACTACTCGGTGGGCAAGAAGCAGCTCTCCGAGATCGTCAACGACCTCGCCGAGCGCTACCCCAAGGTGATCGTCGCGGCGACGCTGGACAACCTGAAGGCGGCCGGTTTCCACTGGGCCACCCGCTCCGGTGTCACCGTCGCCATCTCCGACATCGTCGTGCCCGAGGCCAAGAAGGCCATCATCACGGGCTACGAGGCGCAGGACGAGAAGGTCCAGAAGCAGTACGAGCGCGGCCTGATCACCAAGGACGAGCGCACCCAGGAACTGATCGCGATCTGGACCAAGGCGACCAACGAGGTCTCCGAGGCGATGAACGCGAACTTCCCGAAGACCAACCCGATCTTCATGATGGTCGACTCGGGCGCGCGTGGAAACATGATGCAGATGCGTCAGATCGCCGGTATGCGTGGTCTGGTGTCCAACGCGAAGAACGAGACCATCCCGCGGCCCATCAAGGCGTCGTTCCGTGAGGGTCTCTCCGTGCTGGAGTACTTCATCTCCACCCACGGTGCCCGTAAGGGTCTCGCGGACACCGCCCTGCGTACCGCCGACTCGGGTTACCTGACCCGTCGTCTGGTGGACGTCTCGCAGGACGTGATCATTCGCGAGGAGGACTGCGGCACCGAGCGCGGCCTCAAGCTCGCGATCGCGTCCACCGGCGCGGACGGCGTGCTGCGCAAGACCGAGGACGTCGAGACCAGCGTGTACGCGCGCTGCCTCGCCGAGGACATCGTCGTGGACGGGAAGGTCCTGGCCCCGGCCGGCACCGACCTGGGCGACGTGCTCATCGACGAGCTGGTCCGGCACGGCGTGGCGACGGTCAAGACCCGCTCGGTGCTCACCTGCGAGTCCGCCGTCGGCACCTGCGCCATGTGCTACGGCCGCTCGCTGGCGACCGGCAAGCTGGTGGACATCGGCGAGGCCGTCGGCATCATCGCCGCCCAGTCCATCGGTGAGCCCGGCACCCAGCTGACGATGCGTACCTTCCACACCGGTGGTGTGGCCGGTGACGACATCACCCAGGGTCTGCCGCGTGTCGTCGAGCTGTTCGAGGCCCGTACGCCCAAGGGCGTCGCGCCGATCTCGGAAGCGGCAGGCCGCGTCCGGATCGAAGAGACCGAGAAGACCAAGAAGCTCGTCGTCACCCCGGACGACGGCTCCGACGAGACCGCCTACGGCGTCTCCAAGCGGGCCCGTCTGCTGGTGGGCGAGGGCGACCACGTCGAGGTCGGCCAGGCGCTGACCGTGGGTGCCACCAACCCGCACGACGTGCTGCGCATCCTCGGCCAGCGCGCCGTCCAGGTGCACCTGGTCGGCGAGGTCCAGAAGGTCTACAACTCGCAGGGTGTGTCGATCCACGACAAGCACATCGAGATCATCATCCGGCAGATGCTGCGCCGGGTCACGATCATCGAGTCCGGCGACGCGGAGCTGCTGCCGGGCGAGCTGGTGGAGCGCACGCGCTTCGAGGGTGAGAACCGTCGTGTGGTCCAGGAAGGCGGCCACCCGGCCTCCGGCCGTCCGCAGCTGATGGGTATCACCAAGGCCTCGCTGGCGACCGAGTCCTGGCTGTCGGCGGCGTCCTTCCAGGAGACGACCCGGGTGCTCACCGACGCGGCGATCAACGCCAAGTCGGACTCCCTGATCGGCCTCAAGGAGAACGTCATCATCGGTAAGCTCATCCCGGCCGGTACGGGCCTGTCCCGCTACCGCAACATCCGGGTCGAGCCCACCGAGGAGGCGAAGGCCGCGATGTACTCGGCCGTCGGCTACGACGACATCGACTACTCGCCCTTCGGCACCGGCTCCGGCCAGGCGGTCCCGCTGGAGGACTACGACTACGGTCCGTACAACCAGTAAGCACTGGATCTGTTCGCAGGGCGGTCACCCCATGGCGGGGTGGCCGCCCTGCGGCTATGCTCCGGGTTGGTGTGTCCAGCGCGTGTGCATTTGTTTTGACCGGAGCCGATGCGGTAGGTACGCTCTGACCTTGTGCCTGGGGTGTCCCTGGGCTCCCGTATGCGCCAAGCGCGACGGGGGGCCGAGGTGTCGACACCAACAATCTGCACTCTCCTGACATTCGCAGGGGGCTGCGGTGCGCGACACACCCGACCGCGTGGGTCGGAGAAACCCCAGGTTAGCTTTATCGAGATCGGCACACAGAAACCGGAGAAACGGTGCCTACGATCCAGCAGCTGGTCCGCAAGGGCCGCCAGGACAAGGTCGAGAAGAACAAGACTCCCGCACTGGCGGGGTCGCCGCAGCGTCGTGGCACGTGCACCCGCGTGTTCACCACGACGCCGAAGAAGCCGAACTCGGCGCTCCGTAAGGTCGCGCGTGTCCGGCTGAGCAGTGGGATCGAGGTCACCGCCTATGTCCCGGGTGAGGGTCACAACCTGCAGGAGCACTCCATCGTGCTCGTGCGCGGCGGTCGAGTGAAGGACCTGCCGGGTGTTCGCTACAAGATCATCCGCGGCTCCCTCGACACGCAGGGCGTCAAGAACCGCAAGCAGGCTCGCAGCCGCTACGGCGCCAAGAAGGAGAAGTAAGAATGCCTCGTAAGGGTCCCGCCCCGAAGCGCCCGGTCATCATCGACCCGGTTTACAACTCTCCTCTGGTGACGTCCCTCATCAACAAGGTCCTGCTGAACGGCAAGCGCTCCACCGCCGAGCGCATTGTCTACGGCGCCATGGAGGGCCTGCGTGAGAAGTCCGGCAACGACCCGGTCATCACGCTCAAGCGCGCGCTGGAGAACGTGAAGCCGACCCTCGAGGTCCGCTCCCGCCGTGTCGGTGGCGCCACCTACCAGGTGCCGGTCGAGGTTCGCCCCGGCCGCTCCTCCACCCTCGCGCTGCGCTGGCTCGTGGGCTACTCCCGCGCCCGTCGCGAGAAGACCATGACCGAGCGGCTGATGAACGAGCTGCTGGACGCCAGCAACGGTCTGGGCGCCTCCGTCAAGCGTCGCGAGGACACCCACAAGATGGCCGAGTCCAACAAGGCCTTCGCGCACTACCGCTGGTAGTCGCTACCCCATCGAGATCCGAGAGAAGACTGAAGCCTTATGGCTACCACTTCACTTGACCTGGCCAAGGTCCGCAATATTGGGATCATGGCCCACATCGACGCGGGCAAGACGACGACCACCGAGCGGATCCTGTTCTACACCGGTGTGAGCTACAAGATCGGTGAAGTCCACGACGGCGCTGCCACGATGGACTGGATGGAGCAGGAGCAGGAGCGCGGCATCACGATCACGTCGGCCGCGACGACCTGTCACTGGCCGCTCGAGGACACCGATCACACGATCAACATCATTGACACCCCGGGCCACGTCGACTTCACGGTCGAGGTGGAGCGTTCGCTGCGCGTCCTCGACGGTGCCGTGACGGTGTTCGACGGTGTGGCCGGCGTGGAGCCGCAGTCCGAGACCGTGTGGCGTCAGGCGGACCGCTACGGCGTGCCGCGCATCTGCTTCGTCAACAAGCTCGACCGCACCGGTGCCGAGTTCCACCGCTGCGTCGACATGATCACGGACCGCCTGGGCGCGGTGCCGCTGGTCATGCAGCTGCCGATCGGCACCGAGGCCGACTTCAAGGGCGTCATCGACCTCGTCACCATGAAGGCGCTGGTCTGGAACCTCGAAGCGACCAAGGGCGAGATGTACGACACCGTCGACATCCCGGACACCCACGCCGAGGCCGCCGACGAGTGGCGCGGCAAGCTGCTGGAGTCCGTCGCCGAGAACGACGAAGAGATGATGGAGCTGTACCTGGAGGGCGAGGAGCCCTCCGTGGAGCAGCTGTACGCGGCGATCCGCCGCATCACCATCGCCTCCGGCAAGGGCGGCGGCACCACCGTCACCCCCGTGTTCTGCGGCACCGCGTTCAAGAACAAGGGCGTGCAGCCCCTGCTCGACGCGGTCGTCCGGTACCTGCCGTCGCCGATCGACATCGAGGCGATCGAGGGCCACTCGGTCAAGGACCCCGACGAGGTCATCAAGCGTCGTCCGACCGAGGACGAGCCGCTGTCGGCGCTGGCGTTCAAGATCGCGAGCGACCCGCACCTCGGCAAGCTCACCTTCATCCGGGTGTACTCGGGCCGCATGACGGCCGGCACGCAGGTGCTGAACTCGGTGAAGGGCAAGAAGGAGCGCATCGGCAAGATCTACCGGATGCACGCGAACAAGCGTGAGGAGATCGAGTCGGTGGGTGCCGGTGACATCGTCGCCGTCATGGGTCTGAAGCAGACCACCACCGGTGAGACCCTCTGCGACTCGTCGAACCCGGTGATCCTCGAGTCCATGGACTTCCCGGCCCCGGTCATCGAGGTGGCCATCGAGCCGAAGTCCAAGGGCGACCAGGAGAAGCTGGCCGTCGCGATCCAGCGGCTTGCCGAGGAGGACCCGTCCTTCCGCGTCAAGACCGACGAGGAGACCGGCCAGACCATCATCGCCGGTATGGGTGAGCTTCACCTCGACGTGCTGGTCGACCGCATGAAGCGCGAGTTCAAGGTCGAGGCCAACGTCGGTAAGCCGCAGGTGGCCTACCGCGAGACGCTGCGCAAGGCGGTCGAGCGGTACGACTACACGCACAAGAAGCAGACTGGTGGTTCCGGCCAGTTCGCCAAGGTGCAGATCGCGCTGGAGCCGCTCGAGGGCGACGGCTACGAGTTCGAGAACAAGGTCACCGGTGGCCGCATCCCGCGGGAGTACATCCCGTCCGTGGACGCGGGCTGCCAGGAGGCCATGGAGTTCGGCGTGCTCGCCGGCTACCCGCTGACCGGCGTCAAGGTCGTGCTTCTCGACGGTGGCTACCACGAGGTCGACTCCTCCGAGATGGCGTTCAAGATCGCCGGTTCGATGGCCTTCAAGGAGGCCGCCCGCAAGGCCAGCCCGGCCCTGCTCGAGCCGATGATGAAGGTGGAGGTCACGACGCCCGAGGACTACATGGGCGACGTGATCGGCGACATCAACTCCCGCCGTGGTCAGATCCAGTCCATGGAGGACCGTAGCGGCGCCAAGCTGGTGATCGGTCTGGTCCCGCTGTCGGAGATGTTCGGCTACGTGGGCGACCTGCGCAGCAAGACCTCTGGCCGCGCCAGCTACTCCATGCAGTTCGACTCCTACGCCGAGGTTCCCCGGAACGTCGCCGAGGAGATCATCGCGAAGGCCAAGGGCGAGTAAGGCGGGTTCATCCGCATTCCTCACCGTTTAGGCTGGAGCAAAGGCACATGGGTATTCCGTCGCGGAGCGCTCGAAACGGCGTTTCGCGGCGGGTCCCCTGACGCCGGCCCCCCATAACGAATACGGCGACGGGCATCCCCTCGGGGTCCTGGCCGGTTCGGTAAGACCACCTGAACCCGTCCGCAAAGCGCGGATGCGTTACAGAACCACTCCACAGGAGGACCCCAGTGGCGAAGGCGAAGTTCGAGCGGACTAAGCCGCACGTCAACATCGGCACCATCGGTCACGTCGACCACGGTAAGACGACCCTTACCGCGGCGATCACCAAGGTGCTGCATGACAAGTTCCCGGAGCTGAACCCGTACACGCCGTTCGACGAGATCGACAAGGCTCCGGAAGAGCGGCAGCGCGGTATTACGATCTCCATCGCGCACGTGGAGTACCAGACGGACTCCCGTCACTACGCCCACGTCGACTGCCCGGGTCACGCGGACTACATCAAGAACATGATCACCGGTGCGGCGCAGATGGACGGCGCCGTCCTCGTGGTCGCCGCCACCGACGGCCCGATGCCGCAGACCAAGGAGCACGTGCTCCTGGCCCGCCAGTCGAACGTGCCGTACATCGTCGTCGCGCTGAACAAGGCCGACATGGTGGACGACGAGGAGATCCTGGAGCTGGTGGAGCTCGAGGTCCGTGAGCTGCTCTCGGACTACGAGTTCCCGGGCGACGACGCGCCGATCATCCGCGTCTCCGCGCTGAAGGCGCTCGAGGGCGACCCGCAGTGGGTCAAGTCCGTCGAGGACCTGATGACCGCGGTCGACCAGTCGATCCCGGAGCCGGCGCGTGACGTCGACAAGCCGTTCCTCATGCCGATCGAGGACGTCTTCACCATCACCGGTCGCGGTACGGTCGTCACCGGCCGTATCGAGCGCGGTGTGCTGAAGCTCAACGAGAACGTTGACATCATCGGCATCAAGAACGAGAAGACCTCGACCACGGTCACCGGCATCGAGATGTTCCGCAAGCTGCTCGACGAGGGGCAGGCCGGTGAGAACGTCGGTCTGCTGCTCCGCGGCATCAAGCGCGAGGACGTCGAGCGCGGCCAGTGCATCATCAAGCCGGGTTCGGTCACCCCGCACACCGAGTTCGAGGCCACGGCCTACATCCTGTCGAAGGACGAGGGTGGTCGCCACACCCCGTTCTTCAACAACTACCGTCCGCAGTTCTACTTCCGTACGACTGACGTGACCGGTGTGGTGACCCTCACCGAGGGCACCGAGATGGTCATGCCGGGCGACAACGCCACCATGAGCGTCCAGCTGATCCAGCCGGTCGCCATGGAGGAGGGCCTGCGGTTCACCATCCGTGAGGGTGGCCGTACCGTCGGCGCCGGCCAGGTCACCAAGGTCACCAAGTGACCGAAAAGTGATCCTTCCTGCCCCGCGAGGGTAGGGGTTCACGGCTCAAGGGCGGGTCCGCGCATCGTGAGATGTGCGGGCCCGCCTTGCTGTTTCTGGGGGCTGGTAGGGGTTTTCCCGGCGACCAGGGTGCAGCACGCTGGCAGGACGCCGGGCCGGACGGGCCGGCGGTGAGGGCCCGGAACGACGACCGGATGGGAACCACCGATGCCCCGGACCGAGGACGACGAGCTGTGGATACGGCGTTTCCACGCCGCCCCGGACAGCGCCGTCAGCCTGGTGTGCCTCCCGCACGCGGGAGGCTCGGCCCATGCGTACTTCCCGCTGTCCGAGGGGCTTATCCCCTCGGTGGAGGTGCTGTCCGTGCAGTACCCCGGCCGGCAGGACCGCCGCTGGGAGCCGCCCGCCACCAGCGTCGAGGAGCTCGCCCGGTCGGTGGCCACGGCGCTGCGGGGCACCCTGGAGCGCCCGGTGGCGCTGTTCGGCCACAGCATGGGCGGTGCGGTCGCCTTCGAACTGGCCCGCATCCTGGAACGGGAGGGCGTCACCCCGGTCGGCCTGTTCGTCTCGGCGCGGCGTGCACCCTCCCGGCACCGGTACGACCCGGACGCCCGGCTGCCCTCCGATGACGAGGTGAAGGCCGAGGTGCGGCGGCTCAGCGGCGCGGACGCGGCGATCCTGGAGGACGCGGGGCTGCTGGACGCCTTCCTCCCGGTGATCCGCGCCGACTACGCGGTCGCCGGTGGGTACCGGGGTGCCGCCGATGCCCGGGTCGGCTGCCCGGTCACGGTGCTGGTGGGCGACGCCGACCCCGAGACCACGGACGAGGAGGCCCGCGCCTGGCGGGACCACACCACCGGCGCGTTCACCCTGCACCGTTATCCCGGGGGCCACTTCTACATCGAGCAGCACCGGGCAGCCGTGATCGACGTGCTCGCGGACGCGCTGCTGCCCGTGGGCACCGCGGCGGCCGGGCCGGCCCGGCCACCGGCTCAGGCTATGTCGGCATCGTCGAACCCCAGGCTGGCGGGCAGCTGATGACGGTGTTTGATCCTGAACTTGCGGTAGACCTTGGTGAGGTGCTGCTCGACGGTACTGACGGTGATGAAGAGCTTCTCCGCCACTTCCCGGTTGGCCAGCCCCTTGGCGGCCAGTAACGCCACCCGGCGTTCGGCGTCGGTGAGCGACTCGACCCGCATCGTCTTCTGTCCGCCGCAGGAGGCCGAGCGGTCGTACGGCAGGGCCGGCCGCAGGACGCGCAGCAGCTGCTCCGCCCCGCACTCCTGGGCCAGCCGCCAGGCGCGGCGCACCACTTGCCGGGCCTCGCCGCCCTTCCCCAGCTGCTGCTGAGCCTGGGCGAGGTCGGCGAGGGTGCGGGCCATGTTGTACCGGTCGCTGCCCGCCTGGAACATCTCCAGGGCGCGGCTCAGCAGGCCCGGGCGCTGGGCCGAGGTGCGGGTCGCGGCCAGCAGCCGCAGCGCGGAGCCGACGGCCCTGGGCTGCCACGGCTGGGCGCGTTCGAGTTGTTCGTTCAGCAGCTCGGCGGCCTGGGCCGGCTTGTTGAGCCGTAGCCACGCCTCGGCGGCTCCGCTGCGCCAGGGCACGAACCCGGGGGAGTCAAGACCCCAGGCCCGGGCCTGTTCCCCGCAGGACAGGAAGCAGGCGAGCGCGGCCTGGTCCTGCTCCATGGCCAGGTGGTACCGGCCGCGCGCGTACTGGTGGTGCAGCCCGTACCGGGTCTGGAAGGCGGCGTCGGGGAGCGGGCGGCCCAGCAGTTCGGCCGCCGCGTCGTACTCGCCCATGGCGGTGTTGGCCTCGATCAGGGTGGCCAGGGGGAGGGCGAGGGAGACGCCCCAGCCCTCGACCGGGAACCGGGACAGGGCGTCGAGGGCCTGGTCGCGGGCGGCCGGCAGGTTGCCCTTGCGCAGCGTGACCATGGCCTTGGTGCTCAGCAGCAGCGCGTCCCAGGCGGGGGCGTGGCGCTTGGCCGACTGGGCCAGCAGCTGGTCGCACCAGGAGTCCGCGAGGTTCAGCTGATCGATGTAGATCAGGGCGTGCAGCGCCGACAGCGGCATCTCCATGGACTGCTGGCCGAGACGTACGTACTGGAGCACCAGCTCGGCCTGGGCGGCGATCGACTCGACGCCCTGGCCGGTGACGGCAGAGAACACGGCGTGGGCCGCGGTCAGCTGCGGCGGGTCCGTCTCCGACGCGGTGGGAAAGCCCTCCGGCGCGACGGCCAGCAGCGGCCCGCCCATCCTGCGCAGCGCGCCGGGGTAGGTGGAGGCGAGCCGTATCCAGGTGGTGAGCAGCAGAGGGTCGGACTGCTGCTCGTCGCCGGTCGTCGGCAGCCCGTCGGCGACCTTGACCGCCTCGTCCTCCAGGCCGTTCCACAGCAGGGCGCGGATCAGCTGGAGCGAGGTGGCCAGTGGTATCGCACCCTCCTGGGCGGAGACGGCCAGCGACTGGAGCTGGGAGACGGCGGTCTTCGGGTCCAGCCGCCAGGTGATGCCGGCCGCCGCTGCCTTGAAGACGAGGGCCTGCGCCTCGTCGCCGGAGCAGCACCGGCTGGCCAGTTGCAGGCAGTGCGCCGCCGAACTGCCCTGTCCTGCGACCAGGAAGTGGTCGGCCGCCGCGCGCAGCAGGGGCGCTTCCCAGTCCTCGCCGAGGGGGCCGCATTCCAGCAGCCTGGCGGCGACCACGGTCTGCGGTGCGCCCTCCTCGTGGAGCAGCCGGGTGGCGCGACGCAGCAGTGAGGTGTGGGTGTCGGCCGGGATGTCGCCCAGCATGGCGGAGCGCAGCGCGGGGTGGCGGAACCGCCCGTCGTGGAGCAGGCCCGCTTCCTCCAGCGCCTCGACCCCCTGGGCCGCGGTCTGCGGGCTGACCCCGGTCAGCTCGCCGAGGAGGGTGGGCACGCCATGGCTGTCCAGGAGGGCGAGCCCGTGGGCGATGTTCACGTAGTGGGGGCCGCTGCGGTGCACACAGGCCAGTGCGGCGTGCTGGAAGGCGTCGGAGATGAGGACGCGGGGCGGCTCGGTGGCCGGGCCGCGGTGGTGGGTGCTGTCCTGGATCAGGGCGCGCAGGAGCAGCGGATTGCCGCCGCTGACCGCGAGGAATTCGTCGGCAAGTCGCTCGGCCGTCTCCTCGCCCATCTCCTCGGCGACCAGCCGGACCACTCCGGCCCGGCTGAGGGCGCCGAGTGGGATCCGCCGGGCGCGCTGGTAGTGCAGCTCTCCCAGCAGGGTCTGGTCGGCGGTGCGGTGCGTGCTCTCGGTGACGACGAGGCTGATGCGCATCGTCCGGAAGCGGCGGATGAGGTAGAGGAGGCACTGCAGGGATGCGGAGTCGGCGTACTGCATGTCGTCGATGGCCAGCAGCAGCGGTGCCTGGGTGGCCAGTTGCTCGGCCTTCCGGTACACGTGGCGCAGCACGCGGGGCGGTACGCACGGCTCGCCGGGGGAGGGGCCGAGGTGGCCGGCCGCGGGCGGTGTCGCGGGAGCCTCGTGCTCGGCGATGTCGCCGACGTCGGGGAAGAGCTGTTCCACCAACGCGTAGGGGAACGGCTGCTCCATGGGGCTTCCCATGGCGGTCAGCGCCTGAAAACCCTGCGCGGTCGCCTGATTGCAGAGCAAATGCAGTAGTTCGGTCTTGCCGGTCGCGGTGCCCCCGCAGATGACTGCCAGGGTCCCCGAACCACCGGCACTCTCCGTGAACATCGCGGCCAATTGGGATATTTCGACGTCACGGTCCACGATCATTGGCAATCCCCCATTTCCCCCGTATCCATCCCCCGTTCCTCGTCGAGGAGTTGGGGATTCCAAGGTGCGCGTCCTGGCCGGAACTCAGTGGTAACCGGAGTCCGGACTGCTTTGGTCAAGGCATCTGTCCGGGCTCGCCCCTCGTACAGGGGCCAGGGTAGCAAGATGGACCGGCCACGGACTATGGCCACTTTTTCGTCGTCCTGTCCCCCTGCCTTGCTCGGCCAGGCGCCCACATGGGGGGAGATGTGCTGACTTCGGGTACTTTTCGGTGCCGTCACCCGACCCTTACTGCGCCCCTACGTCGGTGGCGAGGATAGGGGTTCCTCGCCGAGAGGCCGTCCTGTTCCAATGGCGCGGGTGTCAGGGCCTGCGGCCGATAAGGGGGAGGCGAGGGTAGCCGATGTATTTCGTGACCGCTCCCTGAATCGCTCGACCAAGAGTCAAGTTTGACGACCTCATGGAATTTTCAAGGGGAACCGGAACCTGGGGGCCATGTTTTTGTGCGCCGGGCGCGGAAGGGGGCGCCGGTGACCGGAGCGCTGCGCTCCGACGCCCGGCCGACCGGGTCGGCGACCCTGGTCCCGGCCCCTTATCAAGCAGTATTCCAGCAGTTCACGGCGGCCTTTCAAGCCCCTATGCCGCCCCTAGTGACCTGGGCAGTCAGGGGTTCCAGTGGCTCCGGCCCTCTGGTCGAATCGGCTGGGAAGGGCAGTGAGCCGCGCGTCGTGCCGTAATCGCCGTGTCATGTGTCCGAGGGGGATCCGTGAAGCCGAGGAACGTTCGATTGGCCCTGCCGCATCTGGCGGTGGGCGGGCTTTCCGAGAACTGGCTCTTCAAGGAGTGCGGCGATCTCCACTGGCAGTTGATCGGTGAACATTTCGGCATCCCGGTCAGTGACCTGACCGACGCCCGGGGAGACCGGTTGCTTCCCGTGTTCGTCCGGGTGCGGATGACGGCGCGGCAGCCGCTGAGCGCCTTCCGCGAGGGGGACGAGGTCATCCTGACCGGGCGCCTGAGCCGGGTGGACGAACGCACCTTCGCAAGCGACGTCGAGTTGCGCGCCGGGGACCGGGCGGTGACGGCACGGCTGATGACGGTCTTCGCCAAGCGCGGTGCGGACAACACCCTGGCTCCGGTCGTGCCCCGGCCGGGCGGAGAGGGCGCCGGACGGGCCGACGAGGAGGCGGTCGCCTTCCACCGCGCGTTCATGGCGGCCCGGCGGGCCGATCCGGCGCGGCCGCTGGATCCGGCGGACGCGGACGGCGAGGGCGTCACCCAGGTCTACGAGCTGAATCCGTACTACGACCTGAACGGCGCCGGGCTGCTCTACTTCGCCTCCTACCCGCACATCGACGACCACTGCGCGCGGCTGTACCTCAACGCGGCCGGTGCGGAAGGCGGGTTCGGCGACCAGGGGCCGGACTGGTCGACGGCGGCCTCGACGGTGGACCGCGACGTGATCTACCTGGGCAATTGCGGCCCGGACGACGCCGTGGTCCACCGGCTCGACTCCTGCCGGTTCGAGGACGGCCGGGCGCGGCTGGCCTCGACGTTGCTGCGGGAGAGCGACGGGGCGCCGCTGGCGCGGATCACCACGGTCAAGGAACTCGCCGAGGCCGCCGCCGCCGAGGCCACGGATGCCGGGCGGGCCGTGGACGGTCCGGAGGCGGGGGACGAGGCGGGGGACTCCGGGGACCTCGTCCCCCGGCTGCTGCCCGTCATGGCCCGCGCGCTCGGCGTCCCCGAGGAGCACGTCGCCGGCGACACCGATCTGCGGACGCTGGGGCTCGACAGCTTCACCCTGTCCACCTTCGCCCACACGCTCTCCGGTGTGCTCGGCAGGGAAGTCGACCCGAGCCGGCTCTTCCAGTGCTTCACCGTCGACGGCATCGCCCGCGTGGTGGCCGGGGAACCGGCGGCCGCCGCGGCGCGGCCGCCGCGCGGGCGGGCCGCCGCACGGCGCCCGCGCCCGGGAGCGGCCCGGCGCGGCGCCGGGGCGGACGAGGTCGCCGTGGTGGGCCTCGCGGGCCGCTTCCCGGGCGCTGACTCGGCCGGTGAGCTGTGGCGTCTCCTCGTCGAAGGACGGGACGTCACCGGCGGGATCCCCGCCGACCGCTGGGACTGGCACACCCCGGCCGGTCCGCGGGCGGACCGGCCGGCCGCCTTCGGTGGCTTCCTCAACGACATCCGCCGCTTCGACCACGCGTTCTTCCAGGTCTCCCCGCGCGAGGCCGCGCTGATGGACCCCCAGCAGCGGCTGTTCATGGAAACCGCGTGGGAGGCGTTCGAGGACGCCGGACACGACGTCACACGGCTGCGCGGCAGCCGCACCGGCGTGTACGTCGGCGTGTGCCACCAGGACTACGCGGCCGTGCTGCGCGAACACCTCTCGACGGCGGAACCCCACCGGAGCGTGGCCACCTCCCTCTCCGTCATCGCCAACCGGGTCTCCTACGCGTTCGGGTTCCACGGCAGCAGCGTCGCCGTGGACACCCTGTGCTCGTCCTCGCTGGTCGCCGTGGACCAGGCGGTACGGGCGATCCGCGACGGCTCCTGCGAGCAGGCGCTGGTGGGCGGCGTCAACGTCATCTGCGACCCCGGCCAGCACCAGGCGTACGCCAGGACCGGCGTGCTCAGCGCGGACGGCCGGTGCCGCACCTTCGACGAGGACGCGAACGGCTACGTGCGCGGCGAGGGGGTGTGCGCGCTCGTCCTCAAGCCGCTGCGGCAGGCCCGCGCGGACGGCGATCAGGTGTACGCGGTGATCAAGAGCGTGGCCACCAACCACGGCGGCCAGTCCCAGTCCCTGACCGCGCCCAACGCCGACGCGCAGGCGGCGCTGCTGCGGCAGGCGTATGAGGCGGCCGGTGTCGACCCCGCGACCGTCGGCTACCTGGAGGCACACGGCACCGGCACGGTGCTCGGCGACCCGATCGAGGTGTCCGGCATCGTCGCCGCGTTCCAGCGGCTCCACGGGGACCGGGGAGAGCCCGTCCCCGAGGACGCGTACTGCTCGCTGGGTTCCTTGAAGACCAACATCGGCCATCTGGAGGCGGCGGCCGGCATCGCGGGAATGATCAAGGTGATGCTGGCGATGCGGCACGGGACGCTGCCCGCCACCCGCAACTTCACCCGGCTCAACCACCGGATCCGCCTCGACGGCACGCCGTTCCGCATCCAGCGGGAGCCGGCCCCGTGGCGGCGGTCCACCGGGGCGGACGGGCGGCCGGTGCCGCGCAGGGCGGGCGTCAGCTCGTTCGGGATGGGCGGCACCAACGCGCATGTCGTGCTGGAGGAGTTCATCGACTCCGGGGCCGGTGACGGCGCTCCGCAGGACGGTCCGTACGTGGTGCCCCTCTCGGCGCGGACGCGGGAGGCCCTGGACGACGCCGTTCGCGGGCTGGCCGCGTTCCTCGACACCGGGCCGTGCCCGCCGCTGGACGCCATCGCGCACACCCTGAAGGCCGGCCGCGCGGAGATGGCGGAACGCCTGGCGGTCGTGGCGTCCTCGGTGGACGGCCTGAGCCGGGCGCTGCACGGCTACCTCGCCGGCGACCGCGGCGAGGCCGGGGTGCTCGGCGGACACGACGGATCCACCGCCGTGCGAGCGGCCCGGAGCTGGGTGGCGGGGGAACCGGCCGACCGGACGGAGGACCCCGGCGCGCACCGCCCGCCGACCCGGGTGTCCCTGCCGACCTACCCGTTCCGCCGCGACCGGCACTGGGCCGCGCCCGAGCCCGCGTCCGGGGCCCCGGACGCCGTGCGGGGTGCCGAGGGGGCCGGCGTGCGGCAGGAATTCCTGGTCAAGGAGTGGCGGGCGGACGGCATACCCGCCCCCCGGGACATGGCCGACGGCACCTATCTGGTCCTCGTCGACGAGGAGTCGGCACCGGCCGGTGCCGCGCTCTTCCCCCCGGGTGACGACCGGCGCCGGGGGATCGTGGTGCGTGCCGCCGACCTCCCCGGGCGGCCGGAGGAGATGCGCACGCTGCTGCCCGCGGGGGAGTCCGTCGCGGGGCTCGTGGACCTGGCCGACTGGCGACGGGACGGTACGAACGGCGGCGATGCCGCCTCGTTCCGCGGCCGCCTCCTGCTGCTGCGGGAACTCCTCGCGCACCACCGGCTGCCGTCCCTGACCTGTGTGCAGGTGGTCCGCGGCCCGCTGGCCACGGAGGCGGCGGGGCTGTACCGGATGCTCTCCAGCGAGTTCCGCAGCGTCCGGAGCCGGACCGTGGACGTGGACTTCGGGCCGGACCGCGCCGAGGAGCTGGGTCCCGTCGTGGCGGCCGAACTCGCCCTGCCCGACCGGCGGACGGAGGTCCGCTACCGGGCGGGGCGGCGCGAAGGGGCGTCGCTGCGCCCGCTCGGCGACGCGGAGCGGGCCGCCGCAGCGGCCCGCCCCAGCCCGCTCGACGAGGCGGCCTCCGGCACCGTGGTGATCACCGGCGGCACCGGCGAGATCGGTCTGCGCCTCGCGCACGAGCTGCACCGGCGCGGCGCCCGCCATCTGCTGCTCATCGGCCGTGGCAGGCTGCCCGCGCGGGCCAAGTGGGCCGCGCTCGCGGACGACCCGGACACCGAACCCCGGCTCGCGCGCCGGCTGCGGGAGCTGGCCGGACTTCTCGAACGGGGCGCCTCGGTGGAGGTGCGCACCCACGCGCTCAGCGACGCCGGCTCGCTGCGGCGGATGCTGGAGACGACCGCGCGGCGGCACGGGCCGGTCACGACGGTCTTCCACGCGGCGGGGACGATGACCGAGGGCGCCTCCCTGCTGGCGAAGACGCCCGAGGACGTCCAGCGCGTGCTCGACCCGAAGGTGCGGGGCGTGCGAACGCTGTGGAAGGCGCTGGCGGACCGGCCACCGCGGCTGCTTGTGCTGTTCTCGTCGGTGTCCGCCGCCGTCCCCCGCCTCGGGGTGTCCTACGGCGACTACGCGGCGGCCAACGCCTTCCTCGACGACTTCGCGGCCGAGCACGCCGAGCGCGCGGACCGCGGCGGCTGTGCGGTGCGCTCCCTGCAGTGGCCGGTGTGGGAGGACACCGGCCTGGGCCGGGGACGCGGTGCGGCCGTCGACGCCCTGGGTCTGCCCGCCCTCCCGGTCGCGGAGGCGCTCGAACTGCTGGACAGCGCGCTCGCGGTGGACGGCCATCCGGTGCTGCTGCCGTGCCGGGCCGACCACGGCAGGCTGCTGCCGGACGAACTGGCGCTGGCACCGGAGCCGCCGAAGACCTCCCCGGCCGTGGACCCCGCGCCCGTACCCGTGCCCGTATCCGGGACCGCTGACGGAGGGGCCGGCGGACCGGACCCGGAAGCGGTCGTCGCCTGGCTGACCGGGATCCTCGCCCGGACGCTGAAGGCGGACCCGGACGCCCTTCCCCCGACCGCGTCGTTCGCCGAACTCGGCCTCGATTCCCTGCTGCTCGCCGAGCTGGTGACCGTACTGGAGGACGCCCTCGGCCGGCCCGTGGACCCCACGCTGGTCCAGGAACACCCCACGCCGCGCGAGTTCGCGGCGGCGCTGCTGGAGGGGTCGGCCGCGGAGGTGCGGGCCGCGCTCGGGGACGACGCGCCCGCGGCCGCCGCGGACCCGGGCACGATCGCGGACGACACCGTCGTGCGCGAGCCGGTCGCGCACCCGGTCACCGCTTCCCCGGCCGGGCGCCGGGCCCCCGTGCCGATCGCGGTCATCGGGATGGGCTGCCGTTTCCCCGGCGCCGACGACCCGGACGCCTTCTGGCAGAACCTGATCATGGGCAAGAGCCATGTCGTGGAGGTCCCGCCGGACCGGTGGGACGTGAACGCCCTGTACTCGCCCGACGGGGGCCCCGGCAGGAGCGTCAGCAAGTGGGGCGGCTTCATCGACGACGCCGCCGACTTCGACGCCGCGTACTTCGGCTTCGACGACCGCACCGCCCGCAGCCTCGATCCTCTGGTGCGCAAGGCGCTGGAGGTCAGCGCCGAGTGCCTGCGGGACGCGGGTTACCGGGAGGACGAGCTGAAGGGGCGCCGCGTCGGCGTCTACGTCGGCACGCGCGCCGCCAACTACCGCGAATATCTGCGTCCGCTGTCCCGCGAGGCCATCGTCGGCGTGGGCCAGAACTTCATCGCCGCCCATCTCTCGCACCACTTCGACCTGTCGGGGCCGAACCTCGTGGTCGACAGCGCCTGTTCGTCCTCGCTGGTCACGGTGCACCTGGCCTGTCAGAGCCTGGCCCTCGGGGAGACGGAGATGGCGCTCGCCGGCGGGGTCGACCTGCTGCTGGACGAGGAGCCGTACCTGCTGCTCAGCGAGGGCAAGGCGCTGTCGCCCACCGGCAAGTGCCATACGTTCGACCGGGCCGCCGACGGCTTCGTGCCCGGCGAGGGCGCGGGCATGGTGCTGCTCAAGCGCCTGGACCAGGCGGAGCGGGACGGGGACCGGGTGCTCGCCGTGATCGAGTCCGGCGCCGTCAACAACGACGGCCGCACCATGGGCTACACCACCCCCAGCGTGCAGGCCCAGCGGGCGCTGGTGCGGGAGGCGCTGGAGATCGGCGGCATCGACGCCCGGACCATCGGGCACGTCGAGACCCACGGCACCGGCACCATGATCGGCGATCCGATCGAGCTGCAGGCCCTCACCACCGCCTACCGCCGCCACACCGAGGACACCGGCTTCTGCGGCGTGGGGAGCGTGAAGACCAACATCGGCCATCTGCTCAGCGCCGCCGGGGTCGCCGGGCTGATCAAGACGGTGCTCGCGCTCGGCCACCAGCAGCTTCCGCCGACGCTCAACTGTGTCTCGCCCAACCCGCGGTTCGGCTTCTCCGCGTCGCCGTTCTACCCGGTCACCGACACCGAGGGCCTCGCCCCGGGGGCCGTGCTGGAGCGGGCCGCGGTCAGCTCGTTCGGCTTCGGCGGGACGAACGCGCACCTGATCCTGCGCCGCGCCCCGGCGGGCGCCGCCCCGGACCGTTCCGTCCGGCAGCCGCTGCCGCCACCCGACTACCACCGGAAGCCCATCTGGCCGCGTCCGCCCGCGGCGGTGAAGCCGATGACGAGGTCGGCACGGCTCGACCTGACTTTCCTGCCTGCCAGCAGCTGATCTCGGAACCAGGAAGAGACCCTGTGGAACCGCACCAGGCCATTCGCTGCCGTCTGACCCTCACCAGCGCCAACCCGATCGTGGACGACCACCGGGTGCACGGCGTCCGCACCCTGCCGGGCGTGACGTTCCTCGACATCGTCTACCGGCTCCTCGACGAGCGGGGCTTCGCCCTCGACCGCACCGAGCTGCGCGACGTCCTCTTCATCGAACCGGTCGTCACCACGGACGAGTTCGACCGCGAGATCGAGGTCACGCTCGAACCGGGGCCCTCCGGCCACCGGGTGCGGGCCCGGAGCCGCAAGCTGCCGACGCACCGCCCCGCGGAGCCGGAGGACACCCAGGACACTTTGTGGACCGCGCACATGGAGGCCGAGCTGCGTCTCGGCACGCCGTTTCCGGAAGCCCGGCCGGCTTCGGCCGGTACGGAGACGGAGGAGGACGGGACGGCGCGGCGGGAGGACGTCGAACGGGTCTACGCCCTCGGCCGGGCCGCCGACATCCACCACCGTCCCTTCATGAAGTGCCACGGCACCATCCACCACCGGGCGGACGGGCTGCTCGCCGAGATCGCGCTCGGCGAGGAGGCGCGGGAGAGCGACGGGGACTTCCTGCTCCACCCGGCCGTGCTCGACGCCGCGACGATGCAGAGCTACGCCGTGGCCTTCCTCGGTGACGAGAGCGACCCCCGGCCGCTGATCCCGTTCCACATCACCGCCTTCCGGGCCCGTGGACCGCTCCCCCACGCCTGCCGGGTGCGGCTGCGGGTGCGGGACGGCGCGGCGCCGTCGAGCGACCTGCTCACCGTGGACATCGATCTGCACGACGCGGACGGGCGCCTGGTCGCCCGGTTCGAACGGCTCGCCCTGAAGCGGATCAGGTCACGGGAACTGATCACGCGTCTCACCCGTCCCGACGCGCCGGCCGACGCGCCTTCCGTACCAGCCGCACCGGGCGCACCCGCCTCACCGGCCGCTTCGGAGGCGGGTCCGGACGCCGGGGGACACCTGGGACACGTCCGTCAGGAGGTCGTCCGGGCCGTCCAGGCGCTGCTGGGCGACTCGGCGGCCGGCCCCGTGGCCCCCGACCAGGGCTTCTACGAACTGGGTCTCGACTCGACCCAGTTGCTCGCCCTGGTCAGGACGCTGGAGCAACGCTGGGGGATCGATCTGTACCCCACGCTGCTCTTCGAGTACACGACGGTGGACAGCGTGGCCGCCTACCTGGCCGGCCTGGTTCCGGCCGACGAGGCGACCCCCGCCGACGAGCCCGCCCCGGCCGACGCCGCCGCCCCGGCCGACGAGGCCGCCACGCTCTGCCTGACCGGCGGCTGGAGCCGGGACGACACACCGCCGCCCACCCGGGGCCGGCAGCCGCGAACGGTCCTGCTCGTCGCCGACGACGGCGCCTGGGAGGCCCGCGTGCGCGAGGCCGTGCGGCGGCTGCCCGGCGCGCCCGACGTCCCGGTGGCCCGCCCCGGTTCGTACGAGGACTACCGGACGCTCCTGGGCGGCCTGGCGCGCCGCGACCGACTCCCGGACGCCGTCGTCCACCTGGGTCCGGCGGCCGGGCCCGGCGGCGTGGCCGCCCTGCCGGAGGCCGTCGAGCAGGCCGCCGCCTCGCTGCTCGCACTGAGCCGGGCACTGCTGGAGGCGCCGGCCGGCACGGCGGAGGACACCCGGCTGCCGCTGCTGCACCTGGCCGCCGCGGACGGCGAGTTGGCGGCGACCGTGCCCGGAGCCCTCAGCGGGCTGGCGCAGACCGTCCGCATCGAGCAGCCGCGGCTGCGCCCGACCGTCGTGGAGCTGGGCGGCTCCGCGCGGCCGGAGGACGAGGCGCTGAGCGCCCTGCTGCGGCGCGAACTGGCCCAGGACACCGAGCCCTGGGTGCGCTACGAGGGCGCACGGCGCCATGTGCGCCGCTACCGCGAGGTGCGGCTCGGGGACCCGGATCCGCTGCCGCTGCGGGACCGCGGGGTCTACCTGGTCAGCGGGGGCAACGGCGGGCTCGGCCGCCTGTTCGCCGAGCGGCTGGCGCGGGACGTGCGGGCCCGCCTCGTCCTGTTCGGCCGCTCCGCACCGGACGCCGCCACCCGGGCCGGGCTGCGCGCGCTGGAGCGGCACGGCGCCGAGGTGAGCTACGTACGGGCCGACGTGGGCGACGCGGCCGACGTGGCGCGCGTGGTGCGCGAGGCGCGCTCGCGGTTCGGGGAGATCCACGGCGTGATCCACGCGGCGGGTGTGCTGCGGGACGGGCTGGTGCGGCACAAGACGGAGGAGGACGTCCGCCGCGTCCTGGCGCCCAAGGTGCGGGGCGTGGTCCACCTCGACGAGGCGACCCGGGACGAACCGCTCGACTTCTTCGCCCTGTTCTCGTCGGCGACCGGCACCGTCGGCAACGCGGGACAGTCCGATTACGCCGTCGCCAACGCCTTCCTGAACGCCTACGCCCGGCAGCGCCGGGCCGCCGCCGGGCGACCGGGCCGCAGCCTGGCGCTGGGCTGGCCGCTGTGGGCGGACGGCGGCATGCGCGCCGACGAGCCGACGGAGGAGTACTTCCGCAGGCACGGGCAGATCCCGCTGCGCGCCGGCGCCGGTGCCGCCGCCTTCCTCGCGGGGCTGGGCCGCGAGGAGGCCGATCTCGTCCTCTTCCACGGCGACCGGCAGCGGATCCTGCGCTCGCTGGACGCCTCGCGGCCCGGCGCCCCGTTCGACCTGCGGATGGCGGCGCCGTCCGGTACCGAGGCGCCCGAGCGGGCGCCCGGGGGCGTCCGGGTGTCCGAACCGGCGCCCGCCGCGGTGTCCGGCGCGGTGTCCGGGCCCACGGCGGCCGGCTCCCCGGGGGAGATCGCGGTCATCGGCCTGGCGGGCCGCTATCCGATGGCCTCGGACCTGGACGAACTGTGGGCGAACCTGGCGGCGGGACGTGACTGCGTCAGCGAGATCCCCGAAAACCGCTGGCCGCGGCGGGACTTCTACGACCCTCGGCGGAACACCCCGGGCCGCTCGTCCAGCAAGTGGGGCGGCTTCCTCGGCGACGCCGACCGCTTCGACCCCTCCTTCTTCCAGATCACGCCGCGCGAGGCCGAGGCCATGGACCCGCAGGAGCGGCTGTTCCTGGAGACGGTCTGGCACACCATGGAGGACGCGGGGCGCACCCGCGAGGCGCTGGCCGGCTCCCGGACCGGGGTGTTCGCGGGCGTGATGTTCAACCAGTACCAGATGCTGGGTCTGGAGGCGCCGGAGCGGCTGCCGGTGCTGCCCTCGTCGTTCTCCTCGTCGGTGGCCAACCGGGTGTCGTACTTCTTCGACTTCCGCGGGCCGAGCCTGGCCGTGGACACGATGTGTTCGTCGTCGCTGGTCGCGATCCATCTGGCCTGCCAGAGCCTTCGTTCGGGCGACTGCGACATCGCGTTCGCCGGCGGGGTCAACGTCATCACCCACCCGTACAAGTACCTCCACCTCAGCCAGGTCGGGTTCGTCTCCAGCGACGGCCGCTGCCGCAGCTTCGGGGCGGGCGGCGACGGCTACGTGCCGGGCGAGGGCGTGGGCGCGGTGCTGCTCAAGCCCCTGGAGCGGGCGCTCGCCGACGGTGACCGGGTGCACGGTGTGATCAAGGGCAGCGCGGTCAACCACGGGGGCCGTTCGGGCGGGTTCTTCGTACCGAACCCCGCCGCCCAGGCCGAGCTGCTGCGCGAGGCGCTGGACCGCTCCGGGGTGGACCCCGACACGCTCGGCTTCCTGGAGGCGCACGGCACCGGGACCTCGCTCGGCGACCCGATCGAGATGTCCGCCCTGGAGCGGGTGTTCGGTGGCCGTGTCCCCGGTGCGGAGCCGATCCCGATCGGCTCGGTGAAGTCGAACATCGGCCATCTCGAACCGGCGGCGGGCATCGCCGGGCTCACCAAGGTGCTGCTGCAGATGCGTCACCGCACGCTGGTGCCCTCCCTGCACGCGGACCGGCTCAACCCGGCCGTGGACTGGGACGCCACGCGCTTCCGGGTCCAGCGCTCCGCGGCCCGCTGGGAGGAGCCCGTCGCGCGCGGCGGGGAGCGCCTGCCGCGCCGGGCGGGGGTGAGCGCCTTCGGCGCGGGCGGCGCCAACGGCCATGTGATCGTCGAGGAGTGGCCGGGGGACCGGGAGCCGTCGGGCGCCGAGGAGCGTCAAGGCCCCCATGTGGTCGTGCTGTCCGCGAAGAAGGAGGAGAACCTGCGGCGGCTCGCCGAACGCTATCTGGCCCTCGTCGGCGAGGAGGCACCACCGGCCCGTCCGGACGGCCAGCCGCGCACCGGCCGCCCCGGGCCCGCCGCCGCGCGTCCCGCCCGGTCCGAGGTGCTGGCCGAGCTGAGCCGTATCGCGGGCGAGCTGTCCGGCCTCGCCGGGGCGACCCCCGACCCGGACGCCGGGCTGGACGAATGGGGGCTGGACGCGGCCGACCTGCGCCGCTTCGAGCAGGAGATCGCCGACCGCCTGCCCTCCGACGGCCCCCGCCCCCGCCTCGACCTCGGCTCCACTCTCACGTGGGTGGCCGACCGGCTGACCGCCGGCACCGGGCAGGCGGGCGCGCCGGACCATGGCGCCCCCGCGCCGGACGCCCCCGGTGTGCCTTCGCTCGCGTCGATCGCGTACACGTCCCAGACCGGCCGGGAGGCCATGCCCGAACGGCTTGCCCTGGTCGTTTCCGACACCGGTGAACTGCGCGAGGCGCTACGGGACTTCCTGCGCGGCGGCGGCACGGGCGACCGCGTGCACCGCGGCACCGCCACACGCCCCGCCTGGCAGGGCGGCCGGGCCGGGCGGGAGTCGCCGGACCACCGCGACCCGGACACCCTGGCCCGGCTCTGGGCGGACGGGCGACCGGTCGACTGGCACGCCCTGTACGACCGGGGCGCGCCGCCCAGGACCGACCTGCCCCTGTACCCCTTCACCCGGCGCCGCTGCTGGGTCGAGGCCACCGGCTCGCCGGTGCGGCCCGCCGGTGACGGCACCCCGGAGGAGACGGGCCCGGAGTTCACGTACGTCACCACCTGGCGGCGGACGCCGGTGCCCGAGGGGCCGGCGGCCGAGCCCGCGGGTCCGGTGCTCCTCGTGTACCCGGAGGCGGGGCGCGCCCTGGCCGACGCCCTGGCCGACCGGTATCCGCACCGGACGGTGGTGCGCGCCGAACTGGGCACGCGCACCCGGCGGCTGGGCGAGGGCCGCTGGGAGGTGGACCGGGCCGCCCCGGAGGCGTTCGGCGAACTGCGCACGGAGCTGACCCGCCCGGGCACGGTGTACTTCCTCGGCGGGTTGGGCGATCCGGCGGGGGAGGCCGTGCCGGGCGATCCCGGGGCGGGGGATGCCGGACCGGACGCGATGGCGGCCCTGGAGCGGGCCGAGGAGCTGGGCGTACGGGCGTTGTTCCGGTGCGCCCGGGAGCTGGCCGTCCCGCTTGCCGGCAGCGCCCCGCTGAGCTGGAAGATCGTCACCCATGACGTCTGGGCGGTGGACGGCGCCGAGCCCGCCCGGCGGCCGTACGCCGGTGGTCTGGCGGGCCTGGCGCGGGTGCTGGAGAACGAACACCCGCGCTGGACCCTCCCGGTCGTGGACCTGGGCCTCGGCGGAATCCTGCCCGGCCCTGCCGACCCGCGCTGGGGCGAGCTGGCGGACCGGATCGTCGCCGAGCCCGCGGAGTGTGGCCTGCGGGTCGCCCACCGCGCCGGGGCCCGCCACGTACAGGCGCTGCGGCCTGAGGCGCTGCCCGCGCCGGTGCCCGGCACGATCCGGACCGGCGGCACGTACGTGATCATCGGTGGTGCGGGCGGCATCGGGCTGGAGACGGCCCGGTTCCTGGCCCGCGACCATGCCGCCCGGGTGGCCCTGATCGGGCGCGGCCCGCTGGACGACGAGCGGCGGCGCAGGATCGCCGACGCCGACCCGGACGGCTCCCGGCTGGCCTACGTACGGGCGGACGCCTCGGACGTGGCGAGCCTGCGCGCGGCGCTGGACCGCGTCCACGAGCGGTTCGGACCGGTCCACGGCGTGGTCCACTCCGCGCTCGACCACACCACCGGCGCGCTGGTCCGCCACCTCGACGAGGCGGACCTGCGGGCGGGCCTGGCGGCCAAGTCCGGGGTCAGCGTGGCGCTCACCGAGGTCTTCGGCGGCGAGCCGCTGGACTTCCTGCTGCTGTACTCCTCCGCGCAGTCCTTTCTCGGCGACCCCGGACTCGCCCCCTACGCCGCCGGGTCGACCTTCCAGGACGCCCTGGCGGCCGCCCTGGACCAGCGGATGCCGTACCCGGTGCGGGTCGTCGACTGGGGCCACTGGGGCACGGTGGGCGCGGCGGCGACGGACAGCCACCGCAAGAGCCTCACCGCACAGGGGTTCCGCTCCATCTCGCCGGACGAGGGCCGGCTGACGGTGCTGCGGACCCTCGGCGGTGACTGCCCGCAGGTGCTCGCGCTGCCCGCCGAGGCGCGGCTGCTGCGGCGGCTGGGTCTGGAGGCGGCGGGGTCCACGGAGAACACGAGGACGGTAGCGGTCACGGAGACGGTGGGGACGATGGAGGCCACGGAGACGGTGGGAACCGCGCGGACGGCGGGCCGGAGCCCGGAGGCCGTCCCGCCGGTGTCCGCCCCGAGCCTGCTGGAACACGACCTTCCGCTCGACGCGTCCGGCGCGGCGGCGATCGCGGACTTCCACGCCCTGGACGGACGGATGGCCGATGCCGCCCGCGGCTGGCTGCTGCGGCTGCTCGACGGCATGGGCGCCTGGCAGGGCCCGCACGACGCGGCCGACGAGCGGACCGTGGGCCGCCGCATCGGCGTCGTACCGCGCTACGAGCGGCTGCTCGGCACGGTACTCGGCCTGCTGCACGAGGCGGGGCTGCTGCGGCTGACCGCCGACGGCTACGCCCCCGAGCCCGGGGCGCTGGACCGGTGCCGCACGACCGATCACGCCGCACGGCTGGACGAGCTGGCCGACGACCGCGCCGACCTCGCCGTCTTCGTACGGCTGCTGTCGCTGTGCCTCGGCCGCTACCCCGAGCTGCTGCGCGGCGAACTGATCGCGACGGACCTGCTCTTCCCCAGCTCGGGCACTTCCCTCATGGAGGGCGTCTACAAGGGCAATCCGATCAGCGACGTCTACAACGACGTGCTCACCGCGTGCGTGCTCGCCCATGTGCGCGAGCGGCTGCCGGCCCTGGCCGACGGCGAGCGGATCAGGATCCTGGAGGTGGGTTCGGGCACCGGGGGCACCTCCGCCGGGCTGCTGCGTGCCCTGGAGCCGTACGGCGACCGGCTGGAGTACACGTACACCGACCTGTCGGCGGCGTTCCTGGCGCACGGCAGGCGCGAATACGGCGACGCCTATCCGTTCCTGCGCTTCAAGCGGCTGGACGCGGACCGGGACCTCGGAGAGCAGGGCTTCGCGCCCGGCTCGTACGACCTGGTGGTCGCCGCGAACGTCATCCACGCCACCCGCGACATCCGGCGCGCGCTGGGACACATCAAGGCGGCGCTGCGCGCGGGCGGCTGGCTGCTGCTCAACGAACTCACCGCGGTCACCGTGCAGTCCACCGTCACCTACGGGCTGTTCGACGGCTGGTGGAGCCACGACGACACCGCACTGCGCCTGCCCGGTTCGCCGCTGCTCGACGCGGCGGGCTGGCGCGCCGCCGCCACGGCGCTCGGCTACTCCGACTTCGCCGCGCTCCCCGGCGACCGGTGGACCACCCGCAACTTCCAGCACGTGCTGATCGCCCAGAGCGACGGGACGCCCGTCACGACGGAGGCGGAGGAGACCGGAGCGGTGGCCACCGCGGGCACGGGAGCGGCCGGGGCGGCGGAGAGCGACCGGGGGCGGCTGCGCGCGTCGTTCCAGCGGGACGTGCTCCGGCTGACGTCCGACGCGTCCGGGATCGCCCTCGACGACCTCGATCCCGATCAGGAGCTGGGCTCGTTCGGCTTCGACTCGGTCAGCTACAGCCTGCTGGCCGGGCAGCTCAACGAGTCGTTCGGCTTCGACATCACCCCGACCGTCTTCTACGAGACCGCCACGCTGCGCGCCCTGATCGACAAGCTGGCGTCCGACTGGCCCGCGGTGCTGCGCGAGAGGTACGCAACGGAGCCCGCCGCCCCGCCCGCGACCCCCGCCCCGCCCGCGACCGCCGCCCCCGCTCCGGCTCCGGCCGCCGCCCCGGCCGCCGCGCGGGGCGACGAGCCGGTGGCCATCGTCGGCATGGCCGGACTGCTGCCCGGCAGCGCCGACCTCGACGCGTTCTGGCGCCATCTGGTGGCGGGCGACGACCTGGTCACGCCCGTGCCGACGGACCGTCCCGCCTTGCGATCCGTCACCCACCCGGGTGCGTTCATCGACGGTGTGGACCTCTTCGACCCGCTGTTCTTCGGCATTTCCCCGCGCGAGGCCGAGGGCATGGACCCGCAGCAGCGTCTCTTCCTCCAGACGGTCTGGACCGGTCTGGAGGACGCGGGGATCGCGCCGGGCAGCCTGGCCGGTTCCACTACCGCGCTGTTCGTCGGCGTCGGCTCGAACGACTACCAGGAACTCCAGATGGCGGCGGGTGCCGAGATCGACGCCTACGCCGCCACCGCCAACACCCACTCGATCCTCGTCAACCGGATCTCCTACCTCCTGGATCTGCACGGCCCCAGCGAGCCCGTGAACACCGGCTGCTCCAGCTCCCTGGTGGCGCTGCACCGGGCCGCCGAGGCGATCCGCGCCGGTGCGTGCGAGGTGGCCGTCGCGGGCGGCGTCAACCTGCTGCTGTCGCCGCGCAATTACGAACTGCTCGACCGCACCGGGATGCTCAGCCCGCGGGGTCGCTGCCAGACCTTCGACAGCGCGGCGGACGGCTTCGTCCGCGGCGAGGGCATGGGCCTGGTGGTGCTTATGAGCCGCGACCGGGCCCGGGCGGCCGGGCACCGGGTCCGGGGCTGGCTGCGCGGCAGCGCCGTCAACCACGGTGGCCGGGCCCGCTCCCTGACCGCGCCCAACCCCGCCGGTCAGGCGGGGATGCTCGTCGAGGCGTACCGGCGGGCGGGCGTCGACCCCGCCACCGTCGGCTACATCGAGACGCACGGCACGGGCACCGAGCTGGGCGACCCGGTCGAGGTCGACGGTCTGAAGACGGCGTTCGCCCGGCTGTTCGCGGACCGGGGGACCGCACCGCAGGAGGACGCGTACTGCGCTCTCGGAGCGGTGAAGACCAACATCGGCCATCTGGAGTCGGCGGCCGGGATCGCCGGGGTGCTCAAGGTCCTGCTGGCCATGGAGCACCGGACGCTGCCGCCCTCGCTCCACCTGCGCCGCCCCAACCCGTATCTGCGGCTGGAGGGCAGCCCGTTCCGCCTGGTCACCGAGGCGGAGGAGTGGCGGAGGCGGCACGACGGGCAGGGCCGCGAGGTCCCGCTGCGGGCCGGGGTCAGCTCCTTCGGCTACGGCGGGGTCAACGCGCACGTCGTCCTGGAGGAGGGCGAGACCTGGCAGGGCGGGGCGCCGTCCGCACCGGCCCTCCCGGAGGAGGTCTTCGTGCTCTCGGCGAGGACGGCGGACGCGCTGCGGGCGTACGCCGCCGCACTGGAGGCGTACGTGGCGGGCCTGCCCGCCGATGTCCTCCGGCGCACCTGGGCGGACATCGCGCACACCCTGCGGGTGGGCCGGGACGCCATGGAGCACCGGCTCGCGGTGGTGGCCTCCGGCCCGGCGGAGCTGACGGCCGCGCTCGCCGCCTGCGCCCGCGGTGAGGCCCCCGCGCCCGGCGCCGGGCTGTTCACGGGCACCGCCGGGGCCGCCGGTGCGCCGCACCGCTCGCCGCGGCCCGGTGAGGAGGGCCCGGCGGCGGACCCCTGGGCATTGGCCCGGATGTGGGCGGACGGCGCCGAGGTGGACTGGAACCGGCTGCCGGGGGACCGCCCGGCCCGGCTGCTGCCGTTGCCGGCCTACCCCTTCGAGCGGACCCGCCACTGGTTCGAAGAGCCGAGGGCGGCCGGTGCGGCCGAGATCACCGGACCCCCGCAGGCCGCCGAACACCAGGCGACGGCCGGGGAGGTGGACGATCTGCTCTACACGCCCCGGTGGGTGGCCACCGATCCGCCGCCGGCCGGGGGGCGGCCCGCCACGGAGGGCCCCGTCTGGCTGGTCCACACCGACGACGGGACGGCCCTCGCGGACGCCCTCGCCGACCGGCTCGCGCCCCGTCCGGTCGTCAGGATCCGGGCCGACCAGCCGCGTCAGCTCGACGCCGGGGGCCTGGTGCCGCCGGCCACCGTCCACTTCCTCGCCGGGGTGCGGCGGCCCGCCGCCGCGCTGCCGGGCGAACACCTCGGCGCGCTGGCCACCGCCGAGGAGACGGGGGTACTCGCCCTGTTCCGGCTGGTGAAGCGGTTGTTCGGGCAGCCGGCCGGCGGGCCGGGCATCGAGCTGACCGTGGTCACCAGCGACGCCTGCCCGGCCGCGGAAGGGCCGCTCGCCCTCCCGGCCTCCGCCGCCCTGTGGGGGTTCGCCAAGTCCCTGCGCCGCGAATGCCCCGGCTGGCGGATCGCCACCCTGGACCTGGCCTGGGACGAGGTCGTGCGCGACCCGGTGGCCGCGGCCGGCCGGGTGCTGGCCGTGACCGGTCACCCCGGCGCCGAACTGGCCGTACGCGACGGCCGCTTCCTGCGGAACGTCCTGGAACCGGCGGAGCGGACGCCCGCCGCGCCCGCCCGGCCGCCGCACCCGGAACGGCTGCGCGCGAACGGTGTCCATGTGGTGATCGGAGGCGCCGGGGACGTCGGGCTGGACGTGGCCGCGCACCTGGTGCGCCACCACGGCGCCCGGGTGGCCCTGGTGGGCCGGAGCTCGCTGGACGGGGAACGCCGCGCCCGCCTCGAACGGATCGACCCGAGCGGCGAACGCTGGGTCCACCTGCGCGCCGACGCGGCGGACCCGGAGCAGCTGCGGCGGGTGGCGGACACCGTGACCCGGCGGTTCGGACCGGTCAACGGCGTGGTGCAGGCGGCGAACGTGCTGTGCGACGGCGCGCTGCACACCACCGGCGAGGCGCGCTTCAGGCAGGGCCTGGAGTCCAAGACCCGGACCACGGCCGCCGTGGTCGACGTGTTCGGCAAGGAGCCGCTGGACTTCCTGCTGATCTTCTCCTCCGTCCAGTCCTTCCTGGGCAACCCCGGGCAGAGCGGCTACGCCGCCGGATGCGCCTTCCAGGACGCGTACGCCCATGCCCTGGCGGCCGGACTCCCGTACCCCGTACGGGTCGTGAACTGGGGAGCGTGGGGCACATCCGCCCTGGTGGAGCGGCACCGGGACCGGCTGGCGGCGGCCGGGGTGACACCGATTCCGCCCGCTCGGGGGCTGCGGGCCATGGACGAGGTACTGGGCCGGGAAGGAGTTCAGATGGCAGTGGTATCGGGCAGCGCGGAGTTCCTCGCCGGACTCGGCGTACGGCGGGTGACCGCACCCGCCGACGCGGCGGACGCCACCGGCGCCGAGGGCCATGACGAGGACTGGGGGCCCGCGCTGCTCGCGGACGTTCACCGCCTGGTCTGCGAGGCGGCCAAGGTGAGCGCCGAGGCGCTGCGCCCGGACGCGGAACTCGGCCGGTTCGGCTTCGACTCGATCGCCTACACCCGGCTCAGCCACACCTTCAACGAGACCTTCGGCCTCGATGTGACGCCCGCGTTCTTCTTCGGCATCTCCACGACGCTGGACCTGGTCGCGAAGATGACGCGCACCCATCCGGAGGAGCTGCGGCAGACGTACGCCCCCCAGGCGCCCGCTCCCACCCCCGCCCCCGTGCCCGTCACCGAGCCGGTACGCCCCCGTCCCACCGGCGACACGCACCGCGATGCGTACGGCGACGCGTACGCGGACTCGTACGGCGACGCGGTGGCCGTGGTCGGCATGGCAGGGAAGCTGCCGCAGTCCGAGGACCTGGACGAGTTCTGGGCCCATCTGGCCGCGGGCGACGACCTGATCACCGAGATCCCCGCCGACCGCTGGGACTGGCGCGGCATCTACGGCGACGCGGAGCCCGGCGAGTTCAAGACGCTCGTCAAGTGGGGCGGCTTCATGCGCCGGGTGGACGAGTTCGACCCGCTCTTCTTCGGGATCTCCCCGACCGAGGCGGAGGCCATGGACCCGCAGCACCGGCTGGCCCTGGAGGCGGTGTGGTCCTGCGTCGAGGACGCCGGCATCAGCCCGTCCGCGCTCGCCACCACGGACACCGGGGTGTTCCTCGGCGCCGGCACGTACGACTACTTCGAGATCCAGCACGCCTTCGCCACCCCGCTGGACGGCTACAACTCCATCGGCCGGTCCCATGCGATCCTGGCCAACCGGATCTCGTACGTGCTCGATCTGCGCGGGCCGAGCGAGGCGATCGACACCGCGTGCTCGTCCTCCCTGGTGGCGGTGCACCGCGCGGTCGAGGCGATCCGGCACGGCGACTGCGCGATGGCGCTCGCCGGCGGCGTCAACGTCGTCGCCTCGCCCACCCTCCACGTGGACACCAGCCAGGCCGGAATGCTCAGCACGGCCGACGGACGCTGCAAGACCTTCGACGCGCGGGCCGACGGCTACGTCCGGTCGGAGGGCGTGGGCGTGGTCCTGCTCAAGCGGTTGTCGGCGGCGATCGCGGACGGGGACGTCATCCACGGCGTGATCAGGGGAAGCGCGGTCAACCACGGCGGGCGCACCAACTCGCTCACCGCCCCCAACCCCGATGCCCAGGCAGCGGTGGTGACCAAGGCGCACCGGCGGGCGGGCATCGACCCGCGCACGGTGACGTATGTCGAGACGCACGGCACGGGCACCTCGCTGGGCGACCCGATCGAGATCGAGGGCCTGCGATCGGCGTTCGCGACGCTCTACCGGGAGTGGGGCGTGACCGAACCCCCCGCCGCCCACTGCGCGCTGGGCGCGGTGAAGAGCAACACGGGCCATCTGGAGGCCGCCGCCGGCATGGCGGGGCTGTTCAAGACGCTGCTGGCGATGCGGCACGGGGTGCTGCCGAAGAACCTCCACATCGAGGAGGTGAACCCGCATCTGAGGCTGGACGGCAGCCCCTTCGGCCTGCTGCGCGAGGCCCGTCCCTGGCAGCGGACGCGGGACGCCGAAGGCCGTGAGGTGCCGCTGCGGGGCGGCGTCAGCTCGTTCGGCCTCGGCGGGGTGAACGCCCATGTGGTGGTCGAGGAGTTCCGGGGCGCGGGCGAGCCCGCGCCCGCGGCCGGTGGCCCGGGGATCTTCGTACTGTCGGCCCGGGACGGGGAGCGGCTGCGCGCCCACGCCACCCGGCTCGCGGAGTGGCTGCGCGAGCCGCCGGCCGGTGCCGGTCCGGCCTCGGTCGCCCGCACGCTCCAGACCGGCCGGGTCCCGATGGACGAACGGCTGGCGATCGTCGCCGACGACCTGGCGGACCTGCGCGGAAAGCTGCTCCGCTGGCTGGAGGGCGACGCGGCCGTGGCGGGAGTGGTGAGCGGCAATGTCCGCGCCCTCGGCACGGGTTCGGATCTGCTGCTGGACGGACCCGAGGGCCGGGAATACCTGCGGATGGTCATCGCGGGAGGCAAACGGGAGAAGCTGGCGCGGCTGTGGGTGGGCGGTGCGCCCGTCGACTGGGAGCTGCTGTGGCCGGACGGCGCGCCGCGCCGGATTCCCCTGCCGACGTATCCGTTCGCCAGGGAGCGCTACTGGCTCCGGCCCGGTGAGCACTTCGAGCGGGGTCGGGCACCCGAGGCGTACGAGGTGCCCGAGGCACCCGAGGCGCAGGAGCCGTACGAAGCGGGCCCCGCCGCCGAGCCCGAGCCCGTGCCCGCCGCCGAGCCCGCGCCCGCCGCCCCGGTGGAGGAGGCCGGCGAACCCCTGGAGAGCACCATCGCCACCCTGCTCGGAGGCCATCTGGGCATCGACCCGGCCGGGCTGCTGTCCGACCGCGTCCTCGCCGACTACGGCGTGGACTCCCTCGGCCTGCGCAGGCTCTCCCGGGCGCTCGGGGCGCGGTACGGCGTCACCGTTCCCGCCCGGTTCTTCTCGACGGACAAGACCATCGCGGACCTCGCCCGCACGTTCCGCGAGATGTTCCCGGAGCCGCTGGACGCCGCCCCGGTGGACACCCCGGGGCCGGACGACGGGTTCCGCTCCCTGCTGGACGGGATCTCCTCCGGGCGGGTCGCCGTCGAGGAGGCGCTCACGCGGCTGGGAAGGGGAACGGCCCGATGACCGACAACCTGAGGGAGGTCCTGGAGGCGGTCGCGGACGGCCGGCTCACCGAGCAGCAGGCCCTGCCGCTGCTGCGCGCGCTCACCACCCCGGGCGTCCTCGCCGCGCCGGAGGCCCCCGTCGCGCCGGAGTCCTCCCCGGTCGAGGAGGACACCTACCCGCTCAGCCGGGGACAGGCGGCGCTGTGGGCCATCCAGCAGAGCGCGCCCGGCACCACCGCCTACAACCTGCCGCTGGCGCTGCGGCTGCGCCCGGACGCCGACCCCCGGCACCTCCAGGGCGCCCTCTCGGCGGCCGTACGCCGCCATCCGAGCCTGCGGATCAGCGTGCGGCAGGGCGAGGACGGTCCGGTGCAGACCGTCTCGGACCGGGGGATCACGCTGGAGGAACGGGACCTGTCCCACCTCACCGGGCCCGAACTCATGGAGCGGATCAGGCAGCTGATCCACACCCCGTTCGACCTGGAGCACGATCCGCTCCACCGCGCGTACTTCGTCCGCGCGCCGGGGGAGGCCGGTCCGCTGCTGCTGCTGGTCTTCCACCATCTGGTCACCGACGGTGTCACCAGCCATCTGCTGCTGCGCGACCTGGTCGCCGACTACGAGACGCTGGCCCGTGGCGGAACGCCCGTGCCCGGTGAACCGGCCACGCCCTACAGCCGGTTCGTGCGGTGGCAGCGGGAGCGGCTGGCCGGCCCGGACGCGGCGGCGGACCGCGCGTACTGGGCCCGCCGGCTGAAGGGCGCGTCCACCTCGGCCGTCCTCGACCGGCTGGTGGACCACCGGCGGGTGGGGCCGCCGGACTACGTGGGGTCGAGCGTGCAGCTCGAACTCGACGCGCCGGCCTGGGCCGCGGTGCGCACCGCGGCCCGGGAGCTGCGGCTGACGCCGTTCAGCGTGGTGTACGCCGCCTACGTGTGGCTGCTGCACCGCTACAGCGGCCAGGACGACATCTGCGTGATGGTCCCCACCGACGGACGGCCCACCCAGGACTTCGACCGGACCGTCGGCTACATGATCAACCCGGTGGTGCTGCGCACCGCGTGCGGGCCGGGCATGACCGTCCGCGAACTGTGCGCGTCGGTGCACGAGGAGCTGCTGGACGCGGAGGACCACGGCGACCACCCGTTCGCCGCCGTCGTGGACGACCTGAGGCGGGAGGGCAACCCGGACGCCTCGTTCGACATCGGCTTCTACCTCCAGCAGGGCGTCGGCAAGGACCTCGACATGGCGGCCGGGCAGACGCTCGTGCGGGACGCCCTGGCCGTCACCCAGGAGGGCGAGTCCGACCTCGTCCTGGAGGTGGTGGTGCGTGAGGACCGCGCCCTGGTGTACGTCAAGTACGACCCGGAGCAGTTCACGCGGCCCACCGTGGAGCGCTTCGCCGACCACTACCGGGAGTTGCTGGCCCGGATGACCGAGGACCTGGACCGGTCACTGGACACCATCGAGGTGGCCGGCCCGCGCGAGCGCGCGCTGCTGCACCGGGTGAACGCGACCACCGTCCGGCACCCCGGCCCGCCGACCGCCGTCGGCCTGGTCCTGGACCAGGCGGACCGCACGCCGGACGCCACGGCGGTGGTGGACGAGGACAAGAGCCTCACCTACCGCGAACTCGTCCACCGGACCGAGGTGCTGGCCGACCGGCTGCGGAAGGCCGGGGTGCGTCCCGGTGCGCTGGTGGGCGTGGCGGCCGAGCGCCGCGCCGAGCTGGTCGTCGCCCTGCTGGCCGTCCACCGTGCCGGGGCCGCGTACGTACCGCTGGACCCCGGATTCCCGCCCGACCGGCTGGCGTTCATCGTCTCGGACGCGGGGCTCACCACCGTGGTGACGGACGCGGCGTCGGCGCCCGCCCTGCCGCCGGACAGCCAGGCCGACCCGGTCCTGCTGGACGAGATCGACTGGACGTCCGCGACACCGCCGGTTCCGGAACCGGTGCCCGCCCCGGCCGACATCGCCGGCCACACGGCGTACGTCCTCTACACCTCCGGCTCCACCGGCAGGCCGAAGGGCGTGGAGATCACCCACGGCAACCTGGCCAACTTCCTCGCCGCCATGGCGGAGCGGCCCGGCTGCGCCGAGGGCGACCGGCTGCTGGCCGTCACCACCGTCAGCTTCGACATCGCCGGGCTCGAACTGCTGCTGCCGCTCACCCGGGGCGCCTCGGTGGAGATCGCCCCCACCGAGGTGGCGCGCGACGGCCTCGCGCTGCGGGAGCTGCTGGAGAGGTCCGCGCCGACGATCGTGCAGGCCACCCCCGCCACGTGGCAGATGCTGCTCGCGGCGGGCTGGAACGGGCGGCTGAACGGGAAGATCCTGTGCGGCGGCGAGGCCCTCACCCCCGAGCTGGCCGGCAAACTGCTGGTCCGCGCCGACGAGGTGTGGAACATGTACGGGCCCACCGAGACGACGATCTGGTCCTCCACGGCTCGGGTGCGCCGCCACGGGACGGTGAGCGCCGGTACGCCGATCGCCAACACCCGGTTCCATCTGCTCGACGAACACCGCAGGCCGGTTCCGTTCGGCACCGTGGGCGAGCTGTACATCGCCGGGGACGGCGTGGCCCGGGGCTACCTCGGGCGGCCCGAGCTGACCGCCGAGAAGTTCCCCGACGGCGGGTTCCTCGGCGAGAGCGGCCGGCTGTTCCGGACCGGCGACGCGGCGCGCCATCTCCCCGACGGCGGGCTGGAGATCCTCGGCCGCCTGGACCGGCAGGCCAAGCTGCGCGGCTACCGCATCGAACTGGGCGAGATCGAGGCCGCGCTGCGCCGCACCGGGCTCGTCGAGGAGGCCCGGGTGGTGCTGCGCGACGACGCCGCGGGGCATCCGGCCCTGATCGGGTTCGTCCAGGTGCCGGAGCCCGCCGCGGGGGAGGAGGAGCTGGTGGACCGGCTGCGGGAGCGGCTGGCGGCGTGGCTGCCGGGCTATATGGTCCCCGCCCGGCTGATCCCCTTGGAGTCCCTCCCGCGGACACCGAACGCGAAGATCGACACCGGCCCGCTGGGACGGCTGGGGCTCGAGGAGATCGTGCGCGATTACGGCCACCGGTCCGCCCGGCCGCCCGCCCCCGGCGCCGGCCACGCTCCGAAGCCCGCCGACGCACCCGTGGGCGACGCGGCGGGCGATGCGGCGGCGGCGCTGCGTGAGGAACTGCGCGGCTGGGTGGCCGAGATCGCGCGCGTGCCCGCGGAGCAGATCTCGGCCCGCCGGCCGATCGGCGACTACGGCTTCGACTCGATCCGCTTCACCCGGCTCAGCGCGGTCCTGCGCGACCGGCTGCGGGTGACCGTGGCGCCCACGGCGTTCTACGGCCATCCGACCCTGGACGCCCTCGCCACCCACCTGCTGACGACGTTCCCGGAGCAACTGGCGGGGCGCCACCAAGCCGCCCCGCCCGCCGAGGCCGCGGAGGCCGCCGAGGAGCGGGGCCCGGCCGCCCCGGTGTCCCCCGTCCGCCCGGCCCGCCCGGTGCGTACGGTCCGCACCGTCCTCGCCGACCCCGACGACAGCGGCTATCCGCCGGTGGCGATCATCGGCATGGGCGGCCGGCTGCCGGAGTCGGACACGCTGGAGGAGTTCTGGGGCCATCTGTCCGGAATGCGGGACCTGGTGCGTCCGTACCCGATGGAACGCGGCTTCTCGCGCGCCCTGTTCGGGCGCTACGCGGACGGCGACCCCACCGCCTTCCAGGGCTCCTTCGTCCGGGACGTGGCGGGCTTCGACGCCCAGCGCTTCCGCATCTCCCCGCGCGAGGCCGCCCAGATGGACCCCCAGCACCGGCTGCTGCTGCACGCCGCGCTCGGAGCCGTGCAGGACGCGGGCGTGGCGCCGGGGGAGTTCGCCGGGAGCCGGGCGGGCGTCTTCGTGGGCATCACGGGCGCCGACTACTTCAGCCTGCTCGGCCACGAGCGGGAGACGGACGACCACTTCCTCCTCGGCAACGTCGCCTCCGTGGCGGCCAACCGGATCTCGCACCTGTTCGACCTGCGGGGCCAGAGCACCATCTACGACACGGCCTGCTCCAGCTCGCTGGTGGCCATCCACCGGGCGGTGCGCTCGCTCCAGTTCGGCGACTGCGACACGGCCCTGGCCGGCGGGGCCAACCTGCTGCTGTCGCCGTACGGGTACCTCGGTCTGCGCCGCGCCGGAATGCTCAGCCCGGACGCCCGGTGCAAGACCTTCGACGCGAGCGCCGACGGCTACGGGCGCGGCGAAGGCGTCGTCCTGCTGCTGCTCAAACGCCTGGACCGGGCGCGCGCCGACGGCGATCCGGTGCACGGCGTGATCATCGGCTCGGCGGAGAACCACGGCGGCCGCACCCACTCGCTGACCGTCCCCAACCCCCGGGCGCAGGCCGATGTGGTGGTCCGCGCCCACGAGGCGGCGGGTACGCCCGCGTCGGTGGGCTACATCGAGACCCATGGCACCGGCACCGCCCTGGGCGACCCCATCGAGGCCGAGGGGCTGAAGGACGCGTTCGCCCGGCTCCTCGCCCGGGAGGGGGCGGACACGGCGCGGATCGCCCTGGGGTCGGTCAAGACCAACATCGGTCATCTGGAGGCGGCGGCGGGCGTGGCCGGGGTGGTGAAGGTGCTGCTGGCGATGCGGCACCGCACGCTGCCCGGGCTGGTCCATCTGACCCATCCCAACCCGATGCTCGAACTCGACGGCACCCCCTTCCACTTGCAGACGCACACCACCGCATGGGATCCGCCGCGCGACGGCGCGGGACGGCCCCACCCGAGGCGGGCGGGCGTCAGCTCGTTCGGCATGGGCGGCAGCAATGTGCACGTCGTACTCGAAGAGGCAGAGGAACAGTAGATGGTTGACAAGCAGACGGCCTCTTCGCGGAGCTATGTCGTCCCGCTGTCCGCGTCCGGCCCCGGGCCGCTGGCGGAGTACGCCGACCGCCTCGCGCGGTGGGCCGCGGACCGCTCGGGGGAGGGCCGGGACTCGCCGGCCACGATGGAGCGCCTGGCGTACACCCTCCAGACGGGGCGGGAGCCGCTGGGCGAACGGCTGGCCCTGGTCGTGTCCTCGCTCGGTGAACTGGCCGAGCGGCTGGCGGCGTTCGCGGCCGATCCGGGCGGCGACCACGACGCGGCGCGCGGCAGCGTCGCGGCCGACGCCCCAGGCGACGCGGAGGCGCCCGGCGACGGTCCGGGCGAGCCGGCCGCCGTTGAGCCGCGGGAGCTGGCCCGGCTGTGGGCCGGCGGCGCGGACGTGGACTGGCGGCAGCTGTACGGGGACGGGCCCGGCCCGGCCCGGCTGTCCCTGCCCGCAGCGCCCTTGTCCCCCCGGCAGTACTGGCTGGCCGAGCCGGACCCGGCCGCCCCCGGCCAGGGCTCCGCCGCCGCGAGCGCGCCCCGGCCGCTGGCCGCGGCGCCGGTTGGCGACGCCGAGGGCCCGGAGTTCGCCACGACGTTCACCGGCGACGAGTTCTTCCTGCGGGACCACGCCATCGGCGAGATGAAGATCCTTCCTGCGGTCGCGGCGCTGGAGCTGGCCGTGGCCACCGCGGCGGGGACCGGACGCGGCACGGTGCGCACCGTGTCCGACGTCCTGTGGGCGCGGCCGGTCGTCGTCACCGACCGGCCGGTGCGCGTCCGGCTGCGGCTGACGCCCACGGCGGACGGGCTGAGTTACGAGGTCAGGCGCGGCGGTGAGGACGGCGGTGCCGACAGGACCGGCGAGCTGTGCTCGGCCGGCCGGATCGGCTTCGCCCGCGCCGACGACTTGGCGGACGAGTCTCCCGTACTCGACCTGGCGGGGATCCGTGCCCGCTGCCCGCGGACGGTCACGGGCGCCGAGTGCTACGCGCTGTTCGATCGGCTCGGCGGCGGCTACGGGCCCAGCTTCCAGCCGCTGCGTTCGCTCGTGCACGGCGAGGCCGAGGCGCTGGCCCGGGTGGAGGTGCCGGAGGCGGCCGGCCTGCCCCTCGACCGGTTCACGCTGCACCCCTCCCTGCTGGACGGCATGCTCCAGGCCGCGCTGTGGACCGCCGACGACCCCGAGGCGACCCGGGAGCGCAAGCTCCCCTTCTCGCTCGGCTCGCTGGAGATCCTGCGCCCGCTGCCGCGCCGCGGCTATGTGCACGCCGTGCCCGCCCCCGCCTCCGGGTCCGCCTCGCCGGGGCGGGACACCGGCCACGACCTGACGCTCACGGACGACGAGGGCCGGATCGCGCTGCGCCTGCGCGGGCTGGTCACGCGCGCCGTGGGCCGGACGCACGCCCTGGGCACCGCCGGTACGGAGGGCCCGGAGGCGGAGACGCTCGCCTTCGAGGAGGTGTGGGAGCCGTCTCCGGCCGCCGCGAACGGCACGGCGGACGCGGACCCCGGCCCCGATCCCGTCTTGGTCGTGGGCTTCGGCGACCGTTCCGTGGCGGCGCCGGGCGGAACGGCGCTCGCGGTGCTGCCCGGCGACACGTTCGCCGAGACCGGCGACGGCGGGTGGCGGCTCCGGCTGGACGACGAGGACCACTGGGAGCGGCTGTTCGCCCGGCTCGCGGCGGAGGGCCGCGGCCCCGCCGCCGTCGTCTGGGACGCCGCGGCCCTCCCGGCGGACGACGGCTCGCCGGACCGCGCGCTGCCCCTGCTGTCCGGCCTGTTCCGCGCCTGGTCCCGGGCCCGCACCGGGCGCCCGGTGCGGCTGCTGTACGTGTACGAGACCACCGGTGGCCTCGACGACGTGCACGCCGCCGCGCTGGACGGACTGGCCAAGGCCGTCGCCAACGAGCAGCCCGACTTCCTGATGTCGGTGGTCTCCGTGCCGCCCGGCTCCGCCGGGGAACGCGCCCGTATCGCCGCCCGGGAACTCGCGGCGGACCGGCACGCGTTCGCGGTCCGCCACCGGAACGGCGAACGGCACGTACGGCGGTGGAGGCCGATCGCGGACTTCCCCCGCTTCCCTGGCGCGCACATCGGCCGGCCCGCGCTGCGCGAGGACGGCACCTATCTGGTCACCGGGGGCCTGGGCGGTCTCGGCCGGATCCTGGTGCGCCACCTGGCGGCCCGGGGCGGCCGGGCGCGGTTCGTGCTCACCGGCCGTTCCCCGCTGGACGGGCAGCGGGAGCGGGAGCTGGCGGCGCTGCGCGCCGACGGCATCGACGCCGTCTACCGCCCGGCCCGGCTGGGCGAACCGGGCGCGGCGCAGGCACTGACCGAGTGGATCCGGGCCGAGTTCGGCGCGCTGCACGGAGTGCTGCACCTGGCCGGCGTCACCGACGACGCCCATCTGCTGCGCAAGAGCGCGGCGGACATGGCGGCGGTGCTGGCGCCGAAGGTGCCCGGCACGGTCGATCTGGACCGCGCCACCGCCGACCAGCCCCTCGACTTCTTCGTGCTCTTCTCCTCCGTGTCCGGCGCCGCGGGCTCGCCAGGCCAGAGCGACTACGCCTACGCCAACCGGTTCCTAGACGGCTTCGCCGGGTGGCGCGAGGAGCTGCGCCACGCCGGGCGGCGCTCGGGGCGCACCCTGTCGCTGCTGTGGTCGCTGTGGGAGGACGGCGGCATCCGCATGGGCATGGACGCGGCGGCACAGGACCGGATGGTGGACGAGGCCGGGCTGCGGGCCCTTCCGTCCGCCGAAGGGCTGGCCGCGTTCGACGCCGCCTTCGGGCACGACGGTGACCATGTGCTGATCGCCCGGGGCCGCCCGGAGAAGGTGCGCGGGCTGCTGGCGGACGCGGGCGACCGCGCGCTGCCCCGGCCGGTCGCGTCCGCACCGGCCCCCGGGGGCGCCGAGCCGGTGTCGGAGCTGGTGTCCGGGCAGCTGCCGGGCGCGGACGACGGGAGCGAGCGGGCCGAAGGGTTCCTGCGGGGCGTCCTGGCCGAGGTGTTCGGCATGGCCGCCGAGGAGATCGAGCCCGAGACCGCCTTCGAGGCGTACGGCATCGACTCCATCCTGGTCATGGATCTGACGGGCAGGCTGGAGGAGCACTTCGGTCCGCTGCCCAAGACGCTGTTCTTCGAGTACCAGGATCTGCGGTCGCTGACGGGGTACTTCACGGCGCGGCACGCCGGGACCCTGGCGGCCCTGGCGCCCGCGCCCGAACGCGCCGCCGTACCCGAGCCCGCCACGGCCGTACGCGCCGTACCCGAGCCCGCCGCGTCCGAGTCCGCAGCGCCCGAGCCCACGGCGGGGCAGGACGAGCCGATCGCGATCGTGGGCGTCAGCGCGCGCTTCGCCGGCTCCGACGACCTGGACTCCTTCTGGGAGAACCTGCGGGCCGGCCGGAACCTCATCACCGAGATCCCCGCCGAACGCTGGGACTGGCGGGACTACGACGACGCCACCGAGGCCGACCGGGCCGTCCCGTACAGCCGCTGGGGCAGCTTCATCGACGGCATCGACCGGTTCGACCCGCTGTTCTTCGGCATGTCCCCGCGCGAGGCCGAGATCATCGACCCGCAGGAGCGGCTGTTCCTCCAGACGGCCTGGCACACGCTGGAGGACGCCGGATACACCAGGGCGGCACTGCGCTCCGGCCGGGTCGGCGTCTACGTCGGGGCGATGTACGCCCTGTACCAGCTCTACGAGGGCCACGACGGGCGCATCGCCGCGTCCTCGTACGCCTCGATCGCCAACCGCGTCTCCCACGTCATGGGCTTCCAGGGCCCCAGCCTGACCGTGGACTCCATGTGTTCCTCGGCCCTGAGCGCGATCCACCTCGCCATCCGTGACCTGCGGTCCGGTGAGGCGGAGGTGGCGCTCGCCGGGGGCGTGAACCTGCATGTGCACCCGTACAAGTACCGCTTCCTGGGGCAGGGCCAGTTCACCTCCGGCGACGGCCTGTGCCGCAGCTTCGGCGAGGGCGGCGACGGCTATGTGCCCGGCGAGGGCGTCGGGGCGGTGCTGCTCAAGCCGCTGAGCCGGGCGCTGCGCGACGGCGATCACGTGTACGCCACGATCCTGGGCAGCGCACTGGGCCACGGCGGCAAGACCAACGGCTTCACCGTCCCCAATCCGCTCGCCCAGGGCGATCTGATCGGCAGGGCCGTCGAGCGGGCCGGGGTCGCACCCGGGTCGATCTCGTACATCGAGGCGCACGGCACCGGGACCGCGCTCGGCGACCCGATCGAGATCCGCGGGCTGACCCTCGCCTTCGAGGGTGCTGGGCTGCCGCCGGGGAGCGTGCCGATCGGCTCGGTCAAGTCCAACATCGGGCATCTGGAGTCGGCGGCGGGCATGGCGGCCCTGTGCAAGGTGCTGCTGCAGATGCGGCACCGCACGCTGGTGCCCTCGCTGCACTCCGACACGCTCAACCCGAACATCGAGTGGGCGGAAGCGCCGTTCGCCGTGCAGCGCGAGCTGACGCCGTGGCATCCGGCGGGCGGCAGCGGGGTGCTGCGCGCCGGGATCAGCTCGTTCGGGGCGGGCGGGGCCAACGCGCACCTGGTCGTCGAGGAGCACCGGCCGGACCGGCCCCGGGCGTCAGGAGAGGGGCCGTGGGTCTTCCCGTTCTCGGCGAAGACCCCGGAGCGGCTGCGGGAGGTCGCCCGCCGGTTCGCCGGGTTCCTGGCCCGGCACCCGGAGGCCGACGTGGCGGCTGTGGCCCACACGCTCCAGGTGGGCCGGGAAGCCCTGGCCGACCGGCTGGCCGTCGTGGCCTCGTCGGTGGACCGGCTCGCCGCCGCGCTGACCGCCTTCGCCGAGGGCGGCCCGCTGCCCGGCGGGGTGTGGCAGGGCAGCGTGCGCGGCGCCTCGCGCGACGGCGGCGCCCGGGTGTCGCGGGACGAGGTGCGGCAGGCGGTCGAACGGCGCGACGCGGCGGCCGTCGCCGCCCTGTGGGCGGACGGCGGGGCGCCCGAGTGGCGGCTGATGTACGACGCCGGCGCCGAGCCCGGACGTCTGCCGCTGCCCGGCTACCCCTTCGAGGAGATGCGCTGCTGGATCACCGGCGGTGACACGCTGGTGGCCGGGCACCGTACGGACGCCGCCCCGGCGGGGGCGGTGGCACCCCATCCGCTGCTCGACCGCGTCGACCCGGCGGAGAGCCTGGACGGAGCCCTCGCCTTCGCCGCCCGCTTCGGCCCCGATCATCCGCTGATCCGGGACCACCAGGTGGGCGGGGTGCGGCTGCTGCCCGGTGTGGCGGTGCTGGAGATGGCCCGCGCGGCGGCCGGGGAGGCCGGTCTCGGGGAGCGGGCGGTGCTGCGCGCCGTGCGCTGGCTCAGGCCGCTGACCGTGGACGGACAGGAGCGTCCCGCGTGGCTGTCGCTGCGCCGGACCGGGCGCGGTACGGGCTTCGAACTGCGCGGGCGGGACGGTGCGGCACCGGTGGTGTTCGCGCAGGGCGCGGTCGAGCCGCTGCCGGACGGCACGGAGGACGGCGACGACGAGCGGGTGTCCCTCGACGCGATCCGGGAGCGCTGCGGCCGGCGGCACGACGGGGCCCGGCTCTACGCGGACTTCGCCGCCGCCGGGCTGGTCTACGGGCCGGTGCTGCGCGGGGTGGAGTGGATCGCCGAGGGCGACGGCGAGGCACTGGCCCGGCTGGCCGTCCCGGCCGCGGCCGGCGCGACGCCGGCGGACTGCGTGCTGCATCCGGCGCTGCTGGACAGCGCGTTGCAGACGTTCGCCGTCCTGCGCGACCGCACCTCGGGGCAGGCGATGGTGCCGTACGCGGTGGAGGCCGTGGAGATCCGGCGGCGGCCGGCCGAACGGGGTTACGCACACGTACGGACCGCCGGGCCCGACCGCTACGACATCGCGCTGCTGGACGACGACGGCCGGGTCTGCGTGCGCCTGCGCGACCTGGCGCTGCGTCCCGCCCCCGCTCCGGAACGGGACGTACCGGGCGACGCGACCGCGCGGTACGACGGCTCGGACCAGCTGGGTGAGGTGCTGTTCGCGCCGCGCTGGGTCGTGCTCGACGACGAGGACGGCCCCGCTGCCCCGGCCGCCGACGGCGTGGTGTGGATCGTCCACGACGAGGGCTCCGAACCGCTGGCCCGGCAACTGGCGGACCACGGCCCGGGCCGGCCCCTGCTGGTGCGGGCCGACGGCGGCGAACTGCCGGACCTCGACGCGTCCGTCCTGCCCCACACCCTGTACTTCCTCTCCGGCACCGCACGGCCCGGTGAGCGCCACGACAGCCCGGCGGACCTGGAGGACGGCCAGCAGCGCGGCGTCCTGGCCCTGTTCCGCCTGGTGAAGACGTTGCTCGCACACGGCGCCGCCGCCGGTGCGCTGCGGCTCGCCGTGGTGACCGAGGACGTCTGCGCGGTGGAACCGGACGGATCCGGCCATCCCGTGAACAACCCGTTCGCGGGCGGTCTGCACGGTCTGGCGATGTCGCTGGCCCAGGAGTATCCGCGCTGGCGGGTGACCGTGGTCGACCGCGCGAGCGAGGACGACCCGCGCGCCTCGGCCCGGACCCTGGTCCGGCTGGCCGCCGGCCCGGCCGCGTCCCGCCCGGCAAGTCCGCTCGCCCTGCGGGCGGACTCCGTGTACCGCAGGAAGCTGGTGCCGGTGCCGCCCGCCCCCGTGGAGCGGGGACGCCTGCGGCGCGGCGGCGTCTACCTGCTCCTGGGCGGGGCGGGCGGCATCGGCCTGGAGATGACCGACTGGCTGGTGCGCGAGTTCGGCGCGAAGGTCGTGCTGGTGGGCCGCAGCGCCCTGGACGAGCGGCGCCGGGAGCGGCTGCGCCGGATCGACCCCGACGGCCGGTCGGTGAGCTACGAGCGGGCCGACGCGGGCGATCCGGCGGAGCTGGAGCGCGTGGTGCGCGACACCGTGCGGACGCACGGCGCGCTGCACGGGGTGGTCCACTCCACGATCGTGCTGCGCGACAAGAGCGTGGCCAACATGGACGAGGCCACGTTCCGGGCCGCGCTGGACGCCAAGACCAAGGTCGGCGTGGCGCTGATGGCCGCGGTCCGGGAGCTGCCGTTGGACTTCGTGCTGTTCTTCTCGTCGGCGGTGGCGCTGTCGGGGAGCGCGGGGCAGAGCAACTACGCGGCGGGCTCCACCTTCGAGGACTCCTTCGCGCACTTCCTCGGGTCCCGTCTCGATGCCGCCGTACGGGTCGTCAACTGGGGCTTCTGGGGGACCGTCGGCATCGTCGCCGAGGACCGCTACCGGGAGCGGCTGGCCCGCAGCGGAATCTTCTCGATCACCCCGGCGGAGGGGATGGCCGCGGTGGACCACCTGCTGGGCCACCACGAGCGGCAGCTGCTGGTCACCAAGGCCAGCCGTGAGGTGCTGGAGTCCGCGGGCGTGGACTTCGCGGACACCGGCGGCGGGGACGCGTCGGCGGCCGCGCGGGCGGGGGCATTCGCCATCGTGGACGAGCTGGCGGCCAGGCCGCCGGTGGACCGGCTGCTCACCCAGGAGGTCAGCGCTCACCTGGACCGCGTCATGCTGGACTGGCTGTGGCTGCTCTTCCGCGAGAACGGGGTCTTCCGCACCCCGGACGAGCGCTGGACGGAGGAGGAGCTGGCCGGCCGGCTCGGCGTACGGCCGGGCCAGCGCCGGCTGTTCGCGGAGCTGCTCCGCGTCCTGACGGTCCACGGCGGGCTGCGCGAGGAAGGCGGCGCGCTGACCGTGACCGGGCGGCGGCCCGCCGCCGACCCGGAGGCGGAGCTGACCGGGCTGTGCGACCGGCACGACGCCCTCAACCGCTTCGACCGGCTGCTCGGCCCCTGCATGCGCAACCTGTTCCCGGTCCTGCGGGGCGAGGTGCGGGCCACGGACGTGATGTTCCCCGGAGGCTCCACCGCCCTCGTGGAGGGCGCCTACCGGGGCAGTCCGGTGGTCGACCGCGCCAACGACCTGGTGATCTCGGCAGGCGCACGCTACCTGGCGGAGCGGGCGCGGTCCGGGGACGGCGGCCGGCCGCTGTCGGTCCTCGAGGTGGGCGCCGGCACCGGCGGCACCACCGCCGTCGTCCTGCCCGAACTCGCCCGGCTCGGCGAGGACCTGCGGTACGTCTACACGGACATCTCCATGGCGTTCCTCCAGCACGGCCGGGAACGCTTCGGCGCGCAGTACCCGTTCGTGGAGTTCCGCAAGCTGGACGCGGGCCGCGACCCGGGGGACCAGGGCTTCGAGCCCGGCGGGTTCGACGTGGTGATCGCCGCCAACGTGCTGCACGCCACCGACGATCTGCTGGCCACGCTCGAACGGGTCCGCTCCCTCCTGCGGCCCGGGGGGTGGCTCGTCCTCAACGAGGCCAGCCAGAACGTCATCACCACCACGCTCACCTTCGGCCTGCTCGACGGCTGGTGGCTGAACAAGGACGCCCATCTGCGGCTGCCCGGTTCGCCGCTGCTGTCGGGCGAGGGCTGGGAACGGGCGCTGGCCATGGCGGGGTTCGCGCGCAGCCGGGCGGTCCCGGCGGACGAGGGGCACACCCAGTGCGTGGTGATCGCCGAGCGCGGCTCCGGCGCGGCGCCGGAACCGGTGACCCCGGCGGCTGTCTCCGGCACCGCCGCCGTGGCGGCCCCCACCGCTCCGGGCCCTGCCCGGCCGGGCGGGACGGGCGACGCGCTGCGGCAGGCCGTCGAGACGTTCGTGAAGCGGCCCTTCGCCGAGATCCTCCAGGTGCCGGAGGACCGGCTGTTCCCGGAGGAGACGTTCGAGAACTTCGGGATCGACTCGCTGACCACGCCGCGGATCGTCGACCGGCTGGCGGCCGCCACGGGTGGGTCGCTGCCCGCCACGCTGCTGTTCGAGTACTCCACGATCGGCAGGCTCGTCGACTACTTCCTCGAGCACCATGCGGAAGCGCTGCGCGCCGAGCTGCTGCCCGAGGCCCGGCACGAGCCCGAGCCCGCGCCCCGCTCCGAGCCCGTGCGGGTCATCGAGCCCGCGCCCCGCGGCGAGCCCGCGTCCGGAACCGGCCCCGCGTCCGGGCCGCTCACGGGCGGGATCGCCATCGTCGGGGTGGCGGGCCGCTATCCGAAGGCGCGCGATCTCGACGCGTTCTGGGACAACCTCGGCGCGGGCCGTGACTGCGTCGGCGAGGTTCCCGAGAACCGCTGGGACTGGCGCGAGCACACCCGGATCGACGGGGCGCCGATCAGCCGGTGGGGCGGATTCCTCGATGGCATCGACGAGTTCGACCCGCGCTTCTTCCAGATGTCCCGCAACGAGGCCGAGCTGACCGATCCGCAGGAGCGTCTGTTCCTCCAGACGGCCTGGCACACCCTGGAGGACGCGGGCTACCCGCGCGCCCGGCTGCGCGGCGCCACGGTCGGGGTCTACGTCGGCGTCATGTACGGCCACTACCAGCTGTACGAGACCGAGGACGGCCTGGCCGGGTCCATGGGCTACTCCTCGATCGCCAACCGCGTGTCGTACTTCTTCGACTTCCAGGGCCCGAGCCTGGCCGTCGACACCATGTGCTCCTCGTCGCTCAGCGCCATCCACCTGGCCTGTGAGGCGCTGCTGCTCGGCAACGCCGACTACGCGCTGGCGGGCGGCGTCAACCTCGCCGTGCACCCGCGCAAGTACGGCCTGCTCGCCGCGGGCGGATTCACCTCCACCGACGGGCGCTGCCGCAGCTTCGGCGAGGGCGGCGACGGCATGGTCCCGGGCGAGGGCGTCGGCGCCGTCCTGCTGAAGCCCCTGGAACACGCCGAGCGCGACGGCGACCGGATCCACGGCGTGATCCTGGGCAGCGCCCTCAACCACGGCGGCAAGACCAGCGGTTACTCCGTGCCCAATCCGGTGGCGCAGGGCGAGCTGGTCTCCCAGGCGCTGCGCCGGGCGGGCACCGGCCCGGGCACGGTGTCGTACATCGAGGCCCACGGCACCGGTACCGCCCTGGGCGATCCGACCGAGATGGCCGGCCTGGTACGGGCGTTCGGCGGGCGGCCGGACGGCGCGCCGAAGATCGCGCTGGGCTCGCTCAAGTCCGCCGTCGGCCATCTGGAGTCGGCGGCCGGCGTGGCGGCGCTCACCAAGGTGCTGCTCCAGATGCGCCACCGGGAGTTGGTGCCCTCGCTGCACGCCGAACGCCTCAACTCCAAGATCGACTGGGCCGGTGTGCCGTTCGAGGTGCAGCGCACCCGGGCCGCCTGGCGCACGGACGACGGGCCCTTGCGCGCGGGCATCAGCGCCTTCGGCGCGGGCGGCTCCAACGCCCACCTCGTCCTGGAGGAGCCGCCCGAGCCGGCGGAAGCCGTGGGCGGGAGGAGCGGACCCCGGCTGTTCGTGCTCTCCGCGCGGGATCAGGACCGGCTGCGCGCGGTCGCCGCCGACCTGCACGCCTTCTTGGGCGCGTCCTCGTACGAGAACGGGGACGAGTACGGAAGCGAGCACGGAAACGAGAGCGAGTACGCCGCCGAACTCGCCCGCCTCGCGGGCGTGGCGGGCGCCACCCAGGACGAGCCGCTGGCCGACCTCGGCCTGGACCTGATGGCGGTGCTCGACCTGGTGCGCCGGGTCGCGGACCGGTACGGCCTCGACGCCGGCCGGGTGCGTCCCGAGACCCTGCACACGCAGATGACGCTGGGCCAGGTGGCCTCGGCACTGGCCGGGCCCGCCGAGCCGGCCGCGCCCACCCGGCGCCCGGCCGCCGCTGCCGCCGTGGATCTCGATCGCCTGGCCTGGACGCTCCAGGCGGGCCGCGAGGCCATGGGGGAGCGGCTGGCCCTGGTCGCCTCCGGCGTGCACGAACTGTGCGACGCGCTGCGCCGCTTCGCCCAGGGGGACGAGCACGTACCGGGCGTCCACCGGGGCCGGGTGCGCGGCGAGACGTGGCTGCGCCCCACGCTCCTGCCCGTGGACGCCGCCGCGTCGGCCGCGGAACTCGACCGGCTGGCGCGGCGCTGGGCGGACGGGGAGGAATTCGACTGGGCCGGGCTCTACCCGTCCCCGCCGCGGCCGATGTCCCTCCCCGGATATCCGTTCGCGCGGGAACGCACCTGGATCGCGGCCCGGAGCACAGCACGAGCGGACGACCCCGCGCGGCCCGTCGCCCCCGCCGGCCCCACCACGGCCGCCGCCGGGCCGCCGTCGCGGCTCGGGGAACGGGTGCTGGAACTGCTGTCGGGGCTGACCGGTTTCGACGCCGCCGAGCTGGACCCGGAGCTGACCTTCCACGCCCACGGCCTGGACTCGCTCAGCCTCATCAAGCTCGCCGACCAAGTGAGCCGGGACTTCGGCGTGACGGTCACCCCGGACCTGTTCCTGGAGGCCACGACCCCGGCAGCGCTCACCGCCCACCTGTGGCGGGAAAGCGCCGAGGAGCCGGCCGGTGACCGGCAGCCCGAGCCCGCCACCGCGCCCCGGCCCGCCCCCGCCGACGACGACCCGGTGGTGATCGTCGGCATGGCCGGGACCCTGCCCGAGTCGCCCGACCTGAACGCCTTCTGGGCCAACCTGGAGCGCGGCGGCGACCTCGTCTCCGAGGTGCCCGCGGACCGCTGGGACTGGCGGGCGGTGCACGGCGACCCCGCCGAAGCCCCGGACCGCACCCGGGTGAACCGCGGTGGCTTCATGCCGGGCATCGACCGCTTCGACCCGCTGTTCTTCGGCATCTCGCCCCGCGAGGCGGCCTGGATGGACCCCCGGCAGCGGCTGCTGCTCACCACCGTGTGGACGGCGATCGAGGACGCCGGGATCGACCCCGGGGCCCTGGCGGGAACCCGGACCGGCCTGTTCGTCGGTGTGGGCGCCTCCGAGTACGCGGAGCTGGTCCAGCGTTCAGGAGCGAAGGTGGACGCCTACGCGTCGACCGGTCTGACCCCCTCGATGCTGGCCAACCGCGTCTCGTACCACCTCGACCTGCGGGGACCCAGCGAGCCGGTCGACACCGCCTGTTCCAGCTCCCTGGTGGCCCTGCACCGCGCCGCCGAGGCCCTGGAACTCGGGCACTGCGACACGGTGATCGCGGGGGGCGTCAGCGTGCTCCTGTCGCCCGTCGGCTTCGCCTCCCTGGAACGCGCGGGCATGCTCAGCCCCGACGGCGTGGGGCGGGCCTTCGACAAGGACGCGAGCGGATACGTGCGCGGCGAGGGCGTCGGGGCCGTGGTGCTGATGCGGCTGAGCAAGGCGCTCGCCGACGGTCACCCGGTCCACGCCGTGCTGCGCGGCACCGCCGTGGGGCACGGCGGGCGGGCCAATTCGCTCACCGCGCCCAACCCGCCGGCCCAGGCCGAGGTCATCGTCGCCGCGCACCGCAAGGCCGACGTCGACCCGCGCAGCATCGGCTACATCGAGACCCACGGCACGGGCACCGTCATCGGGGATCCGGCCGAGGTGGGCGGCCTGCGGCAGGCGTTCGCCACGCTGTACGAGCGCGCGGGCCACCCGGCGCCGGAGGAGCCGCACTGCGCGCTCGCGGCGCTCAAGAACGTCATCGGCCACCTGGAACCGGCCGCCGGGATCGCCGCCCTGGTGCGGGCCGTGCTGTCGCTGCGGCACCGCCGGCTGCCCGGCAACCCGAACGTCCGGCAGCTCAACGGCTATCTGCGGCTGGACGGTTCGCCATTCCACGTACCGCTGGACAGCGCGCCCTGGCCGCGTCCGCGCGGTGCGGACGGACAGGAGCTGCCGCGCCGTGCCGGGATCAGCTCATTCGGCTACGGAGGAGTGAACGCGCACGTGGTGCTGGAGGAGTACGTGGACCAGGAGCCGCCCGCGGAGCCCGGACCGGCCGTCTTCGCCCTCTCGGCCAGGGACCCGGAGCGGCTGCGCGCCTACGCGCGGGCGTTCGTCTCGGCACCGGTCGCCTCGCCGGAGTCGTCCGAGTCGTCCGTGGCCGACTGGGCGGGCGACCTGACCGGCACGGCCTGGACGCTGCAGACCGGCCGCCCCGCCCTGGCCGAACGGCTGGCCTTCGTCGCCCACGACGGCGAGGAGGCGCGGGCGCGCCTGCGGGACTGGCTCGCCGGGCGCGGGGACGGGGTGCTGACCGGACGCGTGGCCCGCGACGCCACACCCCCGGTCCTCGACGGGCCCGAGGAGACGGATCCCCACGCGGTGGCCGCCGCCTGGGTCGAGGGCGCGGCCGTCGACTGGCGGCGGCTGTACCGTACGCCGCCGAGGCGCCGGTCGCTGCCCACCTACCCGTTCGCCACCGAGCGCTACTGGTTCCCCGCCCCGGACCGGATCGCGGACGCGGCCGCGGAACCCGCCGCGCCGGCGCCCGGACCGGCGCCCGGGCAGTCCGACGGCCCTCTCCTGCCCGACGACCTCCTCCTGTTCGGCACCGCATGGCGCCGGGCCCCGGTCCCGGCCGCCGCACCGGCCTACGACGGAACCACCCTGGTGCTGTGCGCCGACGACGGTGCCCTCGCGGACCGGCTGCCGGGCACGACGGTCGTGGTGCGCCCCGGCACCGCGTTCCGGCGGGTCGGCGAGCGCGGGTACGAAATCCACCCGTCCCGGCCCGAGAGTTACGTCCAGCTCCTGCGCGCGCTCCACGAACGCGGTCTCCGGGTCGGCCGGATCGCGCACCTGTGGCCGCTGCTCGGCGACACCCCGGACCAGCGCTCCGCACACGGCCCCGCGGCGCTGTTCCTGCTGCTGAAGGCCGTCCTCACGGTGGACGCCGGGGCTCTGGAGCGGGTGCAGGTCGCCACCGGGGAGCACGGGGACGCAGCGCTCGCCGAGGCGTGGGGCGGCTTCGCGGGCTCGCTCATGGCGATCGCCCCCGGCACGGACTACTCGGTGGTCCGCTTCGCGGGCCCGTACGACGCCGGCGCCCTGCTGGCCGAACTCACCGCCGAACGGCTGGACGCGGGGATGGTCCGCCACGACGGCGGGGTCCGGTTCACCCAGCACCAGCGCGAACTTCCCCCCGCCGAACGCCGGCCGGGCACCGCCTCACCGGCCCTGCGGGACCGCGGCGTCTACCTGATCTCCGGCGGGCTGGGCGGTCTCGGACGGCTGCTCGCCCGCACCCTCGCCACCCGCCACCGGGCCCGGCTGGCCCTGCTCGGCCGTTCCCCGCTGGACGCGGCGGGCCGGGCGCGGCTGGAGGAGCTGCGCGCCCTGGGCGCCGAGGCCGACTACTTCCGGGGCGATGTCGCCGACGCCGCCCGGATGTCCGAGGTGGTCACCGAGATCGGCGCCCGTTGGGGCCGTCTCCACGGGGTGTTCCACCTGGCCGGAACGGTCAGCGGACAGCCGCTGCCCGACAAGGACCTGACGGAGCTGCACGCCCAGCTGCGGCCCCGCGTGGACGGGACCCGCGCGCTCGACGAGGCCACCCGGGACCAGCCGCTCGACCTCTTCGTCCTCTACGCCTCGACCTCCGGCCACCTGGGCGACTTCGGCCTCGTCGACTACGCGGTCGGCGCCCGCTACCTGGACGGCTTCGCCGCCGAACGGGAGGGCCTGCGGGCGCTGGGACGGCGCAGCGGGCGGACCGTCGCCCTCGACTGGCCGATGTGGCGCGAGGGCGGGATGCACGTCGAGGCCGACGACGAGGAGCGCTACCTCGCCACCACCGGCTTCCGCTACCTGGAGACGGACGAGGGCGAGCGGGTGCTCGACCTCGCCCTGTCCGGCGGCATGGACCGGCTGATGGCCATCCCCGGCGACCCGGAGCGGATCCGCGCCCATGTGCGGGCCGCCGAGAGCGGTGAGCGCGGAGCACGGAGGCGGGTCCCCGTCCCGGCGCCGCCCGCCCCCGCGGCTTCCGTCGCCGCCGCCCCGACGGACGCGGCGCTGAGGACGGCGGCCGTGGCGGAGCTGCGGCGGATGCTGTCCGGTGTGCTGGACATGCCCGCCGACGCGCTGGAGGCGGACGCGGGCTTCGGCGAGTACGGCCTCGACTCGTTCGGGCTCAAGACGTTCTCCCATGAACTGGGCGAGGTGTACGGCATCGACGTGCCGACCACCACGCTCTTCTCGGCCAACACGATCGCCAAGCTGGGCGACCACCTGGTGGCGGAGTTCGGCGCGGAGCTGCGCGCGGTCCACGCGCCCGCGCCGGCCGCCCCCACCGCCTCACCGTCCGAAGCGGCCGACGAGACCGCGGCCGATGTGACCGACGTGATCGCCCCGGCCGCCCCCGCCGTCGTCTCCGCACCCGAGCAGCGCGCGGCGGACGAGCCCATCGCGATCGTCGGCATGAGCGGCCGTTTCCCCGGATCGCCCGATCTGGACGCCTTCTGGGAGAACCTGGCCCAGGGCCGCGATCTCATCAGTGAGACCCCGGCCGAGCGCTGGGATTGGCGCGAGCTGGCCGAACGGTTCCCCGGCACCCCGCGATGGGGCGGATTCCTGGAGGACGTGGACCGGTTCGACCCGCTGTTCTTCAAGATCTCCCCGCTGGAGGCGGAGGTCATGGACCCGCAGCACCGGCTCTTCCTCGAGGAGACCTGGAAGGCCCTGGAGGACGCGGGGTGCCGCCCCGACACCCTCGCCGGGCGCCCGGTGTGCGTCTTCGTCGGCACCCAGTTCACCGACTACGAGTCGATGGTCCTCGGCAGCGGCGAGCCCAACGCCTACGCGGGCGCCGGGTTGGCCCGCACCATGCTGGCCAACCGGATCTCGTACCTGTTCGACCTGCGGGGCCCGAGCGAAAGCGTGGACACCGCCTGCTCCAGCTCGCTGGTGGCCCTGCACCGGGCCGTCCGCTCGCTGCGGTCCGGGGAGAGCGAGCTGGCGATCGCGGGCGGGGTCAGCCTCGTCCTGTCGCCGCAGACCGTCGTCAGCGCCCAGCAGCTCGGGGTGCTCGCGCCCGACGGCCGCTGCAAGACCATGGACAGCCGCGCCGATGGTTACGTCAAGGGCGAGGGCGTCGCCGCGCTCGTCCTCAAGCCGCTGTCCCGCGCCCTCGCCGACGGCGACCGGGTGCACGGGGTGATCCGGGGCAGTGCCGTCAACCACGGCGGGCACGCCACCTCCCTCACCGCGCCCAACCCCGACGCCCAGGCGGACCTGCTGACCGCCGCCTACCGGGACGCGCGGCTGCCGGTCGGGACCGTCTCGTACGTGGAGATGCACGGCACCGGAACCGAGCTGGGCGACCCGGTCGAGGTGGACGCCATACGGACGGCCTGGCGGCGGTCGGCGAACGAGCGGTCGGCGGCCGGGGAGCCCGTGGCCGGGGACGCGACGGAGGTGGGGCTCGGCACCGTCAAGAGCAACATCGGCCACCTCGAACCGGCGGCGGGCGTCGCCGGGGTGGTCAAGGTGCTGCTGGCGATGCGTCACCGGCGGCTGCCCGCGACCTTGCACGTGGAACGGCTGAACCCCCTCATCCGGGTGGACGGCACGCCCTTCGCCCCGGTGCTCGCCGCCCGCGACTGGCGGCCCGTGGACGCCGACGGCACCCCGCTGCGGCGCCGCGCCGGCGTCAGCTCCTTCGGCTTCGGCGGCGTCAACGCGCACGTCGTGCTGGAGGAGGCGGCCGAGGCACCCCGGTGGAGTGAGCAGGACGAGCGGGACGACGGGCCGCAGCTCTTCGTGCTCTCCGCGAGGAACCCGGACCGGCTGCGCGCCTACGCCGCCGCCACGGCCGCGTTCCTCGCCCGGGAGACCGACGGCGCCCCGCTCGCCGCCCTGGCCCGCACCTCCCGGTCGGGGCGGGTGCCGATGGCGGCCCGGCTGGCCGTCGTCGCCGCCTCCCGGGCGGACCTGGGGGAGTCCCTGGCCGAGTTCGCCGCGAGCGGCGACACGTCGAAGGCACGCGGAGCGTTCTCCGGCACCGTGCGCACGGCGGACGGGCCCCAGCACGCCTGGCTGGCCGAGCCCGAAGGGCGGGAGTACCTGACCCGGATGGTGCGGGACCGGCATCTCGACCGGGTGGCCGAACTGTGGGTCGCCGGAGCCGACATCGACTGGTCGGTGCTGCCTGCCGACGCGCCGGGGCCGCGCGCCTCGCTGCCGGTCTATCCGTTCGCCCGGGAGCGGCACTGGCTGGGCGGCCGGGAGCCGGCCGCCGCCCGTCCCCAGGCGCCCGCGGCCGGTCCGCCGGGACCGGACGAACTGCTGCTCGCCAAGCGCTGGCGGGCGGACACCGCCGCGCCCGGGGCCGGTACGGCCGTGCTCCCGGCCGGTGAACCCGTTCTGGTGCTGACCACCCCGGCCAACGAGACCTTGGCCCGCGAGGCGTTCGGGACCGACGCCGTCGTCGTCACCCTGAGCGCCGACGAGGACGCCGACCCCGGGGCGGGAGACGCCCTCGTCCGCCGCGTGCTCGCCGAGGGCGCCCGGGTCGGCACGGTCGTCGATCTCGTCGATGTTTCGGGCGGACCGGGCGGACCGGGCGGACCGGACGAGCCGGACGGGCAGGGGCGGGAGAGCTGGGCGCGGGTGGTCCTCGCCCAGGAACTCGTCGCCCGGTTCCGCACCACCGGCCTGACCTATCTGCACCTCACCCACGGCCTGACCACGTTCCGGGCCGAGCGGCCCACCCTGCGCGGCGCCGCGTTCGCCGGCCTGGTCCGGATGCTCCCGGCCGAGTACCGGGGGGTGCGGGCCCGGACGGTGGACCTGGACGCGCGGGCCCTGGACGCGCGAGCCCTGCGTGCCGCCGTCGCCGCGGAACTGGCCGCCGACCCGGGCGACCCCGAGTCCTGCCACCGGGAGGGCGTCCGCCACCTGCCGGTGCTCGAACCGGTCGAACCCGACCCCACGGCCACGGACTGGCGGGACGGCCTGCGGGGCCGCCCGGTGCTCATCACCGGCGGCACCGGCGCTCTGGGGCGTGCGATCGCCGCCGACCTGATCGCACGGGGTGCCGACACCCTCGTCCTGATGGGCCGCCGTCCCCTGCCGGAGCGGATGCGCTGGGAGGAGCTGTGCGCCGACCCGGACACCGACCCGGAGCTGACCGCGCGGCTGCGCCCGCTGCTGGCCCTGGAACGGCCCGGTGTGCGCGTGGACGTCGTGTGCGGCGCCCTGGACGACCCGGCGTGGCTGCGGTCCACGCTGGCCGCCGTGCGCGCCCGGTCCGGGCCGATCGCCGGTGTCGTGCACTGCGCGGGCCTCGGCCTCACCGCGAACCCCGCCTTCGTCGGCAAGAGCGTCGACGAGATGCGGACGGTCCTCGAACCCAAGGTCGCCGGTCTGCGGGAACTGAGCGCGGCGCTGGCCGACGATCCGCTCCGCTTCTTCGTCCTGTCCTCGTCGGTGTCCGCGGAGGCGCCGGTCCTGGCGGCGGGGATCAGCGACTACGCCCTCGCCAACTCCTTCCTGGACCGATTCGCCGCCTACCAGGCGGCGACCGGCCGCGACTGCTTCCGCTCGCTGCAATGGCCGAGCTGGCGGTCGATGGGGATGCCCGAGGTGACCACCGACGCGTACCGGGACCTGGGGCTGCGGACCCTGCCGGCGGACGCGGGCCTCGCGCTGCTGCACCGGGCCCTCGCGGTGCCCGGACACCCGGTGCTGATGCCGTGCCTGGTGGATCCGGAGCGCTACGACGCGGACCGGCTGCTGAAGCTGCCCGTCCCGGCGGCACCGGCCCCGGCAGCACCGGTTCAGGCAGCACCGGTTCAGGGGGCACCGGCTGCCGCCGTCGTGCCGGACGCGCCCGGTGCGTCGTATGACGCGTTGCTGTCCCTGCTGACCGGCATCTTCTCCCGTCAGCTACGGCTGGCCGAGAGCGAGCTGGACCCGGACGCCGGCTTCGCCGACCTCGGCGTGGACTCGATCATGATCGCGCAGCTGCTGGCCGAGGTGGAACGGGGCGTCGGGACCACCGTGGAGCCCTCGGCGTTCCTGGAACACCCCACGCTGCGGGCGCTGTCGGCCCATCTGCTCGCGGAGGGGGCCACGGTGCCCGAGCCCGCCGCCGCGGAGCCCGTCGCCGAGCGGCCCGTCGCCGTGTCGGAGCCCGCCGCCGCGGAACCCGCCAAGGCCGAGCCCGGAGCCACCGGGAAGATCGCGGTGATCGGTCTCGCCTGTCACTTTCCCGGAGCCCCCGACCAGGAGGCGTACTGGCGGAACCTGGCGGCGGGCACCGGCTCCGTCACCGAGGTTCCGGCATCGCGCTGGGACGTGGACCGCTTCTACTCCGCCGACCACCGGCCGGGCAGGAGCATCAGCAAGTGGGGCGGCTTCCTGGACGGGATCGAGGACTTCGACCCGGAGTACTTCCGGATGGCCGAGGCCGAGGCTCCCCGGCTGGACCCCCTGGTCCGGCAGTTCCTGGAGGTCTCGGCGGAGTGCCTGCACGACGCCGGGATCGAGCAGGCGGAGGTCGCCGGCCGCCGGGTCGGCGTCTTCGCCGGCTCCCGTACCTCCAACTTCGGCCAGTACCACGCCGCTTCGGGCGGGAGCATCAGCGGCATGGCGCAGAACTTCATCGCCGCCCATGTCTCGCACTTCCTCAACGTCCGCGGCCCCAACATGGTGGTGGACTCGGCGTGCTCGTCCTCCCTGGTGAGCGTGCATCTGGCGGCCCAGAGCCTGCGGTCGGGCGAATGCGAGATGGCGCTGGCGGGCGGGGTGGAGATCCTGCTCGACCAGATCCCCTTCGTGGGGATGAGCGAGGGCCGCGCGCTGTCCCCGACCGGCCGCTGCCACACCTTCGACGAGAAGGCCGACGGCATCGTGCTGGGCGAGGGAGCGGGCGTGCTGCTCCTCAAGCGCCTGGACGACGCCCTGCGCGACGGGGACCGGATCCATGCGGTGATCGACGGCAGCGCGGTCAACAACGACGGCCGCACGATGGGCATCACCACTCCCAACCCGGAGGCACAGCGCGAGGTGATCTCGGAGGCGCTGCGGGTCGCCGGGGTGGATGCCGGGACGGTCTCGTACGTCGAGGCCCATGGCACAGGCACCATGATCGGCGATCCCATGGAACTCAAGGCGCTGACGGCGGTGTTCCGCGAGACGACCGAAGAGGCCGACTTCTGCGGCGTGGGCAGTGTGAAGACCAATGTGGGCCATCTGCTGAGCGCGGCCGGGATCGCCGGGCTGATCAAGGTGATCCTGTCGATCCGGCACGGGCAGCTGCCGCCCACCCTGAACTGCGAACGGGCCAACCCGCGCTTCCGGTTCGACGAATCGCCGTTCTACCCGGTGCGCCGGCTGACCGAGTGGCGGGGGCGGAACGGTGTCCGCCGGGCCGGGGTCAGCTCGTTCGGCTTCGGCGGCACCAACGCCCACATGATCCTCAGCGGGCTGGATCCCGCCCTGCGGACCCGGCACCCGGAGCGCCGTACGCCGCTGGGCCCGGTCCGGTACCGGCGCCGCCGGTTCTGGTTCGACGCCCCTGGCACTGCCGTCGGCGCTGCCTCTGGCTCCGCCGAGACCGCCGCGACGCCCGCCGGGCGCGCCGCCCCCTTCTTCGAGCTGCGCTTCCCGGAGGACGACTCTTGAGCACCACACGGCACGCGTTCGACGGGCTGACGTGCACCGTCCTGGTCCGCGCCACCGATCCGGTGATGCGGGACCACACCGTGCACGGCACCAGCATCCTGCCCGGCGTCTCGTTCCTCGACCTGATCTACCGGATCCTGCTGAGCAGGGGCGTGGACACGGAGACCGCCGAGCTGCGGCGGATCCTCTTCACGCAGGCGGTGGCCGCGAGCGGGGAGTTCGACACCGAGCTGGAGATCCGGTTCACGGCCGAGGCCGGGCACCACGGCATCACCGTGCACGGCGTCCCGCTGGCGCACGACGGCGGCCGGGGCGTCCCGTCCGCCGTCATGTCCTGCGAACTCCACCTCGGCGAGCCCTTCCCCCGGCAGCGGGTGGACCTCGACGAGCTGCGCGCCCGGGGCGAGCGCACGGCGGACATGGCGGAGCTGTACCGGACCGTGCGGGCGGCGGGGATCGTCCACGGCGACTTCATGCGCGGGCGCGGCACCCTCCACGTCGCGGACGGCGAACTGCTCGCGGACCTCTCGGTCAGCCCCGCCGCGGCCGCCTACCTGGACTACTTCCATCTGCACCCGGCCTGCCTGGACTCCTCCACCCTGCTGCCGTCGCAGTTCGCCGAGGCGTTCACCGAGCGCTTCGGGGAGATCGCGCCCGAGGACCGCAAGCCGTACATCCCCCTCTACATCGAGTCGTTCCGCGCCCGCCGGGCCGCAGGGCGCGACAACCACGTCCACGTCCGGCCGCCGCGCTACGCGGGCCAGGGCGCCGATCTGAACGCGTGCGACCTGGACTTCTACGATGCCGACGGCATGCTGCAGATGTGGCTGCACGGGCTGACGTCCAAGCGGGTACGGGCGGCCGATGCCATCACCGAGCTGGCCCGCCCGGCCGGTACGGCGCCGCCTGCCCCTCCGGCGGAGGCGGAGGCGTCCGCGCCCCCACCGGCCGCGGGCGTCGGGGCAATGCGCGACCTCATCGGTTCCCTGCTGGCCGCCCGGCTCGGGGACGCCACCGGCGACCTCGACCCGGAGCGCGGCTTCTACGAACTGGGGCTGGATTCCACCGCCCTGCTCGCCGTGGTCAAGGAACTGGAGTCGGCCCTGTCGACGGAGCTGTATCCGACGCTCCTGTTCGAGTTCAACACGATCGAGAGCCTGGCCGCCCATCTCCACGAGACGGTCGGCGACGTGGTGCCGGCCCCGGTCCCGGCCTCGGCCCCGCGCCAGGACGCCCCGCCCGTACAGATCCCGCCCGAGCAGGACCCGCCGCACCCCAGCCCCGATGTGCTGTATCTGGAAGGCCGCTGGGAGGAGGCGCCGTTCCCGGCCGTGCCCGACGGCGCCCCGGCGAACCCCCGGCTGCTGATCGACCCGGCCGGGCGGCTCACCGCCCCGACCGGCCCGTCGAGCCCGTCGAGCCGGTCGATACGCGTCGCCTTCGGCGACGCGTTCGCCGAGGACGGCGGCACCTTCCGGCTCGACCCGGCGTCGGCCGAGCACTGGCGGCGCCTGCTGGCACGGCTGGCGGAGCGCGGCGCGCTCCCCGGCGAGGTCCTGTGGTGCCCGGCCCCGGCCGGGCAGGACGGGCGTTCCGACGCGGACCAGCGCGTCCTGCGGGACGAGTTCACCGCGCTGCTGCACTTCACCGCCGCCCTGGTGCGGTTGCCGGGGCGGCGCGACGTACGCCTCGTCCATTGTCTGCCGACGCCCGAGGCGGACGGGCTCGCGTCGCTGCGCGCGCTGAGCGGGATGTTCAAGAGCCTCCGCCTCGAACACCCCGGGATCCGCGCCAAGCTGCTCGAACTCGATGTGCCTCCCGGGGAGGCGGCCGAGCGGGTCGTGGCGGAGCTGTACGACGACGACCACGTGGACGTGCGCCTCGTCGGTGGCAGGCGCACCGTACGCCGCTACCGCCCGGCCGGGGCCGCGGACCCCACGGCGTCCCCTGCGGCCGCCCCGCGCGAGGGCGGCGTCTACCTCATCACCGGCGGACTCGGCGGTGTGGGGCTGGCGTTCGCGCGCTTCCTGGCCCGGCGCCACCGGGCCCGGCTGGTGCTGTGCGGCCGCTCTCCGCTCGACGCCGAGGGCCGGCGCCGCGTCGACGAGCTGTCGGGGCTGGGCGCCGAGGTGCTGTACCGGGTCACCGACGTCTCCCGCGCCGAGGACGTGGCGTCGCTGATCGACGCCGCCCGGCGGCGATTCGGCGATCTGCACGGCGTCATCCACGCGGCGGGCGTGCTCCGCGACGGCATGGCGGCGGGCAAGACGGCGGCGGACGCCGAGGCCGTGATGGCGGCCAAGGTGGCCGGGACCCTGCATCTGGACCACGCGCTCGGGGACGAGCCGCTGGACTTCTTCGTACTGTGCTCCTCCACCGCCGCGTCCTGGGGCAACGCCGGTCAGACCGACTACGCCTGTGCCAACGCCTTCCTCGACGCCTTCGCCGAGCAGCGGACCCGGCGTACGGCCGGTACCGCCCGGCAGGGCCGTACCGTGTCGATCGGCTGGCCCGCCTGGAGCGGCGGAGGCATGGGGCTGTCCGAGAGCGCGGCGGACGGGCTGCGGTCCATGGGGATGGAGCCGCTGGACGAGGCGGCCGGGACCGGCATCCTGCTGTCCGCGCTGGCCGGTGGCCCCAGCCATGTGATCGCCGTCGCGGGGCGGCGCGAGCGGGTGCTCGCATCGATCGCCGCCCATGCGCACGCCTTCCAGCAGCTGGCCCTCGAACCCGCCCAGCCCGTCGCCACCGTCGTCCACGAGGGGGACGGTGCCGACGGCGACGCCATCGCCATCGTCGGCATCAGCGGCCGTTACCCCCAGGCCGAGGACGTGGAGCACTTCTGGCGCAACCTGCGGGACGGCAGGGACTCCATCACCGGGATCCCCGCCGACCGCTGGGACCACGACGCGATCTACGTCCCCGAGCCGGGCACCCCGGGCCGCACCTACGGCCGCTGGGGAGGATTCCTGGACGGCATCGACGAGTTCGACCCCCTCTTCTTCCACATCTCGCCCAACGAAGCCGCGATCATCGACCCGCAGGAGCGGCTGTTCCTGCAGACCGTCTGGCACACCTTCGAGGACTCCGGGCACGCCCCGGCCCGGTGGAAGGGCCGCTCGGTCGGGGTGTACGTGGGCGTGATGTACAACCAGTACCAGCTCTTCGGCGTCCGGGGGCCGGACGAGCCGGCGGGGCTCGTCCCCTCGTCGTTCAACGCCGCCATCGCCAACCGCGTCTCGTACTTCTTCGACCTCCGCGGGCCCAGCATCGCGCTGGACACCATGTGTTCGTCCTCGCTCACCGCGATCCACCAGGCGTGCGAGAGCATCCTGCGCGGCGAGTGCGAGGCGGCGGTGGCCGGGGGCGTCAACCTCGCCGTGCATCCGAACAAGTACCTGCTGCTGGGGCAGTCGTCGTTCCTGTCCACGGACGGGCGCTGCCGCAGCTTCGGCGAGGGCGGCGACGGCTATGTGCCCGGCGAGGGCGTGGGCGCCGTCCTGCTGCGACCGCTGCGGGACGCCCTGCGCGACGGCGACCACGTGTACGCGGTGGTGCGCGGCCGGTCGCTCAACCACGGCGGGCGCACGGGTGGTTTCTCCGTCCCCGACCCGGGGGCGCAGGCCCGGCTGATGACCGACTCCTTCCGGCGTTCGGGCGTCGACCCCGCGACCCTCGGCTACATCGAGGCGCACGGCACCGGAACCTCGCTCGGCGACCCCATCGAGATCGCGGGCCTGGAGAAGGCGTTCGCCGCATGCGGGGCACGGGACGTCCGGATCCCCGTCGGCTCGGTGAAGTCCAACGTCGGCCATCTGGAGTCGGCGGCCGGGATCGCCGCCGTCACCAAGGTGGTGCTCCAGCTGCGCCACCGCGAGCTGGCCCCTTCGCTCCACGCCGGCGAGCTGAACACGGCCATCGACTGGGACCGTTCGCCGTTCCACGTCCAGCGCGAGCGCGCCGCCTGGCGGCCCGCCGGTGAGGGGATGCCGCTGCGGGCGGGCATCAGCTCCTTCGGGGCCGGGGGCGCCAACGCGCATCTGATCCTGGAGGAGTACCCCCGGCCCGCGCGGCCGCGGGCGGGCTCCGGGGACGGGCGGGACCGGCTGTATGTGTTCTCGGCCAAGAACGAGGGTCGGCTCAAGGCCCTGCTGCGCCGTTTCGCGGACTTCACGGCCCCCCGCACCGAACACCCGGGGAGCGCCAGGGACGCAGCGGCTGTCGGGACCGTCGGGGCCGTCCTCGCGCGGATCCTGCGCGAGGTGTACGGCGGCCCGGCGGCGGTCCCGGCGCCGGACGAGTCGCTGGCCGAACTCGGCCTGGACTACATGGCGCTGGCCGTGGTGGGGCAGCGGATCGAGGAGGAGCTGGGGGTCGAGCTGCCGCCGTCCTTCGTGGACGGCGAGGCCACCCCGCGCTCGCTGGCGGCGCGGTTGTCCGAGCGCTACGGGACCTCCGGGCCTCCTCACGCGGACGGGCCCGGCGCCGCCGCGCCGCCGGACGGCATCGACCCCGACGCCCTCGCCTTCACCCTCCAGCAGGGCCGCGACGCCATGGACGAGCGGCTGGCGGTCATCGCGTCCGGCCCGGCACAGCTCGCCGAGCGGCTCACCCGCCACCTCGACGACGGTTCCCTTCCGCCCGGCACCCACCGCGGCCGGCGCGACCGGTCGGCCAGCCATCCCGCGCCGTCCGATCTGCGCACCGCCGCCGAACGCGGCGATCTGGAGGTGCTCGCGCGGGCCTGGGTCACCGGGGCCGACGTGGACTTCGCCCCGCTGTACGGCGGGACGTCCCCGGGGCGGCTGCCGCTGCCCGGCTACCCCTTCGAGCGCGTCCGCTGCTGGATCGACCCGCCCGCCGCGGCGACAGGCCGGGCCCGGGCCACGTCCGGCACCCTCGATCACCCCCTCTTGGACACAGCCATCGAACTCCCCGACGGCGGCCGTCTCTTCACGGCCCGGCTGTCGGTGACCGACCACCCGTGGCTGGCCGACCACCGGGTCGCGGACACGGCGCTGCTGCCGGGCACCGCGTTCGTCGAGCTGGTGACGTCCGCGGGCGCCCGGGTCGGCAGCCCCCGGCTGGCGGAGCTGACCCTCGCGGCGCCGCTGCCGCTGCCCGAGCGGGGCGCCGTACGCCTGACCGTCACGGCCGGGGCGCCGGACGCCACGGGACGGCGGCAGGTCACCGTCCACGGACGGAACGAGGACGCGGCGGAGGACGGCGAGCCGTGGACGTGTCACGCGGCCGGCACGCTGGCCGCCGATGGCACGGCGGAGCCGGACGCCCCGGAGGAGCCGTCCTGGCACGGCACGTGGCCGCCGCCCGGCGCCGAGCCGGTGGCGATCGACGGGCTGTACGAGGCGCTGGCGGACGCCGGACTCGGCTACGGCCCGGCCTTCCGCGGGCTGCGCGCGGTGTGGCGGCGCGACCGCGACGTGTACGCGGAGGTCGCGGCCCCGGACACCGCCTCCGCCTCCGGGTTCGGTGTCCACCCGGCGCTGCTGGACGCGGCGCTGCACGCCGTCGCGTACGGCGGCTTCCTGTCCGACCCGGACCGGCCCCATCTGCCGTTCGCCTGGAGCGGGGTCGCGCTGTGCCCCGGCGGGGCGGACGGGGGCCGGCTGCGGGTCCGGATCGGCCCGGCGGGCCGGGACGCGGTGGGGGTCCGTATCACGGACGCCTCGGGCGCCCCCGTCGCCACCGTGGAGTCGCTGGCCCTGCGCCCGGCGTCGCCGCCCGGCGGGGCGGCGGCCGAGGCGCTGTTCCGCGTCGAGTGGACGGAGCCGCCCGCGCCCGCCGATCCGTCCGCTCCCGAGAGCTGCGCCGTCCTCGGGCCGGACCCGTTCGGCCTGGCGGCCTCCCTCGCCGCGTCGGGCGCCTCCGCCGAGGGGTACGCCGACGTGGCCGCGCTCGGCGCCGTGGAGCGGCTCCCGGACGTTGTCTTCGTACCGTGCGGTCCCGGCGACGGAGAGGGGGCGCGGGCCGCCCGTACGGCGCTGCACCGGACCCTGGAGCTGGTGCGGGCCTGGACGGCGGACGAACGGCTCGCCCGTACGCGCCTGGTGCTGGTGACCCGGGGCGCGGTGGCCGCCGGGCCCGCCGAGGACATCGGCGACCTCGGGCAGGCGGCGGTGTGGGGGCTGATGCGGTCCGTCCAGGCCGAGCACCCGGGGCGGTTCGTCCTCGCGGACCTCGACGGGGCCCCGGCCTCCGTACCGGCCCTGCTCGCCGCCCTGCCGCTGCCGTCCGCCGCCTCCCCGCAGCCTGCCGCAACGCAGCCCGCCGAAACGCAGCTCGCGGTGCGGGACGGCGCGGTACTGGTGCCGCGCCTGGCGCGCGCCGCGCTGCCCGGGGCCGCCGACCGGAACGGCCCCTGGCCGGCCGACGGCACGGTGCTGATCACCGGCGCCTCGGGCGGCCTGGGCGGTCCGGTGGCCCGTCATCTGGTGGCCGAACACGGCGTACGGCATCTGCTGCTGACCAGTCGGCGCGGGCCCGCCGCGCCGGGCGCCGCGGCGCTGGAAGCGGAGCTGACCGGGCTCGGCGCCCATGTCACCACGGCCGCGTGCGACGCGTCCGACCGCACGGCGCTCGCCGCGCTACTGGACACCGTGGACGCGGCCCATCCGCTGTCCGCCGTCGTGCACGCGGCGGGTGTGCTCGACGACGGTCTGGTGGCCGACCTGACGCCCGGACGGCTCGACGCCGTGATGCGTCCCAAGGCGGACGCGGCCTGGCATCTGCACGAGCTGACCGAGGGCATGGAGCTGTCGGCGTTCGTGCTGTTCTCCTCCGCCGCCGGAGTGCTCGGAGGGCCCGGCCAGGCCAACTACGCGGCGGCCAACGCCTTCCTGGACGCCCTTGCACAGCACCGCGCGCGCCGCGGCCTGCCCGCCGTATCGCTCGCCTGGGGCCTGTGGGAGGACGCCGGGAGAGGAGCGGGCATGGGCGGCTCGCTGACCGACGCCGACCGCCGCCGCATGGACCGTACGGGCATCCGGCCGCTGACCGCGGCCGACGGGCTGACCCTGCTGGACCTGGCGGCGGGCGCGGACGCCCCGCAGCTGATGCCCATCCGGCTCGACCCGGCCGCCCTCGCCCGGCACGCCGACCCGCGGTCCGTACCGCCGCCGCTGCGCGGCCTGCTGCCCGGCGCCCCCGGCGCCCCGGGCGGGGCGGACCGGGCGGACCGCGACGCGGCGCCCGAGGACCGGGGCGCGGCCGACGCGCTGTCGCGGCGACTGTCGGGGATGTCCGAGGCCGAGCGCGGCGCCGCGCTCTCGCTCCTGGTCCGCGGTCAGGTGGCCGATGTGCTCGGCTACCCGGGGCCCGAAGCGGTCGAACCGGACCGCCCCTTCGCCGAATTCGGCTTCGACTCGCTGAGCGCGGTCGAGTTCCGCGGCCGCATGGAACGCGCCACCGGTCTGCGGCTCCCGGCCACCCTGACGTTCGACCACCCGACCCCGGCGGCGCTGGTCGGGCATCTGCGGGAGGAAATGGACGGCGGCGGCGACGCCGACACCCGGATCCTGCGGATCCTCGCCCAGCTGGACCGGCTGGAGGAGGAGCTGACCAGGTTCGCCGAGGACGGGTCAGCGGAGGCCGGCGAGGGGATGCGGGGCAGCGTCTCGCAGCGGTTGCGGGACGCCGCCGCACGGCTGAACGCAGTGCCGCCGGCACCGGCGCACGACGGCGCGGCCCGCCACGCCGGTGAGCCGGACTCCGATGCCCTGGACCGGCTCGACACGGCGAGCGACGACGAGTTCCTCGCCTATCTCGACACCCAGCTCGGCGGCTCGTGAGCAGCCGAAGGACTGCCACCGGCCCGATGCGCGCGACGCCCGAGGAGCGACGACACCCCATGACCAACGAGGACAGGCTCCGCGACTACCGCGACTACCTGAAGCGGCTCACCCGCGAGCTGCAGCGCACCCGCGGACAGCTCGCCGAGGCGGACGAGCGGTCCCGCGAGCCCATCGCCATCGTCGGCATGGGCTGCCGCTACCCCGGCGGCGTGGTGTCCCCCGAGGGGCTGTGGGAACTGGTGGCCACGGGCACCGACGCGGTCTCCGCCTTCCCGGACGACCGGGGCTGGGACCGTGACGCCCTCTACCATCCGGACCCTGACCACGCGGGCACCGCGACCACCCGGGAGGGCGGCTTCCTGCACGACGCCGCCCGGTTCGACGCCGCGTTCTTCGCCATGTCGCCGCGCGAGGCGCTGGCGGCCGACCCGCAGCAGCGGCTGCTGCTGGAGACCTCCTGGGAGGCCGTCGAGCGCGCGGGGATCGACCCGCGCTCGCTGCGCGGCAGCCGCACCGGAGTCTTCACCGGCGTCATGTACCACGACTACGCGGGCAGTTCGGCCGCCGGGAGCGTGGTACCCGGCCGGGTCGCCTACTCCCTCGGCCTCGAGGGACCCGCCGTCGCCGTGGACACGGCCTGCTCGTCCTCGCTGGTGGCGCTGCATCTGGCGGGCGACGCGCTGCGCCGCGGCGAATGCGCGCTCGCGCTGGCCGGCGGGGTGACCGTGATGGCCACGCCCGAGACGTTCGTCTCGTTCAGCCGCCAGCGCGGACTCGCCCCGGACGGCCGCTGCAAATCGTTCGCGGGCGCGGCCGACGGCACGGGATGGGCGGAGGGCGTCGGCGTCCTCCTCGTGGAACGGCTCTCCGACGCCCGCCGCAACGGGCATCCGGTGCTCGCGGTGCTGCGCGGCAGCGCGGTCAACCAGGACGGCGCCAGCAACGGGCTGACCGCCCCCAGCGGCCCGTCCCAGCAGCGCGTCATCCGCGACGCCCTGCTGGCCGCCGGCCTGACCACGGCACAGGTGGACGCGGTGGAGGCGCACGGCACCGGCACCCGGCTCGGCGACCCCATCGAGGCCCAGGCGCTGCTGGCCACCTACGGCAGGGAGCGGGCGCCGGAACGGCCCCTGTGGCTGGGGTCGGTCAAGTCCAACTTCGGCCACAGCCAGGCGGCGGCAGGGGTCGCCGGGATCATCAAGATGACCATGGCCATGCAGCACGGCACGCTGCCCAGGACGCTGCACGTGGACGAACCCACCCCGCACGTGGACTGGTCGGCGGGCGAGGTACGGCTGCTCACGCGGAACGAGCCGTGGCCCGCGACCGCCGAACCGCGCCGGGCCGCCGTCTCCTCCTTCGGGGTCAGCGGCACCAACGCCCACGTCATCCTCGAGCAGCCCGAGGCACCCGAGCCCGCCCCGGAGACCGGCGCCTCGGAGACCGGCGCTCCCGGCCCCGCGCTGCGGGGCGCCGCCCTGCCCTGGGTGGTCTCGGGCCGGACCCCCGCCGCGCTGCGCGCCCAGGCCGCGCGGCTGCGCGACTGGGTCGCCGAGCGGCCCGCGCTGCGCCCCGTGGACGTGGCGTACGCGCTGGCCACCACGCGTACCGCCTTCGACTGCCGCGCGGTGGTGCTGGGCACCAACAGGGACGAACTGCTGGGCGCGCTGGGCCGGTTGGCCGACGGCGCGGAGGCGCCGGACCGGGACGGGACGGCGGTCGTCACCGGAACCGGCGTCGTCCCCGGAACCGACGTCGTCCCCGGAGCGGACGTCGTCACCGGAACGGCCTCCGGTGCCCGGGCGGCCTTCGTGCTCCCCGGTGCGTTCGGGCCCGAGGGGCGGGCCCGCGACTGGGTCCGCGCGGTGGGGGCGCTGCTGGACCGCGCCCCCGCGGTCCGGCAGCACGTCGACGCCTGCGAACGCGCGCTGGCCCCTCTGGTGGACTGGTCGCTCACCGCCGTGCTGCGCGGCGACCCGGCGGCGCCGGACCCGGAGCGCGCCGATGTCGCCGGTCCCGTGCTCTTCGCCGTGGGCGTCGCGCCGGCGGTGCTGTGGCGGGCGCACGGGGTGGCGCCCGCGGCCGTCCTCGCCGAGGACGCGCGCGCGTCGGCCGCCGCCGCGTACGTCGCCGGCGAACTGCCGCTGGAGGACGCGCTGCGGGCCGTGGTGGAGGGCCGGGAGCCGGCCCTGCCCGGCACCCGGTACGCGACGCCCGGAGCCGTGCGTGCCCTGGCCGACCAGGACGTCGGCACCTTGATCGTCATGGGCCCCCACCAACGGATCGCCGTGTCCCTGCCGGAGCCGGCGGACGGCGGGCGGGGTGCGCTCCCCGCCGTCGTCCCGGCCCTGGCCACCGGCGCCGCACCCCGTGCCGAGGACCTCCCGCACGCCTTCCCGGCCGCATTCGCCAGGGCGTACGCACACGGCTGCGTGCCCGACTGGCGGACGTACTTCGAGGGCACCGGGGCCCGCCGCGTGGACCTTCCCACCTACGCCTTCCAGCACGAGCACTACTGGGCCGCGGCCGAAGGCCCCTCCCCGGCCGGCGCCGCCCGCCTCGGGCTGCGTGCCGCCCGGCACCCGCTGCTGGGCGCGGCCGTCCCGCTCGCCGGCTCCGAGAGCCTGCTGCTCACCGGCCGTCTGTCGGCGCGGACGCATCCATGGCTCGCCGACCACGCCGTCGAGGGCACCGTGCTGCTGCCCGGCACGGCCTTCGTCGAACTGGCGCTGCACGCCGGGGAGGAGGCGGGCTGCTCCGCGCTCGAAGAACTGACGCTGGAGGCGCCGCTGGTGCTGCCCCCGGACGAGGCGGTGGCCCTTCAGGCCGTCGTCGGCGCGCCCGACGCGCACGGCCGCCGCCCGCTGACGGTGTACTCCCGCCCGGACGGCGCCGATACGGCGGACAGTGCCGATACGGCGGACGGGGCGGCCGAGCCCGCCCCGTTCCTCCGGCACGCCACCGGTCTGCTCGCCCCCGGGGCCCCCGCCCCGGCGCCGGCCGCCTGGACCTGGCCACCGCGCGACGCCACCGAGCTGAACCCCGACGACGTCTACGACCGGATGTCCGCCGCCGGTCTCCACTACGGCCCCGCGTTCCGGGGAGTCCGCGCCGTATGGCGGGATCAGGACGCGCTGTTCGCCGAGGTGGCGCTGGACGGGACCGAGGGCGACGGGGACGGCTTCGGCCTGCACCCCGCGCTGCTGGACGCCGCGCTGCACCCGCTGGCCCTGGGCCTGCCCGGCTTCGCCGACGGGGCGGACGGCGAACCGGGGCGGCCCCGGCTGCCGTTCTCCTGGCGCGAGGTGGCGCTCCACGCGTCGGGCGCCACCGTGCTGCGCGTGCGGCTGACGGCCCGGGACGGCGATGTGCGGGTGGAGGCGTACGACACCTCGGGCGCGCCCGTGGCCCTGGTCGAGTCGCTCGTCGTACGGCCGGTGCCGGAGGGCGCGCTGTCCGGCGGCGCCTCGCAGGGCATGCCGCTGTACCGGGTGGAGTGGACGCCGCTGCCCGCCGCGCCGGCCCCCGCCGACCGCCCGGCCCGGTGGGCCGTGCTCGGCTTCGACGGGTCGGGGCCCGCCGACGCGCTGCGTGCCCGGGGGATGGAGGTGGAGACGTACGAGGATCTGGCAGCGCTGACCGGACGGCCACAGGTGGTTCTGGCGTCGTGCGCCCCGCGCGCCGATGAGCCCCCCTCCCGGGATGCCACTCCCGACGGTGCCACTCCCGACGGTGCCGCCGCCGTGCGGACCGCCGCCCGCCGGGCGCTCGGCCTCGTGCAGCGGTGGCTGGCCGACGAACGGTTCACCGCGGCCCGGCTCGTCCTGGTGACCCGGGGCGCCGTCGCGGCGGGTGGCACCGCCCCGGACCCCGTCCAGGCCGCCGTGTGGGGAATGGTTCGCTCCGCACAGTCGGAGCACCCGGACCGCCTCGTCCTGCTGGATCTCGACACGGCCCGGGACGACGACGGCGCGGACCCGGCCTGGGCCGGTGCCCTGCCGGACGCGCTCGCCGCCGGGGAACCCCAACTCGCCCTGCGCGACGGACGCCCGCTGGTGCCGCGCCTCGCTCCCGCGATGCCCGGACCGCCCGACGGCGAGCACGGCTGGGACCCCGACGGCACGGTGCTGATCACCGGCGCCACCGGAACCCTGGGCGCACTGCTGGCCCGTCATCTGGTGACCCGGCACGGTGCCCGCCATCTCGTCCTGGCCGGACGCCGCGGCCGCCACGCCCCCGGCGCCGACGCGCTCGAAGCCGAACTCACGGCCGCGGGCGCGGCGGTGACCTGGGCCGCGTGCGACGTCGCCGATCGCGCCGCGCTGCGCGAGCTGCTGGCCGCCGTCCCCGCCGCGCATCCGCTGACCGCCGTCGTGCACGCGGCCGGCGTGCTCGACGACGGGGTGTTCGCCTCGATGACGCCGGAACGGCTCGATACGGTGCTGCGCCCCAAGGTGGACGCGGCGCTCGCGCTGGACGAGGAGACCCGGGGTCTCGCCCTGTCCGCGTTCGTCCTGTTCTCCTCGGTGTCCGGGGTGCTCGGCGGCCTCGCCCAGGCCAACTACGCCGCGGCGAACGCCTTCCTCGACGCGCTCGCCGAGCGGCGCGCCGCCGAGGGGCTGCCCGCCCGTTCCCTCGCCTGGGGCCTGTGGGAGCCGGGCAGCGGGATGACGTCCGGCCTCGACGCCGAGGTTCGGGACCGGATGGCGCGCTCCGGCTTCCCGCCGCTGTCCGCCGAGGACGGGCTCGCCCTCTTCGACGCGGCCGGCGGCTCGGGCGGCGCCGCGCTGGTGCCCGTACGGCTCGACCTCGGCGCACTGCGCTCCCAGGCGGCCGAGGGCGGCATCCCCCCGCTGCTACGGGGCCTGGCCGGCGCACCCGGGCGGCGGCCCGCCGCCCGTTCCCGTGCGGCGGACGCCGGTTCCGGGGCGCGCGACGCGGCGGACCGGCTGGCCGCCCTGCCCGCCGCCGAGCGCGAACGGACGCTGCTGGACCTGGTGCGTGCCGCCACCGCGCTGGTGCTGGGCTTCGACGCGGCGGACGCGGTGGAACCCCACCGGACCTTCCAGGAACTGGGCATCGGCTCGCTCAACTCGGTGGAGCTGCGCAACCGGCTGGCGGCCGACACCGGGCTGGTGCTGCCGGGCACGCTGGTCTTCGACCATCCGACGCCCGCCGAGGTGGCCGGGCATCTGCTCACCCTGCTGCCCGAGTCCGAGCCCGCCTCCGAGCCCGCCCCCGCCCCGGAGCCCGAGTCCGTGGTCGACGGTCCGGTGGCGGACGACCCGGTGGTCATCGTCTCGATGGGCTGCCGGCTGCCCGGCGGCGTGTCAGGCCCCGACGACCTGTGGCGGCTGCTCGCGGCCGGCGAGCACGTGCTGACCCCGGTCCCCGAGGAGCGCGGCTGGACGTCCTCCAGCACCTCCCGCACCGGCGGGTTCGTGGACGACACCTACGATCCCCACGTCTTCGCCACCCCGCCCGGGGAGGCCGGCACCACCGACGTACAGCGGCTGCTGCTGCGGCAGACCGTGTGGGAGGCCCTGGAGAGCGCCCGGATCGTCCCCGGCTCCCTGGCCGGCAGCCCGACCGGGGTGTACGTCGGCCTCACCCATCACGAGGACGGCGCGGGCGACACCGACGTATCCGGCGCGGTGGCCGCCGCGTTCTCCCTCGCCGGTCCCGCCGTCACGGTGAACACCGCGTGCTCCTCGTCGCTGGTGGCGCTGCACCTGGCGGCGCAGGCACTGCGGCAGGGGGAATGCACGCTGGCGCTGGCCGCCGGGGTCACGGTCCACGGCACCGAGGCCGCGTTCACCGCGTACGAACGGCGCGGCGGCACCCCCGCCGTGGCCGAAGGCGTCGCCGTCCTCGCGCTGGAGCGGCTGTCCGACGCGCGCCGCGCCGGGCACCCGGTGCTCGCCGTCCTCCGGGGCAGCGCGGTCGGCCGGGGCGCGGACGGCGGGCCCGACGCGTCCGCCCAGCGGCAGGTGATCGCCCGGGCGCTGGAGCGGGCCCGGCTGGCCCCCCACGAGGTGGACGCGGTCGAGGCGCACGGCTTCGGCACACCGGACGGCGACGCCACCGAGGTCCAGGCGCTACGGGAGGTCTACGGCCCCGGGCGGCCCGCCGAACGGCCCCTGCTCGTGGGCACGGTCAAGGAGAACATCGGGCACACCCAGGCCGCCGCCGGGGCCGCGGGCGTCGTCAAGGCGGTGCTCGCCCTGCGCCACGGAGTGCTGCCGTCGACCCCGACCTCCTACCTGGCCGCGGGCCCGGCGCCGGACCCGGTGCGCCCGCTGGGCGAAGCGGCCCCCTGGCCGCGGACCGGCGCGCCCCGCCGGATCGGGGTCTCGGCCTTCGGGCTGAGCGGCACCCACGCACATGTGGTCATCGAACAGGCTCCGGAGGACACCGGAGCCCCCGCGGCCGGTGGCGCCGGGGCGGCGCCCGCACTCCGCCCGGCGCCGCCCGTTCCGTGCGTCCTGTCGGCCGCGTCCCCCGCGGCGCTGGCGGCCCAGGCGAGCCGGCTACTCGGCCGCCTGGAGGCCGACGCCGGTCCGCAGGAGGCGGCGGACGTCGCCCGCGCCCTGGCCACCACGCGCACCGCGTTCCCCCACCGGGCGGCCTTCGTCGTCGGCGACCGGGCGGAACTGCTCGCCGCCCTCGGCGCGCTGGCCCGCGACGAGGAGCACCCGGGGGTGGTGCGGGGCACGGCCGGGGACGGCCGGATCGGGTTCCACTTCGCCGCGCACGGCGGCCGGCCGCCGATCGTCGGGCGCGCCCTGTACCGCGCCCACCGGGTGTACGCGGAGGCCCTGGACGAGGCCGCCGCCCGGCTGGACGCGCATCTGGACCGGCCGCTGCGGGACGTCGTCTGGTACGAACCCGCGCTGCTGGAGGACCCGGAGTACGGGCACCCCGCGCTCTTCGCCGTCCAGGTGGCCATGTTCCGGCTGCTCGCCCACTGGGGACTGCGCCCGGACCGGATGTCCGGGTCCGGTGCCGGGGCCCTGGCCGCCGCCCACGCGGCGGGCGTGCTCGGCCTGGACGACGCGGCGGCGCTGGTGGTGGCCCGGAGCCGGGTCGTGGGCGGCGGATCAGGGCCGGGTGGCGACGCGGCGGAGGAGTTCCGCCGGGTGGCCGAGAAGCCCGCTTACCGTACGCCCCGGGTGCCGTTGGTGTCCGCCGCCACCGGCCGGGCCGTCTCCGACGCCGAACTCGCCTCGCCCGAGTACTGGCTGCGCCGGGCGGAGGAGCCAGGGGAGGGTGCCGCACGCGGCGTGGTGCTCGAACTCGGCCCGTACGGAGCGCATCTGGCGGGACATGAGCCGGACGCCGGAGTGCCCCGGGACCGCGCCCTGGCCGAGGCCGTCGGCCGGGCGCAGGTGAGCGGCGCGGCGGTCGACTGGAACGCGGTGTTCGGCGGTCTGCCGGCCCGCCCGGTGGACCTGCCGACGTACGCGTTCCAGCGGCACCGCCCCCCGCGCCCCGCGCCCGACCCGGCGCACGCCTTCTGGGACCAGGTGGCCCGTGGCGACCTGGACGGCGTGAGCGGCACGCTCGGGCTGCGCGGTGACGAGCCGCTGAGCGACGTACTGCCCGCGCTGGCCGCATGGCGGCAGCGGCACGACGCGCCCTCCGCAGGCGGCTGGGAGGCGCGGGCGGAGGCGGGCGCGCCCGAGCTGTCCGGTACCTGGCTCGTCGTCCTGCCGTCGGGTCGCCGCGATCCCGGCTCCGCTCCCGCGCCGGACGCCGTGGACGACGTGTGCGATCCGCTGCTCGGCGCGCTGCTGCGGTACGGCGCCCAGGTGCTGGCCTTCCCCTTGGACCAGGGCGCCACCGAGGGGGCCGTCGCCCGTCGGCTGCGCACGCTGCTCGACGGCCGGGGCCCGGTCACCGGCGTGCTGTCGGCCCTGGCCACCGTGTCCGCCGCGCCCGTGGCGTCCACCCGGACGCTGCTGCGCGTCCTCGCGGACGCCGCCGTGGACGCCCCGGTGTGGTGCCTGACGCGGGGCGCGGTGGCGGTCGGGGGCGGCCCGGGGGGCCCGCCGGGCCCGGGGCAGGCCGAGCTGTGGCGCCCGGACCGCCGGTTCGCCCGCGACCACCCGTACCCCTGGGGCGGCCTGGTGGACCTGCCGCCCGTCTTCGACGAGCGGGCGCGGGAACGGCTGTGCGCGGTGCTGGCCGGCGGACCGTCGGGGACCGGCGCCGCAATCCGCCCGTCCGGCGTCTTCGTCAGGCGATGAGGCCGAGCAGATGGCCGCGTACCGCCTCGCGGATGGCGGCCATCTGCCCGGCGGTGAAGTGCAGTCGGCTGTAGGGGAATTCGATGTCCAGCCGCCCGAGCACGGTGAGCACGGACACCACCAGCGGCCCCTCCCCGGCCTGGGGGAAGGACTTGTCGCCCAGCGCGAAGCACCGCAGGTCGGTGATTTCCAGGCCGTCCGGCACCTCCGGCACGGGCACCTGGCCGAGGTTGGTCGTCACCAGGCCGGCCCGCAGCAGCGACGGATCCATGAGCACCTGCGGCGCCGCGAGGATCTCCCGGGCCAGATCGCCGCGGTCGATGGCGGCCCGGAGGTTGCCGATCACCTCGCGGCCCAGCGACACCGGGTCGGCGCCGTCCGGCACGTCCAGGATGTCGAAGAAGAGGGACGCGGCCGGGATCATGACCTCGGGGTCCACCGGCGGGTCCAGCCGGCCGCGCAGATCCACCGGCGACATGCTGCTCAGCCGCAGCGTCTCCGTGCCCGTCGCCAGTTGCTCCCGGATCGCCAGGAGCAGGGACCCGACCACCAGGCCGTGGACCGACACCCCGACGGCCCTGGCGTGGCCGACCAGCCGGGCCGTCTGCTCGGCGTCCAGCCGCACCCGGGCGGCGTCCAGCGGCAGTTCCCCCTCCGGCAGGCTCTGGTCCGCGGCCGCGAAGGGCAGGCTCGCCATGGGCGCGAGGCGCATCCGTTCCCGGCGTCCCGCGACATAGGCGGCCAGTTCCTCGGGGGAGTGCGGCGCGAGCCGGGCGGACAGCGGCGCGGGCAGGGCGTCCTGGGCGGGCTCCGGGAGGGTGAACGTGCCGGCGGCGGCCGCGGTGTACGCGCGCCACACCGCATGGCATACGGCGAGGGCGCTCTGCCCGTCGGTGATGGCGTGGTCCACGCTCAGGACGAACGTGTCCTCATCCTCGCCCGCGCCGTCTCCCCCGCGCAGCAGCGTGGCCCTGACCAGCGGGCCGCCGGGCGGCAGCGGGGTGTTCAGCTCCTCGGTGAGGGCCCGCGGGCCGCCCGGCCGCACCTGGAGTTCCGGGAGGCCGGACGTCAGCGGCCGGAAGGCGAACTCCACCGGCCCGTCCTGCTCGATCCCGCAGCGCAGGGAGGGGATGCGGGCCACCGTGGCGTCGAACGCCTGGGCCAGCGGTTTGTCCTCGACCCCGCCGCGGACGGTGCAGATGACCGTGACCCGGCTCCTGTTGTCCGCGAGGTGCACCATTTCTTCCACGGCCAGCTTGCGGTCCCCGCTCACGTGTTCACACGCCTTTCTCATCGGTGGTCCTTCGGTCCTCGGGGCCGCACACGCTCTGCAGACAGGCGATGAGGGTGCGGGCCTCGACGTTGACGTAGCCGCCGTGCCGCAGCAGCCCGAGGAGTTCGCCCAGCGGGATCCACTGGGTGCACGGCGTGCCGTACGGGCCGTCGTGACGGGCGTCGTACGGGCCGCCGTGGGCGTCCGCCTCCACGATCAGGTAGCGGCTGCGGGCGTGGCGGAACCGTCCGCCCTCCTCGGAGAGCACGGTGTCGTACAGCACGCGGTCGGCGGGGGTGGCCAGCACCTCGTCCAGCAGCGGGGGCCGCGCCTCGGCGGGCAGGTGGGCGTAGTTCCCCGGGGTGCACTGCACGGTGGGGCCGATCTCCAGGCCGGTGGCGCAGCCCGGCTCCGCGCGCAGGCTCGCCAGCACGTACCGGACGCCCCCGGCGCGCCTGGTCACCAGCGCCGAGACGCCCTGGCCGTGCGGTTGCAGGAGCGGCTGGACCCAGCCGCCGCGCACCTCCCGGCCCCCGGTGCGCACGTCCACGGCGACGATGCTGAAGAAGGCGCCGTCCTCACGGGAAATGCTGTCCGGGCCGCGCCGCCACCCGGGCAGTCCGGCCAGCGGCACTCGTTCGGCGGTCAGCCGCTCCAGGCTGCGGGCCTCGGTGAGATGGCTCAGCAGCGCCGTGCCCGGTTCCCGGCTGCCCTCGGGGGGCGTTCCGGCGAACGGGTAGGGCAGACAGGCCAGGACGGAGCGGGCGTCCATGTTCACCAGGTCTTCGACGGCCAGCAGGTGGTGCAGCTGGCCGAGCGGCACCCAGCGGAAGCCGTCGCGGACCTCGATGTCCCCGGTGACCTCGACCACCATGTTGCGGTTGCGCTTGCGGTAGAACCAGCTGCCCTGTTCGGACTGGAGGACGTCCGCCAGCACCCGGCGCCGGTCGGGGTCCAGGCGCAGGAACCGCTCCACGTAGGGGACGGAACCCCCCTGGTGCACCCGGGTGTAGTTGCTCAGGGTGGCCTGCACCGTGGGGCACAGCTGGATGCCGTCGTGGTTGCCCGGCTCCATCTTCGCCTGCATCAGGAAGTGCAGGACGCCGTCGAACTCCTTGGCCAGGATGCCGAGGATGCCGGTCTCGGGCTGGTGGACGATCGGCTGGGACCACCGCGGTACGGGGGCGCCGGGCCGGTGCGCGGACAGGCCCTCGACGGAGAAGAACCGGCCGCTGTCGTGGACGAGGTTCCCGGTGCCGGGGGCGAAGCCCCAGGAGCGCAGGTCCTCGAACGGGATCCGCTCCACCCGCGAGTCGTCGGCCGCGCGGGCCTCCTCCCACCAGCGGTGGAATCCCGCGAGCGGGGCGGTGGGCGTCTCCAGCGCGGCGGCCGAGCGGGCGATACGGGCGGCCACCGGCGGCGTGGTGTGCGCGGTCACGCGCCCTCACGCTCCCCGGTCCGGGCCGCTGCGGCCTTCAGCGGCTCCCACCAGTCCCGGTGGTCGGCGTACCACCGCACCGTTCCGGCGAGCCCGTCCTCGAACCGGACGCGGGGCGCGTACCCCAGCTCGGCCGAGATCTTGTCGTGGGCCAGCGAGTAGCGGCGGTCGTGGGCCTTGCGGTCGGCGACGGGCTCGATCATCGACGGGTCGTGCCCGAGCAGTTCCAGCAGCCGGGCCACCAGGTCCCGGTTGGCCAGCTCGGTGCCGCCGCCGATGTGGTAGACCTCGCCCGGCTGCCCCTTCTGCGCGACCAGGGCGAGCCCCTGGCAGTGGTCGTCGACGTGCAGCCAGTCCCGCACATGGCGCCCGTCCCCGTAGAGCGGCACCTTCCGGCCGTCCAGCAGGTGGGTGACGAACAGCGGGACGGCCTTCTCGGGGAACTGGTACGGGCCGTAGTTGTTGGAGCAGCGGGTGACGCACACCGGCAGGCCATGGGTGCGGTGGAAGGCCAGCGCCAGCAGATCGGAGGACGCCTTGGACGCGGCGTACGGCGAATTCGGCCGCAGCGGCTGGTCCTCGCGCCAGGAGCCGCGGTCGATGGAGCCGTACACCTCATCGGTGGAGACGTGGACGAACTTCCCCACCCCGGCGGCGGCCGCGGCCTCCAGCAGGGTCTGCGTGCCCAGCACATTGGTGCGTACGAAGTCGGCCGCACCGGCGATGGAGCGGTCCACATGGGACTCGGCGGCGAAGTGGACGACCAGGTCGGTACCGCGCATCAGCCCCGCCACGAGCGGCGCGTCACAGATGTCGCCCCGGACGACGTCGAGCGCGGGGCGGCCGGCGACCGGTGCCAGATTCTCCGCGCGGCCCGCGTAGGTGAACTTGTCGAGGACGACCACCTCGGCCGCCCCGGCGAGGAACGGATAGCGGCCGTCCAGCGCTGATCTGACGAAATGCGAGCCGATGAAACCTGCCCCGCCCGTTATCAGCACGCGCATATGGTTCGCCTCATATCTCAGGGGACGCGATGTTCCTCAGGTACGCGCCGTAGTCGGAGGAGCCGAACTCGAGCCCGAGTTCGTAGCAGGCGGCCGCGTCGATGAAGTTCATGCGGAACGCGATCTCTTCCAGACAGGCGATGCGCACCCCCTGCCGCTGCTCCAGAACCTGTACGTACTGGCCCGCCTGGAGAAGTGAATCGTGGGTTCCGGTGTCGAGCCACGCGAAACCGCGCCCCAGATTCACCAGCCGGGCCTTTCCGCGGCGGAGATAGACTTTGTTGATGTCGGTGATCTCCAGTTCGCCGCGCGCCGAAGGACGCAGCTCCCCGGCGATGTCCACGACGTCGTTGTCGTAGAAGTACAGACCGGTGATCGCCAGATTGGACCGCGGGTTCACCGGCTTTTCGACGATGTCGACAAGCTGTCCCGCGGCGTCCACCTCCCCGACGCCGTAGCGCTCCGGGTCCTTCACGGGATATCCGAAGAGGACGCAGCCGTCGACCTCGCGGCTGTGGCGCATCAGCACGGAGGAGAAACTGGGGCCGTGGAAGATGTTGTCGCCGAGGACGAGCGCGACATCGTCGTCGCCGATGTGTTTGGCGCCGATGAGCAGGGCCTCGGCAATACCGCCGGCCTCCGGCTGGCCGGCGTAGTCGATGTTCATTCCCAGCCGTTTTCCGTCACCGAGCAGTGCGCGGTACAGCTCCAACTGGCCCGGCGTCGAAATCACCAGGACGTCCCGGATTCCCGCCAGCATGAGAACGGAAAGCGGGTAGTAGACCATCGGCTTGTTGTAGATGGGAAGCAGCTGCTTGGACACGGCATGGGTGAGTGGCCGCAGCCGCGTGCCGTGTCCCCCGGCGAGCACGATTCCTTTCATTGCGGGAAAGCTACCAACGCCCGTGCGCCAAAAGGGAGTACAGCCTGGTATATCTAGGGGGTCGAGGGCTGCTTAGGGGGTGGCCAAGGGCGCTGGTTAGGGGTTGATGAAGCCTTGCCGGGCCCCTTGACTTGGCCGTACGGCGCAGCGCTCTTCGACCAGGGGGAAGACGAGAATCGATGCGTATTCTGATCGTCACGTACGCGGAGAAGACGCACTACCTGCATATGGTCTCCATGGGGTGGGCGCTGGCCGCCGCCGGCCATGAGGTCCGGGTCGCCAGCCAGCCCGCGCTGACGGACGCGATCACCGCATCGGGGCTGACGGCCGTGCCGGTGGGCACGGACCACGTGCTGCTGGAGACCGCCCAGGAAGTGGCCCGGACGAACCCGCAGGCGTTCTCCCGCGGCCCGTCCTACGGCGGTCTGGAGTGGCCGGAGACCACCTGGGAACGCGAGCTGGGCATCAACCAGGCGATGGTGCCGTACTACCTGGCCATCGCCAACAACCCCGAATTCGTCGACGGACTGGTGGACTTCGCCCGGTCCTGGCGCCCGGAGCTGGTGCTCTGGGAGCAGATGAGCTACGCGGGCGCCGTGGCGGCCCGCTCCGTCGGAGCCGCCCACGGGCGGATGCTGTGGGGGCCGGACTTCCTGGGCCGCTCGCGCGAGATCTTCCGGGAGCTGCGCGACCAGCAGCCCGAGGACCAGCGGGCGGACCCGCTGGGCGAGTGGCAGGCCAGGCAGCTGGAGCGGCACGGTCTGCCGTTCGACGAGGAGGCGGTGACCGGGCAGTTCACCGTCGACCCGTCCCCGGCCAGCGCCCGGCTCGGCCTGCGGCTGCACACCGTGCCGGTGCGCTACGTGCCCTACAACGGGGCGGCCGTGGTGCCGGACTGGCTGCGGGAGCCGCCCGCCCGCCCCCGGGTGTGCGTCACCATGGGCCTGTCCCGGCGCCAGTACTCCGGGCACGACCGGTTCCCCGTCGAGAACCTCAAGGCCTTCGCCGGTCTGGACATCGAGGTCGTCACGACCCTCATCCCGGGCCCGGACGAGGACCTGTCGGAGGTCCCGGCCAACGTCCGGGTGGTCGACTTCGTCCCCATGCACGCCGTGCTGCCCACGTGCGACGCGGTCGTCCACTACGGCGGCAGCGGCACCTGGATGGGCGCGATGCTGAACGGCGTGCCGCAACTGCTCGTCCCGGAGACGGGGGACACGTTCATCAAGGCCGAGCACCTGGAGCGGTACGGCTTCGGGCTGCCCGTGCCCGCCCCCGAGGCCACCGGCGAGGCGCTGCGGCACGCGCTGACCCGGCTGCTGGACGAACCCTCGTTCCGCGAGGCGGCCCAGCGGATGCGCGACGAGGTGCTGAGCGCGCCCTCCCCGGGCGAGCTGGTGCCGACGCTGGAGAAGCTGACCGCCGAGTACCGCACCGCGCAGCCGGCCGGCTGAGCCCGCCGGCGCCCCGGGCCCGTGCGAGCGGCAGCAGGAACGAGGACCACGGAGACCCTATGGACAGCGACATCTGGCAGTTGAGCGCATCCGCGTTGGCGGCGGCGGTCGCCCGGGGCGAGTTCGGCGCCGCCGAGGCGGTGGAGAGCCACCTGGAGCGGATCGACGCGGTCAATCCGCGGGTCAACGCCGTGACCACGGTCATGGCCGACCGGGCCAGGGCCGCCGCGAAGGACATCGACGCCCGCCGCACGGCGGGCGAGCCGGTGGGCCCGCTGGCCGGGGTGCCGTTCACGGTCAAGGACAACATCCACGTCGAGGGCATGGCCACCCATCAGGGCATCCCCGAGCTGAAGGTGCTGGTGGCCGCCGAGGACGCGCCCCCGGTGCGGCGGCTGTGCGCGGCCGGGGCGATCCCGGTCGGGCGCACCAACATGCCCGACATGGGGATGCGCGGCATGCACACCCGCAGCGGCACCCACGGCGACACGGTCAACCTGTGGGATCCGGCGCTGACGCCGGGCGGCACCAGCGGCGGCGACGCCGTCGCGGTCGCCTCCGGCATGGCGCCGCTGGCGCTGGCCAACGACTGGGAGGGCTCGATCCGGATCCCCGCGGTGTTCAGCGGGATCACGGGACTGCGACCGAGCTACGGGCGGTACGCCTCCGACAATCGTCTGATGGGCCGCGAACCGGGCCTCGGCACCCAGCTGTTCCCGGTGGACGGGCCGATGGCCCGCTCCGTCGCGGACCTGCGGATCCTGCACGAGCTGCTGTCCGGTGCCGACCCGCGCGACCCGCGCGCGGTCCCCGCCCCCGCCGCCGGGCCGCCGCTGCCCGGGCCGATCCGGGTCGGGGTCGCGGCCGACCCCGGCGGGCTCGGCGTCGACCCGCTGGTGCGGGCGGCCGTCGAGGCCGCGGCCGGTGCGCTGGAGGACGCCGGGTACCAGGTGGAAGAGGTGGAGGTCCCGGCGCTCGAAGAGGGGTTGCGGGCGTACGCGCGGCTGATGATGACCGAGTACAGCCTGGGCTGGGAGGCGCTGAAGCCACTGATGCCCGAGGACGGCCACCGGTTCCTGGAGATGTCCATGGAACGCAACCCGCCCGTCGGGCTGGCCGACTACGTCAAGCTCACCGGGGAGCGGATGGGCGTCCAGCGTGCCTGGGCCGCGTTCCTCGACCGCTGTCCGCTGCTGCTCGGCCCGGTCTTCACCGAGCAGCCGGTCGAACCCGGCCTGGAATCGCGCGACGCGGCCGGGCTGGAGCGGGTGATGACGGCGATGCGGCTGTGTTCCGTATCGACGTTCGCCGGGCTGCCCGCCGTGGCGGTGCCCACCGGGACGGCCGGGGGCCTGCCCCAGGGCGTGCAGCTCATCGGCCGGCCGTTCCGCGAGGACCTGTGTCTCGACGCCGCCCACGCGGTGGAGGAGCGGCTGGGCACGCTGACCCCCGTCGACCCGCGCCGGAACCGCAGCAACTGAAGGGTGCACTGTGCAGAACACGCTCACTCGCCTGAACCCCGACGCGTCCGTGGACACGGTCTGTGAGGTCCTGGAACGCGACGGCGGGGTGATCATCGAGAACCTGGTCGACGAGGAGACGCTGAAGGGACTCTGGGAGGACCTCAATCCCGCCCTGGAGAACTGGGACTACGGCGCCGACGACTTCTCCGGGCACCGCACCAAGCGGCTGTCGTCGCTGTTCGCCCGCACCGAGCATGTCGCGACGGTCGCGCTCAAGGAGCAGTTCCTCGGCGCGGCGCGTCGCCTCATCGAGCGGCCGGTGCCGGTGTGGATGGGCGGGCGGCGCGTGGAGCTGGCCCCCAACGTGCAGATCAGCGCCACCCAGGTGATCCAGATCTGGCCGGGGGAGGGCGCCCAGTGGCTGCACCGCGACGACATGTCGCATCTGCGCGTCTACCCCGGGCCCATCGGCCGCGTCCAGCTGATGCTGGCCATGAGCGACTTCACCGCCGAGAACGGCGGCACCCTCGTCATCCCCGGCAGCCACACGCTGGGTGACGAGGAACCGCCCGCCAAGGACCGGGCCGTCTCCACCGAGATGCCGGCCGGGTCGTGTCTGATCTGGCTGGGCGGCACCTACCACGCCGGCGGCCCCAACCAGTCCGACGCCCCGCGCACCGGACTGACCATCTCCATGATCGCGGGCAATATGCGGCAGGAGGAGAACCAGTACCTCGCGGTGCCCCGGGAGAAGGTGCTCGCGTACCCCGAGGAGGTGCGGCGGCTGCTCGGCTACGACACCTGCCCCCCGTTCCTCGGCTGGTACGAGTCGGCCGACCCGCATCTGGTCCTCCAGCAGGACACCGAGCCGGCGGAGGGGGAGCGGTGACGGAGCTGCTGCCGATTCCCGGAGCGCAGCCGCGCGGCTGTCCGTTCGACCCGCCGGACGACTACCGGCGGGCGCAGCAGGACGGCGGGCCGTTCCGCGTCGCCCTGCAGCAGGGGCGCGAGGGGCGACTGCTGACCCGCTACAAGGACGTCAGAAAAGCCCTCAAGGACGGGCGGTTCAGCTCGTCGCTGCATGTGCTGCCGCCGGTCATCGACGGCCAGAGCCCGCCCGGGTGGATCTTCGGCATGGACCCGCCGGAGCACACCCGCTACCGCCGGCTGCTGGCCGACATGTTCTCCGTGCGCAGGATGCGGCGGTTCGAGCCCCGGGTGGAGCGCATCGTCGTGGAGCGCCTGGAGGAGATCCGCTCGGCCGGCGGCCCGGCCGACCTGATGAGCCGCTTCGCCTGGCCGATCTCCGCCCGGGTCTCCTGCGACCTGCTCGGCACCACCCTGGACGACCAGGAGCAGTTCGAGCGGCAGGTGGCCGGTCTGGTCGGGGCCGACGTCACCCCCGAGGACTTCGTCGCCACGTATCGGGCCATGTGGTTCCACATGCTCGACCTGGTGCGGGACAAGCGCGGCCGGCCCGGCGACGACGTGCTCAGCGAACTCCTCGCCGTCGAGGACGACCAGGGCCCGCTCGGCGACGAGGAGGCCGCCTCGATCGGGCTGCAACTGCGCATCGCGGGCAAGGACCTGGTCGCGCACGCCATCGGCCTGGGCATCTTCGCCCTGCTGCGCGCACCGGACCAGTTCGACCTGCTGCGCAAGGAGCCCCACCGGATCGACAACGCGGTGGAGGAGCTGCTGCGCTATCTGCCCATCAACAACATGGGCTCGGTCCGCAAGGCCACCGTGGACGCGTCGGCCGGGGACCAGCGGATCGCCGAGGGGGACGTGATCGTCGCCTCCCTGACCGCCGCCAACCGGGACGAACGCGCCTTCCCCGAGCCCGACCGGCTCGATGTGAACCGGGCCAACGCCATCCAGCACATCGCGTTCGGCCACGGCGCGCACCGCTGCCTCGGACAGCATCAGGCACGGCTGATGATCGCGGTCTCCCTGCGGGAGCTGCTGCGCCACTTCCCGCAGATGCGGCTGGCGGTCCCGGCGGAGGACGTGCCGCCGTTCGAGGACACCGCCTTCTACGGCATCGCCGAACTGCCCGTGACCTGGTGAGCGGAGGGCGCGCATGAAGATTCGCGAGCTGGCGGTGGCGGGCGCGTACCGGATCACCCCGGAGGTCCACCACGACGAACGCGGCACGTTCGTGGCCCCCTACACGCGAGAGGCGTTCACCGCGGCGACCGGACGTGCGCTGCCGCTGGGCCAGAGCCACCACAGCGTGTCCCGGCAGGGCACCGTCCGCGGGCTGCACTTCGCCGACGTACCGCCGGGGCAGGCCAAGCTGGTCTGCGTCACCAGCGGCGAGATCCTGGACGTGGTGGTGGACCTGCGCACCGGGTCGCCCACCTTCGGGCACTGGGACAGCCTGCGGCTGAACGCCGTCGACTACGAGGCGGTGTACCTGGAGGAGGGGCTCGGGCACGCCTTCGTGGCACTGCGGGACGACACCGTCACCGCCTACCTCAACTCCACCGAGTACAACCCGGCCGTCGAGCGCGAGATCGACCCGTTCGACCCCGCGCTCGGCCTGCCCTGGCCCGACGGCCTGGACTTCCTGGTCTCCGCGCGGGACCGCGCGGCGCCGTCGCTCGCCGAGGCGGAACGCACCGGCCTGCTGCCCTCGTACGAGGCGTGTCTCGCCCTGCGGGAGCGCCGATGAGCGACAGCGGTTCCGGCGGGCCGCCACCTCGCACCGTCGTGGTCCTGGGCGGCGCCGGGTTCCTGGGGCGGCGCGTCTGCCGGGCCTTCGGCGCGCTCCCCGGCCACCGGGTGCTCGCCGTCACCAGACGGCCCGCCGCACCCGTCGCCGGGGCGCGGACGGTGGTGCTGGACGCGCTCACCGGCCCGGTCGGCGCCCTCCACGAGGTGGTGGCCGACGCCGACGTGGTGGTCAACGCGGCGGGCGACACCTGGGAGGGCACCGAGGACCAGATGACGGCCTCGCACATCCCCCTGCTGGAACGCCTGTTGCGGGCCCTGGACGCCGCCCCGGCACGCCCGCGCCTGGTGCAGATCGGCTCGGTGCACGAGTACGGCCGGGTCCCGCCCGGGACGGTCGTCCGCGAGGAGCACCCGACCGTACCGGCCACCCAGTACGGGCGTACGAAGCTGGCCGGCACCCGGATGGTGCTGGAGGCGACGGCCGCGGGCGCGGCGGACGGCTGTGTGCTGCGGATCTCCAACATGTGCGGGCCCGGCTCCCCGCGCCGCAGCTTCCTCGGCGGGCTGGCGCTGCGGCTGCGGAAGTCCGCGGCGTCGGGCACCCGCCTCAGCCTTCCGGTGGTGGACGAGCGGCGGGACTTCGTCGACGTGGACGACGTGGCCTCGGCCGTCGTCGCGGCGGCCGGAGCGCCCGTCTCCGGGCGGCTGATCAACATCGGGCAGGGGGCCGCGACCGGCATGCGCGAGCTGGCCTGGCTGCTGGTCACCGTCTCCGGACTCCCCGCCCACCTGGTCGATGAGGAGACCGTCCCGGCGAGCGGCGACGGAAGCTGGATCCGGCTGGACACCACGCTCGCCGGCACCCTCCTGGGCTGGTCGCCGCGCACGTCCCTGAAGGATTCGCTCCGGGGGCTGTGGGAAGCGTCGCTCCAGGAGGACAACTGGCCGGTCCGGCTCTGAGCGAAGGACACCAAGGACACAGGGGACGACGATGCACTACACCTACCTCGGACGCACGGCCCTGAAGGTCAGTCCGGTCTGCCTGGGCACCCTGAACCTCGGCGTCAGGGCAAGTGACCAGGAGAGCCACGCGATTCTGGACACCGCGCTCGACCGCGGGATCAACTTCGTGGACACCGCCAACCAGTACGGCTGGCAGAAGCACAAGGGCTTCACCGAGGAATTCCTCGGCTCCTGGTTCGCGCGGGGCGGCGGGCGCCGGGAGAAGACCGTCCTCGGGACCAAGGTCTTCAACCCCATGAGCGACTGGCCCAACGACTCCGGCCTGTCCGCCCGGCACATCATCGCCTCCTGCGAGGACTCGCTGCGGCGGATGGGCACCGACTGGATCGATCTGTTCCAGATGCACCACGTCGATCTGCACGCCCCGTGGGACGAGGTGTGGCAGGCCATGGAGACCCTCACCCAGCAGGGCAAGGTGCGCTACGTCGGCTCCTCCAACTTCGCCGGCTGGCACATCTCCGAGGCCCAGGAGGCCGCCGCCCGCCGGCACTTCCTCGGCATCGTCTCCGAGCAGAGCGTCTACAACCTCGTCACCCGCCACGTCGAGCTGGAGGTCATCCCGGCCTGCCGGCGGTACGGGGTCGCCGTGCTGCCGTGGTCCCCGCTCCACGGCGGGCTGCTCAGCGGCATCCTGCGCAAGCTGTCCGACGGTACGGCGATGAAGAGCTCCCAGGGCCGCGCCGCGCAGGCCCTGGAGGGGCACCGCGAGGCCATCACCGGCTACGAGAAGCTCTGCGCCGACCTCGGCGCCGACCCGGCCGAGGTCGGCCTCGCCTGGGTGATGTCCCGCCCCGGAGTCACCGCCCCGGTGATCGGCCCCCGCAGCCTGGACCAGCTCGAAGGCGCCCTGCGCGCCCTGGAGCTGGAACTCGACGAGGAGACGCTGAACCGGCTCGACACGCTGTTCCCGCCGATCGGCAACGGCGGCCCGGGGCCGGAGGCATGGGCCTGGTGAGCCTCCTGTTGAGCCTTCTGTGACCGAGCCCTGAGAACCCGGGCCACGAAAGCAGCGGGGCCCGCCGGAGAACCGGCGGGCCCCGCTGCTCTCAGCAGGTCAGCCCTCGCCCCACTCCAGGTAGATGATGGGCGACTCGCGGTGCGGAAGCTGCCGCAGCTTCGCGTTGCCGAGGTTGGTGAAATCGCTCAGCGCCTTCGTCTCCCCGGGCCACTTCGGGTGGGCCAGCTCGTCGAAGGCCAGGATGCTGCCCTTGACCAGATGGGGCCGTACGACGTCCAGCAGATCCCGGGTCGGCCCGTACAGATCGAGGTCGAAGTAGGCCAGCGAGATGATCGTCTCCGGGTTCTCCTCCAGGTACTTCGGGACGGTCTCGCGCACGTCCCCCTGCACCACGAAGCTGCGCTGCGTGTGGCCGAACGGCTCGTTGGCCTCGTGCGCGGCCAGTACCTCGCGCAGGTGGTCCACCTCGTCCTCGGGCACCGCGAACCGGCCGGGCGTGGCGCTGGGCGTCGCCTTGTCGATGTCCTCGACGTCCGGGAAGCCGGTGAAGGTGTCGAAGCCGATGACCCGGCGCAGCGAGTTGTACGGCTCGTAGATGGAGCGCAGGGCGGTGAACGAGGCGAGGTGGCGGCCGTGCAGCACCCCGAACTCCATGATCACGCCCGGGACGTCGAGGACCTTCCGGTACAGGGCGTCCATCGCCAGCAGATCGGCGAGCTGAGGGCGGCGCAGATAGACGGGCAGGTTGTCGATCAGGTACTCGGGCGGGATCGGCGTCTCCGCCAGCAGCTTGGTCAGCCGCAGACGTGAGTCGCGCTCTCCCGGCGACTCGTGCGGCACGGTGTGCGGGTCCCGGTAGGAGCTGTCGGTCATTGTCCCTCTCTCGTCGGCCATCGGGGGAGTCCCCGTACTGCGGTCGGTGGTGTCGTCAGGCCAGGTGCACCGGAAGCCGCTGCATCCCGATCAGGAAGCGCGGCGCGATCTCCTCGTACGGCACGGCGAGCCGCAGTCCGGGGAACCGTGCGAACAGGGCGGTCAGGGCGATCTCCGTCTGGGCCAGCGCCAGCGAGGCGCCCGGGCAGAAGTGGGGGCCGTGGCTGAACCCCAGATGCGGGTTGGGCGTGCGCGTCACGTCGAGCCCGCCCGGGTCCGGGAACTGGTCCGCGTCGTGGTTGGCGGCGGCCAGCACCACCAGGACCCCCTCGCCGGTCTTCACCGGGTGCCCCTCCACCTCCACCGGTTCGGTGGCGAACCGGCGGAAGGCGTGCTTGACGGGGGTGGCGTACCGCATCACCTCCGGGAGCGCGGTGCGCCAGCGGGCCGGGTCCGCGCGCACCAGCTCCAGCTCCCCGGGGTGGGCCAGCAGCACACAGACACTGAGCGAGATGAACTGGCGCACCGAGTCGTGTCCGGCCTGGATCACCAGCATGGCCAGGGCCAGCAGTTCGGTGTCGGTCAGCTGCTCCGCGTCCTCGTCGTGCCTGCGCACCAGCTCGGAGAGGAGGTCGTCGCCCGGCTGCTCGCGCCGCTTGCCGATCTGCTCGCGCATCACCGCCACCATGCCGCGCAGCGCGGGGCCCACCTGCTCGGGGGTGGCCGGGCTGCTGCCGCTGAACGTCCGGGCCGAGTCCAGCCAGCGGGTCCGGTCCTCCTCCGGTACGCCCAGCAGTTCGCCGATCACCGCGAGCGGCAGCGGATCCGCGAGCCGCGCGATCAGATCCACCTCGGTGCCCGGGGCCAGCCCGTCCAGCAGCCCGTCCACCAGCCGCTCGATCCGGGGGCGCAGGGCGCGCACCCGCTTGGCGGAGAACGCCTGCGTCACCAGGGGGCGGACCCGGTTGTGGGCCTCGGTGTCCATGGACAGCAGGGTGGAGGACATCAGCGGTGCCAGGTCCTCGGGCACGCCCTGGCCCAGCAGCCCGCGGATGTGCGAATCGCCGGGCGGGCGGCTGGTGAAGCGCGGGTCCGACAGCACCTCGCGGGCGGTCTCGTACCGGGTGACCACCAGCGCCGGGGAGCCGTCCAGGGACCGGCCGGGACAGGCCGGTCGGGGCGCGTCGTGCCACCGGGCGGCGGCGGCCGGGTCCGTGATGAACGCGAGGTCGGACAGGTCGTACTCGATTCCGGATTCCGTCATGAGCTGGCCTTTCGTGCAAGGGTGCGGGGGGTGGGCCGCGGGGCCCGCGGTCAGCCGAGGATCCGTGCGGCGCCGTCGAGGATCCGGCGGCCGACCTCGTCGGCGTGCCGCTGCCGCCAGTCGTCCAGGTCGGTGCCGCGCAGCCACTGGTTGCACGCGCCGAGCGCGGGCCCGCAGAAGACCTGGAAGTCCGTCTCCCGTCCGGCCTCGCCGGCCACGGCCAGCCGCAGCGCGCGGTCGCAGTACCAGCGGAACACCAGCGCCATGCGCCGCTTGGGGTCCGGCTCCGGTTCGCGGGGGTTCTCCTCCGCGGCACGGTCCCTGAGCCGGGCGTACACGGTGTCGAAGGACTCCTGGAAGTAGCGTTCCTCGATCCGCGCCCGTACCTCGGGCGCGATCTCGTACCAGTCGTCATGGGTGCGCCACAGGTCGTACAGCTTGTTGGCCCGGGCGTGGAAGAGCACGCCCTTCTTCATCACCCGGGCCCGCCCGCCGAGTTCGAACAGGTCGCCGAAGGGCGCGTACGTGGTGTCGTGGACGTCCAGCGCCCGCAGCAGGTCCTTGACCCGGCCGCCGAGGCCGCTTTCGGCCGTGCACACGTTGACGGAGCCGGTCAGCACGAAGTCGGCGCCGAGGACGAAGGCCGACGCGGCCGCTTCGGGCGTGCCGATGCCACCGCCCGCGCCCACCCGCACCGCCCCGGCGGCCGGGAAGCCGCGGGCCACCTCGTCGCGCAGCCGGGCGACGGACGGCAGCAGCGCGGGCAGGGCCCCCATGTCCGTATGGCCCCCGGCGTCGCCCACCGCGCACAGGTCGTCCGCCACCGGCAGTAGCGGGGCGGCCGCCGCCTCCTCCGCCGACAGGACGCCCTCGGCGAGCAGCCGCTCGACGATCCGGGCCGGCGGCGGTTCCAGGAACAGCCGGGCCATGTCCGGCCGGGTGACCTTGGCGAGCAGCCGGTTCGGGGCGTGGGCGCGGCCGTCGCCCAGCGGCCGGGCGCCGCGCAGCCGGTAGCGCACCAGCGCCGGGGTGATCTGTACGTAGGTGGCGGCCTCCAGGAACCGCACTCCCTCGCGCAGCGCCGCGTCCACCGTCTCCCGCTCCGCGCGGTCGCCGAACGGGCTGTAGGTGAGGTTGACGCCGAACGGGGCGCCGGGGCCGAGGCGGTCCCGCAGGGCCCGGATCGACCCGGCCACCTCATCGCCCGTCAGCCCGCTGGTGCCCAGGTACGACAGGAACCCGGCGCGCGCCATGGCGGCCACCAGATCCACCGATCCGATCCCGTGGTGCAGCCCACCGGCCACATAGGCGTAAGCGGTGCCGTACGTCTCGCGGAAGGCGGCGGAACCCAGCGTCCCCGCCGTCACCCTGGCGGTCGCCGCGGCGGTGTCCGCCGTCCCGGAGGGAAGCGGGGCGGCCTCGGAAGAGAGCGGCGTGGCCTCGGACCGGATCCGGGCGACCAGCTTGGTGAGCACCGTGCCCGGCCCCAGCTCCCGTGCCTCCAGCTCCCCCTGACCCATCAGCCGGCGGATGCTGTCGGACCAGAGCACCGGACCGGCGATCTGCCGCCGCAGCTTCTCCTTGACGTCCCCCGCCCCGCCGTACGGCCTGGCGTCGATGTTCGCGATCACCGGCACCTTGGGCGCCGCGAACGCGAACCCGTCCAGGAAGCGGCCGAACTCCTCGGCGGCGTCCGCCATGTACCGGCTGTGGAACGGGGCACTCACGTTCAGCGGCACACAGCGCGCCCCGACCTCCGAGAACAGTGGCAGCGCCCGGTCGATGTCCGCCTTGGGCCCGGCGATCACCGTCTGAGAGGGGGCGTTGATGTTGGCGATGTCGACCGCGTCGAGCCCGTGCCCCTCCAGCACCTTGCGGACCGCCTCCGTGTCGCACCCCGCCACGGCCGCCATCGTGCCGCCCGTGGCGCGGCTCATCAGCTCACCGCGCTTGCACACCAGGCGCAGTCCGGTCGCGAAGTCGAAGACACCGGCCGCGAACAGCGCCACGTACTCGCCCAGGCTGTGCCCGAGCGCGTAGTCCGGCAGCCGCTCGCCCTCCTGGAGCGCCGCCAGGTGGGACAGGGCGCCCACCACGTACAGGGCGGGCTGGGTGTACGCGGTCTGCTTGAGCTGCCGGTCGGGGTCGTCCACGCACAGCGAGCGGATCGAGTAGCCCAGGATCGCGTCGGCGCGCTCCGTCAGCTCGGGAAACCGGTCGAACAGCTCCTTCCCCATGCCCTTGACCTGCGATCCCTGGCCGGGGAAGAGATGGACGCGAAGTGGGGTCGAAGTCATCTGCCGGTCCTCGGTTTTCTGGGCGGAGGGGGCCGGGGTGCCGTCCGGCCGGTCTTCCGGGAGGGCGTACGCCAGGACCTTTTCGAACAGCGCCCCGTCCTGGGAGAAGGGCGACAGGAGCGGCAGCGCCCGGGACGCCGCCCCCGACGGCAGCCGAGGCGTGATCAGATTCGCCATCGAGCCCGAGGGGCCCAGGTCCAGATAGAGGTGGCGGTCTTCGCGCAGCAGCCCCTCGATCACCGGGCGGACGTCGAAGCGGTGCCGCATCGCCCGCCACAGATGACCGGCGTCGAACCGCTCCACCTCGCCGCCCGTCGTGCACGACAGCAGCGGGATCCGCGGACGGCGGAAGGCGATGGTGCCGATCAGCGAGGCGAACTCGTCCCGTACGGCGTCGATCGCGGCCGAGTGGAAGGCGAACGGCACCGGCAGCCGCTGGAACAGCACGCCCTCACCGGCGAGATACTCCTCGGCCCGGTCCAGATCGGCCTCGGCGCCCGCCACCACGAAGTTGGTGTCCGAGTTGACCGCGGCCAGTTCGCACCGCCCGTGCAGGGCGGGCGCCCGCTCGAACAGCGCGGGGCCGTCCAGCACCGCCAGCATCCCGCCGCGCGGACAGCGCGCCTCGAAGATCTCCACCTGACGCAGCAGCAGGCTCAGGCACTCCCGCGGGTCCACGGCCCCCGCCACGGCCGCCGCCGCCGTCTCGCCCAGGCTGGCCCCGACCACGACGTCCGGCCTGACCCCCCGCGCCTCCAAGGCCGTCGCCAGCGCGTACTCGATCATGAAGATGCCCGGCTGGCTGACGCGGAACCCGTCCAGCGGCTCGTCCATCCGCCCGCCGTGGATCCGCTCCACCACGGAGTCGCCGCGCTGCTCCCGCACCACGGCGTCGAGGTCGAGCAGGGTGCGCCGGAAGACCTCGTCGTTCTCGTACAGCCAGGCCCCCATCCTGTGGTACTGGGAGCCCTGGCCCGCGAACAGGAAGACGTTGCTGAGGGTCATGGGAGACGGTCTCCTCACACCTTCCGGGCTATCTGGTGGCGGTAGCTGTCGGGCAGCGGGCTGCCCGTCGGCAGCACGCCCGCCTTCTTGAGCAGCTTCATCAGCGCGGTGTCCTCCAGACCCGCGAACTTCGCGCCGAACAGACCCCGGCGCGCCTGCTCCCCCACCACGCGCGCGAGCAGCGGCATCCGCTTCTCGGCGAACGCCTTGCGGAAGAGGCTGCCGTCGGCGAAGCGCCGCCGGATCGCGGCCCGGGTCAGCTCGGAGACGTCCCGCTCCTGCAGCCACTCCAGGCCCTCGGTCCCCCGCTTGATCCGGTCCATCTGCTCATGACGGGCCAGGGTGAAGCTGTCGATGTGCGAGAAGTAGCCGCCCGGCTTGAGCACCCGGCTCACCTCGGACAGGAAGCGGCCCAGGTTCGGGTAGGTGTGCGAGCTCTCGATGTTGATGACGACGTCCAGCTCGCCGTCCTCGAACGGCAGGTTCTCCGCGTCGCCCTGGATGTAGCGCAGCCGGCGCCCGCGCGAGAGCCGGGTCTCGGCGCGCTCGACGGCGTTCGCCGAGAGGTCCATGCCGGTGATGCTGTCGGCCTCGATCAGCCGGGAGACGAAGTTGAGCCCCTCGCCGAGGCCGCAACCCACCTCCAGCACGGACTTGCCCGCGTACTCGTCCAGCCCGATGGGCAGCGCCCGCAGCGCCAGGTAGTACATCTGCTCGGAGTAGCCGTCGCTGTCCAGGGTGCCGAAGCCGGGGATCCGCGTGCGGATCTCCTTCTCCAGCGTCTCGTCGTAGATGCCCCAGTTCCAGATGTCGCCCTTGGACGAACCCGCCGCGGCCAGGTCGTACACCGCCCCGGTCGCCTTCTTGAACCGCTCGCCGAGCCCGGCGCCGGGACCGTCCGTACCGCGGGTGAGGTTGATCGTGCGGAGCCCTTCGGTGAATTCGCCGAAGACCTTGGGAGTAGCCATGTGTTCCTCTCGTCGACGCGGTGAGCGGTGGCGCCGCGTGCGGGACACCGCCTATCGCGTGGTGCGCTCCAGATATGCCGTGATCTCCTCGGCGGCGCGCATCGCGCCGCCCGCCTCCCGGGTGGACCGCCGCATATCGGCCAGCCGCTCGCCCAGCTCCGCGTCCCCGGCCAGCCGGAGCACCGCGGCGCGCAACCGCTCGGCGTTCAGCTCCTCCGGGCGCAGCACCTCCCCGAGCCCCAGCTCGGCGGCCCTCCGGCAGCCGGGCAGATAGCTGGCCGAGCCCGGCACGACGACCGTGGGACAGCCCTCGTGCATCGCCTCGGTGAGGCTGCCCATGCCGCCCTGGGTGACGAAGACGGACGCGTACCGCAGGACGTCCCGGTACGTGATCCACGCGTGCGCCTCGGCGTGTGGCGGCAGCGGGCCCAGCGCGGCAGGGTCCAGACCGTGACCGAGCGCGAGCACCAGGTGGTGGCCGAGGCCCTCGAAGGCCCGCAGGGCGGTGCGGAAGAACCCGGCGTCGTTGTTGTACGTGGTGCCCAGCGAGATCAGCGCCACCGGCCGGTCCCCGGCGGGCGGCCGCCACGGCGGAGGCGAGTCCGCCCCGGCACCGGCCGTCGCGTCCCCGCCCGGCGGCGCGCACGGGCCCACGAAGGCGAAGCGCTCGTCGAAGGTCTCCCCCCGGGGCTGGAAGGCCCGGGGGACGAACACCACGTGGAAGTCCTCGACCTTGGTCAGCAGCTCCATGACCGGCATGGTGACGCCGTGCTCGGCGAGCAGCTCGGCGTTCCGCTTGCCGTACGCGGCCAGCTCGTCCGGGGTCGGGACCGGCCCGGCCGCCGCGGTGGCCTCGGTCATCTCCCGCATGAAGGAGTAGTGCTCGTTGGACGCGAAGACGGGCTCCAGCTGCACGGCGGGCAGCCCCCACCGGGCGGCCAGCACCCGGCCCGCCTGGAACGCCTGGCTGTCGTACGCGACGAGGTCGGGCCGCGGGCCCGACCCGGCCAGATGCGCCTCGACCGCACGGAGGATCAGCGCGTTCTCCTCCAGCAGCAGCATCACCGACTGGACCGGGCCCGCCGTCTGGAGCCGGGCGACCGGATCGAGCGACGGATAGGTGACCACGGTGGCGCCCATCCGCCGCGCCCGCTCGGCATGGGCGTCCACGGTGACGAAGGTGACCTCGCTGCCCCGGCGCACCAGTTCGGCGGCCGTGGCGAGGCTGGGGATGACATGCCCGAACGCCGGGAGGCCGAGCATCAGAACGCGGTGCGTCATCGGAGCGCGCCTTCCGGCCGACGGAGGAGGGAGGGGGCCAGCGCCCGCTGATAGGGGGTCAGTCCGCGCCGGGGCAGGGCGCCCAGCGCCGCGAGGGCGTCCCGCGAGGCGCGCATCGACCGCAGCTCCGCGGCGCGGCGGCCGGAGGCCAGGACGTGCCCGGTGCGGCCGCCGTGCTCCAGACACTGCTGGATGGCCTCCTGGAGCACGGGATGGCCGCTGATCTCCAGGAAGACCTCGTGCCCCGCCGCGCGCAGCAGCTCGACCGCCGATGCGAACCGGACCGGCTCCCGGAGGTTCCGTATCCAGTAGGCGCCGGTCAGCTCGGGCCCCGCGATCCGCTCCAGCGTCACCGTGGAGTACATGGGGACGGCCGCGGGCCGCGGCCGGATGTGCGCAAGCGCCGCCTCCAGGTCCGCCCGCAGCTCCTCGACGAACGGGCTGTGCGAGGGGGCGGTGTCCTTGACCTGCTTGCAGTAGACGTCCCGGGCCTCCAGCCGGTCCAGGATCCGCTCCAGCTCGCCCAGGTCACCGGCCAGCACGGTGGAGGCCGGACCGTTGTAACCGGCCACGCAGACCAGGCCGCGCGCCCCGGCGATCTCCCGCTCGGCTTCCTCGGCGGACAGCTCGACCAGCGCCATGGTGCCCTTGCCGCTGATCCGGTGGAGCAGCGCGCTGCGCCGCACCTGGATGGTCACCGCGTCCTGGAGCGTCAGCGCGCCCGCGACGTGCGCGGCGGCCACTTCGCCCATGCTCTGGCCCACCACCGCGGCGGGTCGCACCCCCCAGGACCGCCAGACCTCGGCGAGCGCCACCTGCATGGTGAACAGCGTGGGCTGCAGTACGTCGGACCGGCTCAGCCGGGGCCCGGCCGCGTCGTCGGTCAGCTGGTCCAGCACCGACCAGCCGGTCTCCGCCCGGACGGCGGCGTCGCAGCGCTCCACGGCCTCCCGGAAGGCGGGCACGGCGCGCAGCAGCTCCCGGCCCATGCCGAGCCACTGGTGCCCCTGGCCGGCGAAGGCGAAGACGACCTCGCGGCGGACGGGCGCGGGGGTGGCGCGGACCCGGGCGGGTGGCTCCGGTGCCCGGGGCGGCGGCGCGGCGAACCGCAAGGAGGTCCCGGTGCCGTCGGCGCCCACGGCGCGCAGCGACAACGGGAACGGCCCGAGGGGTTCCCGGAGGAGTCCGACGATGCGGGCGAGGCCCGCGAGCGGCCCGGCGTCCGGCCCGATGACCTCCGTCCCGTCCCCTTCTTCTCTTTCTTCTGCTTCGCCGCAAAGGGTGGCGAGCACCCGGTCGCCGTCGCGCAGCGCCCGGTCCAGCCGCTTCAGGGCCACCGCCGCGGCGCCGTCCCCTACGCCGGCTGCCGCCAGCGCGGTGTCGCAGTCGCCGAGTCGTACGCTCTGCCAGGCCAGCCGCACCGCGAGCAGCGCGGGACAGCGCGCGGCGTCCAGGACCACGGCGGGGCCGCCCTGCCGCAGGGCGGGCAGCGGATCGCCCGGGCCCGTCTCGTCCGTGGCGCGGCCGAGGGCGAGGAAGACCCCGTCGCCCGGCGAACGCCGGTCCTCGGGCAGGGCCTCGGCGGCGGCCTCCCCCAGCAGCCGGCGCGTGGACCCGGTCCACGCGGTGTGCCCGTCGGGGCCGTCGCCATGAGCTGTGTCATCTCCCGGGAGCCGGTGGCCGACACCGACGACGGCCACGGCTTCGAGCGACATGGTCACCTTCGAACACCTCCCCCCGGGTAAGCCCAGGTGGCCTGAGCTCGCCGGTCACGCTAGCCAGCGGCCGCAGCGGCCGAGAACCCGTGCCGCCCCCTAGATCCGGGCCGAACCTAGGGGTTTTCACCTGCCGAAACGCACCTATGTTCGGCCGCCGGGGAGTGGTCTGCGGCCGTTGGGTACTCGGCCCCGAGACCACCGTCGGCGGCGCCGACGGGGCCGAGGACAAGGAGAGTGAGAGAGTTGATGACCAATGGCAAGATCGCGGTAGCGGTCGCGGGAGGCTATCTCCTGGGGCGCACCAAGAAGGCGAAACTCGCACTCGGGCTGGGCATGCTGCTCGCCGGGAAGAAGATCACCCTCGATCCGCAGCAGCTGGCCAAGGCGGTCGCCGACTCCCCGCTGCTGAGCGGTCTGAACGCACAGGCGCGCAAGGAGCTGACCGGTGCCGCCAAGTCGGCCGCGACCTCGGCCCTGTCCACCCGCATGAACGGCCTCGCCGATTCGCTGCACGAGCGCACGCTGGGCCTGCGGGGCGAGGCGGACGACGAGGGCGATGCGCGCGCCGAGCGCGACGCGGACGAGGAGCCGGAGGACGACGAACCGGCCGACGAGGACAGCACACGTACATCCCCGGCGCCACGCCCCAAGGCGCCGAAGGCCAAGGCGGCCAAGGCCCCGGCCGGCCGGGCGCGCAAGGCCGCCCCGTCCCCCGGCCCCGCGAAGAAGGCGGCGAAGAAGACGGCGAAGAAGACCGCTGGGGGCCGCAATGGCTGACACGTTGGGCAAGCTCAAGGACGACATCGTGCGCAGCCCGGCCGCGGACCGTCTCAAGGACGAGCTGCAGAGTTACGTCCAGGCCCGCGCGACCCATGCGCTCTCCGGGCTCGGCTCCGGCCTCGCCAAGGGCACCCAGGCGCTCGCCGAGGGCAAGCCGCCGGGCCAGGCCGTGCTGAAGGCCGGAGCCTCCCAGCTGAAGGATTCGCTGAAGGACAAGGTGAAGGGGATGTTCGGCAAGGGCGGCGGGGGCAAGGGCGGCGGCGGCAAGTCCAAGAGCGTCACGGTGGTCGAGGACATCGACGTCGGGGTGCCGGTCCGCGAGGCGTACGACCAGTGGACCCAGTTCCAGGAGTTCAGCACCTTCGCCAAGGGCGTCGTCAGCGTCGAGAAGGCCGACGACACCAGCAGCAACTGGAAGGTGAAGGTCGCCAAGTCCACGCGCAGCTGGAAGGCCAACGTCACCGAGCAGGTGCCCGACGAGCGGATCAGCTGGACGACCGAGGGCGCCAAGGGCACCGTCAAGGGCGTCGTCACCTTCCATCCGCTCGGCGACAGCCTCACCCGGGTGCTGCTGGTGCTGGAGTACTTCCCCAAGGGCCTGTTCGAGAAGACCGGCAACATCTGGCGCGCCCAGGGCCGCCGCGCGCGGCTCGACCTCAAGCTCTACCGCAAGTTCATCATGATGCGCGGCGAGGCCACGGACGGCTGGCGCGGCGAGATCCGGGACGGCGAGGTCGTGGTCGACCACGAGACGGCCGTGGCGGAGGAAGAGGAAGAGCAGGACGAGAAGGCCGAGGCCGGGGGAGAGGCCGATGAGCCGCGGGCCGAGGAGGACGACGAGGACGCGGCGTACGAGGACGAGGAAGAGCCCGAGGGCGAGGGCGACGAGGCGGAGTTCGCGGACGAGGACGAGGTCGAGCCGGAGGACGCCGCCGACGCCGAGCCCGAGGAGGAGTACGAGGAGGAGCCCGGCGAGTTCGACGAGGCCGCCGAGGAAGAGGACGCCGAGGACGAGCGCCGGGTCGCGGCCCGCCGCTGACGCGCCTCTTCGGCGACCGCCCGGGCGCCCCGCTCGACACGGCGGGGGCGCCCGGGCGGCGGCGTCACGCCCTCGACGTCGGGCGCGGGCGCCAGATCCAGGGGGTGGCGTCCGGCGCGATGCCCACCACGCTCGCCCCCTGGCGGGGGTCCGCCAGCAGGGCGGGGGTGCCCACCGGGGTGAGGTGGCCGGGGGAGCGCAGCGGGCGGTCGCCGGGGCCGGTGCCCCACTGGACCTGGACGTCGCCGTCGAGGCTGCGGCCGAGCATGAGCAGGGTGGCGGACTTGTCGTCCCCGCCGTCCTTGCCGGGCTCGGCCACGGTGTGCGCGGCGATGGCCCCGTACCCCTCGAAGTGCGGCACCGTGCGGCTCTTCGTACGGCTTTCCGCGCCGTTCTCCGCGCCGTGGAGGGCCGGCACGGTGGCCGCGGGGGTGCGGTAGATCAGGGAGAGCGAGCCGTCGGGGGCGATCGCGGCGCCGATCTGGTTGCCGCCGGGGCGGGGCAGTCCGGCGGGCGCCCGCAGGGTGACGGGGTCTCCGGGCCGTTCCTGGGACCAGTGGTGCACGGTGTCGCGGCCCGGGGCGACGACGTGGGCGCGGCCCTCGCTGTCGACGAGGGCGGTCAGCCCGTCCTGGATCTCCGCGCCGCCGAGCCATTCCCAGGGACCCCAGCGGCCGTCGGCGCCCCGTACCCGGGTGGCGAGGCCCTTCTCGGCGGTCCGTACGAAGAGGTGGACCTTCCCGTCCGGGGTGGCGACCGCGGTGGGGCAGCCGACACGGCGGCCGTACTCGGGGTTGGCCTCGGGGGTGCCGAGCCCGGTCCAGGCGCGGAACGGCCCGTCGGGGCGGCCCTGTTCCAGCGCCACGATCTCGCGCAGGTTGGCCCCGCCCTGGCCGTCCAGCGCCGCGAACCGCAGCGCGAGGAGTACGTGGCGTCCCGCGCGGTCGGTCACGGCGGTGAGCGCGGGGGCCAGCGGCCCGCCGCCGAGCCCGAGCGGGCTCCCGAACCGGCCGCTGCCGCGGGCGGTTTCGCGCCACCGGACGGCCTGGGCGCCGAGGACGCCGTACGCGACGAGGCGGCCCTCGCGGTCGGTGGTGGGGGTGGGTAAGGCGCTGGGGTAGCGGTAGTGGGTGGAGCGGATCCAGCCCTTGCGGTTCCGTAGCGGCCGTAAGCCGCCCTGGCTGTAGTCGCCGCAGCCGGCGGAGTCACCGCACTCCCACTCGGGGGAGCCGCCGTACGCCTTGATGACGCGCGCCTTCTGGGCCAGCAGGGCGGGCGGCAGATTGTGCGGCCAGCGCTGGTTGTAGTAGCCGCGGAAGGACGTGGTGAGGAAGCGCGGCGCCTCGTGGTCCCGCCGGGTTGACTCGGCCGCCCACTGCGCGATCGCCTTCCAGGTGAACAGCGCGACCGGGGTGTGGTCCCGGTGGTCCGAGCAGCCGGGCTGGTCGTTGTCCTTGGGGTGCAGCGCGTCGTGGATCTGGAAGTCGGGGTCGGGGTCGAGGGTGTGGATGAGCGTGGGCCGGTAGCGGTCCATGATCTCGGCGAGCACGTCGACCAGGGTCTGGTGGACGTACGAACTGGGGTGCCCCACCGGGGAGTCCTCGGCCAGGAGCGTGCGCATCACGGTGCCCGGGGTGTCCCACAGGTCGGGCATCCGGGTGTGCCCCTCGGACAGCATGGCGATGTTGAGGAAGATCAGCCGCACCCTGCGGGAGCCGTTGGCGAGCACGTTCGTCTCCGCCTTGACGCCGCCGGGCAGGTTCAGCACCGACCGCTGCCACGGCGTGAACTGGTGCAGCCCCAGCATCTGTGCGTACGCCTGCCGCAGCCCCTGGTGGCGGGCGGCGGAGTACGCGGCCTTGTCCGGCGGCGGAAGCGGCCGCCCGGCCACCCGGTTGAGGCCCAGGGCCTCGCCCGCCGTGACGTACACGCTGACCACGGGGACCCCGGAGCGCAGGACGTGCTCGTTGTCGGGGTTCATGAAGTACAGGTCGTCATCGGGGTGGGCCATGACCTGGAGCAGGGTGGACCGCTTGTCCCCGGCCGCCGAGGTGAACGGCTCGGCGGCCCCCGGTCCTGTGGTCGTCCGGGCCGGTGCGGCGGGGACGGCGGAAGACCCGGAGCGGCTGCTGCACCCGGCCGCGGCGGCGGCGGTGAGGGCCGCCATCGCGGCCACTGCTTGCCTGCGTGTCGTGCGCGCGGGCAGAGTCCATCGACTGTTCAATTTGGTGACCCTGTCACTTGTGCAGCACGTAATCTCCGGCTGCTTCCACGTGATAAAGGACGGCCGATGATCTTCGAAGGTTGTCCGATAGCCGGAGAGGTCTCGATCACACTTCGGACACGCCAAGCGGAGCGCGGGCGTCGAGGGCTTCGAGGGCGGCTCAGGCCACCGAGGGGCCGCCGAGGTACGTCCCCGCCTTGCTGTAGGGCCAGGCGTTGGCGACGCAGCCCTTCAGCCCGTCTATCTGCTGCATCATCGCCGGGGCGGGCTTCCCCTTCCCCGGACAGGTCTCATGGCCGTGGCCGATGCGGTGGCCCACCTCGTGGTTGACGATCAGCGCCCGGTACTCGCCGATCGGGCCGTCGAACTCGGGCGAACCGGTGTTCCAGCGCTTGAGGTTGACCATGACCTGCGTTCCGGCGGCGCAGTTGACCTTGCCACGGGTCCTGAGGCCCGCCTGCCCGCAGATGTCGTCGACCGTGTCCGGGGTGGCGATCTTCACCTCGAAGTCGTAGGCGCCGCCTGACACCAGCTGGAAGGAGTGCTTCCGGTCCCTGGTCCAGCCGCGCTCGTCCGCGAGGACCGCGGATATATCGGCCGCGGCCCGCTTCGGGTCGACGCCCGTGCCCTGCTCCACCTGGACCTTGAACCGCCGGACGTCGCCGCCGTCGCCGATCACCTTGCCGGACGCCTTCGCGGTGATGAAGGTGCCGGTCCCGGCGGCGGACGTGGGCGCGCCGGGGCGCGTGGGACCCGCGTCGCGGGAGGACCGGGAGGGCGGGGCCGAGGGCGCGGCGGTGGGGGAGTGGGCGGCCGTCGGGGACTGGCTCGCCGCCGGGGAGTCCGCGGGGGCCGCCCGTACGCCGCCCCCGTCGCCCGGTAACAGGACGTAGCCGGCCAGCAGGACGCCGGACGTCACCGCCGCGCCGATCAGCAGCGGCACCACCGGCGTCCGCCGCCGCCGACGGCGGGAGGAACGGCGGTGCGACGGCCGGGCGGGCGATGTCGCGGACTGGTGTTCGGTGACGGTCATGGCGGGGGTGCTCCAGGGGAGAGTGAGGGGGCGGCCGGCTGAGGGGTAGCGGCTCAGGAGAAGCGGGCCGAGGAGAGCGCGTCCTTGACGCGCTCGACGAGGGCGGGGTCCGCGGAGGCGAGGCACGCGTACGCGGCGACCGTGCTGTCGGGGTGGCCGGGCAGCGGCTGCCGCCGGCTGAGGAACGCCGTGCCGCCCAGCCCCCGGCAGACCGGGGTCGGCGTCGACCGCTGCACGGGCAGGTCCTTCCCGGGCCGGTCGTAGGACTCCCGGCGCCACAGCACCAGGGCGCTGTTCTTCGGGAGCCTGGTCACCGGCAGGCACAACTCGGGGCCGTAGCGGGCTTCCTTGAGGGAGTCGCCGCAGGCGCGGTCGCCGGTGCGCGTGGGAGCGACGGTCGATGGCGTGCTGTCCGGCGTACGGGACACCGTGCTCGACGTCTCGTGCGCCGCCGGGTACGCCAGGACGTACGTCTCGCTCGCGTCCATGCCGTCCATGCCGTCCATGCCGTCAGCGCGATGCGGCTCCGGCACCCGCCAGTCGCCGGGCACGGACACCCGCAGGCTCATGCCGCCCGCGACGTCCGGCATCTCCAGCACCTTCCGGGGCGTCGCGCTCCTGTCGGGGCCGGGCGTCGTGGCCGGTGTGGTGGAGCCGGGGCCGGCGGACCGGCCGTCGCGCAGCCCGGTGGCGAGGGACACCGCGCCCGCGATCAGCGCGACCACCACCGGGGCCGCCACGACGGCGGTGCGCCGCCTGCGGGCCCGCACCACCCGGTGCCGTACCCGCTCCATACGGTCCTCCGGCGCCGTCAGCGGCGGGGTGTCGGCCTCCGCGAGCCGCCGCAGCCCGGTCGCGGCGCGGGCCAGCTCCTCGTTCTGCATCGCCACGGTCCTCACCTCACTTCGGCGCGGCGCGGCCGCGGACCGGCTCCGGGGCGGGCACGAGATCGGCATCGAGCCCGGGTAATCGGGTGCGCAGCGTGTTCAGGGCCTTCGACGCCTGGCTCTTGACCGTGCCGGTGGAACAGCCCAGCATCGCGGCGGTCTGCTCCACGCTCAGGTCCTCCAGGTAGCGCAGGACGACGACCTCGCGCTGGCGCCGGGGCAGCAGCCGCAGCAGCCCGATGAGCGTCCGCCCCTGATCGACCTCGCCGACTTGGCGGTACGGCCCGGCCGGGCCGCCCCGGGGGGACGGTTCGGGCAGCTCGGAGTGGGGCACCTCGCGCCGCCAGTGCCGCCGCCACCAGGACGCGTGCAGATGCACCAGGGTGCGGCGGACATACGCCTCGGGGTTCTCCTCGGCGATCCGCGCCCACTTCGGCCAGACCCGCGCCAGGGCGCTCTGCAGCAGATCCTCGGCCAGATGCCGGTCCCCGGTCAGGAACCAGGCGGAACGCAGCAGCCGTGGCCCGCAGGCGGCGACGAACTCCTCGAACTCGGTCCAGTCGCCGCCCGCCATGCCGCCCTCGCGTGATTCGAAGCCGATCCTTCGTGTGATCCACGCACGCCGAAACGCGTTGGGGGCGAGGGAAGGTTGCCCACTGTGGGTCACATCACAGGGAGCGGGGGACCTGGCAGGTTTGCCGGTCTCAGCGGGCGATCAGCGTCACGAGCACCGCGACCCAGCAGAACGACACCAGCACCGGCAGCAACACCATGATCGCTCCGGTGGGTGACACCTTCAGATAGGCGGAGCCGGGGTCGCTGGTGCGGCGGTTCACTATGCGCTCGCCCCCGTGCCAGGCCATGTACTCCTCCAGCTCGATCACCGCTTCCTTGCGCGCCAGGAGGTACTGACGGCCGAAGCGCAGCATCGCGGCGAAGCCCAGTGACACCCCGAAGCCGATGATCGCGAGGATCGCCGCCAGTGCCGTGCCCAGCGTGCCGCCCGCGCCCTCCTTGCCGAGGCAGAAGGCGATGGCGGCCGCGATGCCCGCGGTGATGTAGAAGAAGTTGTTCAGCTTCTGCCAGTTCAGGTTGTCCTCATGCTTGTAGAGGTCCACCGCGGTCCCGTACTGCGTGTGCAGGATCGCCTCGCGCGGCTTGCGCCAGACCCACACCACCCGCGGCAGCCCGTCCGGTGGGGTCAGCCGGGTCAGCTCCTGGAAGCCGAGCTTGTGGTGGAAGTGCGCGGACGCGTCGTTGGGCGGGTCGTTGACCACCGCGGCGATCACGGGGCTTTTGTGCCACTGGTCGAGCACGTGGTAGTAGAGCATCGAGGCCACCCCGGTCCGCACCGCCTCGCGGGACACGCAGATCTGCTTGATCACCAGGAAGCTGCCCAGCGTCGTCTTGATCCGGCGGTTCAGCCACTCGTCCGGCTCGACCTGGTCGGAGCTGTACGCCAGCAGGAACGCCAGCACCTGCCCGCCCTTGACCGCCACGTAGAAGTGCTCGGCGGTCGTCAGCCGGGAGCGGTAGTCCGCCTCGGTGTACGCCGAGACCAGGAAACCCCCGTCCGTCGAGCCCCGGACACCGCCCGGCCCGTTCAGGCTCCGCGACTCGGCGAGCCGGGCGATCTGCTCCACGTGCTCCTCGCCCGCCCGTACGATCTCCACCCGTAATGGCACAGCCATTCCGATACCCCCCTCTTCCCGGCGGGGTGAAGGTACCGTGGCGCGGTCCGTCGCACCACCGTGCGCGCGAAGGATTCGCCGATGTGGGTGTGGGGTACGCTCCAGGGCCGATTCGCGGAGGCTGGGCCTCGTATGGCAGACTGTCCGGGTTGCTCGGTTGAGTGCCGATGCTGCGCGCCTCCCGCCGGGAGGACTGGAAGCGAGTCCCGCAGTACTCGTCGCCCCTGATCAGGGGCGGAAGTACGGGAATCTTCCGGGAAGTGTCAGCGGGGCCCCAGCCAGGCGCCCGGTGGGTGACTCTCTCCCCCGACCAACCCCTTCACCAGGGATCTCTTCTGCGGAGATTTACGAGAAGGGGTGCGACACGCCCGACCGCGTGGGTCGGGAGTGCGGGTGGGAGGGCCGCTAACGCCACCGGGTCCCAGAGCGTTACGAGAGACAGGACTACGAAGTAGCCATGGCGGGACAGAAGATCCGCATCCGGCTCAAGGCCTACGACCACGAGGTCATCGACTCCTCGGCGAAGAAGATCGTCGAGACGGTGACCCGCACTGGTGCGTCGGTCGCGGGCCCGGTGCCGCTGCCCACAGAGAAGAACGTGTACTGCGTCATCAAGTCGCCGCACAAGTACAAGGACTCGCGCGAGCACTTCGAGATGCGTACGCACAAGCGCCTCATCGACATCCTCGACCCCACGCCGAAGACCGTTGACTCGCTCATGCGTCTCGACCTGCCGGCGGGCGTCGACATCGAGATCAAGCTCTGAGGTGACGCGCGAGATGGCTAAGCAGATCAAGGGCGTCCTGGGCGAGAAGCTCGGCATGACGCAGGTGTGGGACGAGAACAACCGTGTCGTCCCGGTCACCGTCGTCAAGGCCGGGCCCTGTGTCGTGACCCAGGTCCGTACCGATGACGCGGACGGTTACGACGCCGTCCAGATCGCCTTCGGCGAGATCGACCCCCGCAAGGTGAACAAGCCCCTCAAGGGCCACTTCGCCAAGGCGGACGTCACCCCGCGCCGCCACCTGGTGGAGCTGCGTACCGCCGACGCCGGCGAGTACACGCTCGGCCAGGAGGTCACCGCCGAGGTGTTCGAGTCCGGTGTGAAGGTCGATGTGACCGGCACCAGCAAGGGCAAGGGCACCGCCGGTGTCATGAAGCGCCACGGCTTCGGCGGCCTCGGCGCCGGCCACGGCACCCAGCGCAAGCACCGCTCGCCGGGCTCGATCGGTGGCTGCGCCACCCCGGGCCGCGTGTTCAAGGGCCTGCGCATGGCCGGCCGCATGGGCAACGAGCGGGTCACCACCCAGAACCTGACCGTCCACGCCGTTGACGCGGAGAAGGGTCTGCTCCTGATCAAGGGAGCGGTTCCTGGTCCGAACGGCGGCCTCGTCCTGGTCCGTACCGCGGCCAAGGGGGCCTGAGGTAACCGATGAGCACCATTGACATCCTTTCGCCGGCAGGCGACAAGGCCGGGAACGTCGAACTCCCCGCGGAGATCTTCGACACGCAGGTCAGCATTCCGCTGATCCACCAGGTCGTTGTCGCACAGCTGGCCGCTGCCCGCCAGGGCACGCACAAGACCAAGACGCGCGGCGAGGTCCGCGGCGGTGGCAAGAAGCCGTACCGCCAGAAGGGCACCGGCCGGGCCCGCCAGGGTTCGACCCGCGCGCCGCAGTTCGCCGGCGGTGGCGTCGTGCACGGTCCCGTGCCGCGCGACTACAGCCAGCGCACCCCGAAGAAGATGAAGGCCGCCGCCCTGCGCGGGGCCCTCTCGGACCGGGCGCGCCACAACCGCGTTCACGTCGTGACCGGCGTGGTCGAGGGCGAGGTCTCCACCAAGGCCGCGAAGACCCTGCTGGGCAAGATCAGCGAGCGCAAGCACGTGCTCCTGGTCGCCGAGCGGAGCGACGAGGCCGCGTGGCTGTCCGCCCGCAACCTGCCCCAGGTGCACATCCTGGAGCCGGGCCAGCTGAACACGTACGACGTGCTCGTCTCCGATGACGTGGTCTTCACCAAGGCCGCCTTCGAGTCCTTCGTGGCTGGTCCCAAGGCCGCTGAGAAGACCGAAGGGAGCGCCGCCTGATGAGTGAGGCGACCGCTGTCACCAGCAAGACCTTCACGGATCACCGCGACGTTCTCGTCAAGCCGGTGGTCTCGGAGAAGAGCTACGCGCTGCTGGACGAGAACAAGTACACGTTCATCGTCGACCCGCGCGCGAACAAGACCCAGATCAAGCAGGCCGTCGAGGCGGTCTTCTCGGTCAAGGTCACCGGGGTCAACACGATCAACCGGCAGGGCAAGCGCAAGCGCACCCGCACCGGTTACGGCAAGCGCAAGGACACCAAGCGCGCCATCGTGACCCTTGCCGAGGGCGACCGTATCGACATCTTCGGCGGCCCGACCTCCTGACGGAGGTCGGAATCGTCCAGAAGTCCGGAATATTCCGAGGACTGAGAAATGGGTATCCGCAAGTACAAGCCGACGACCCCGGGGCGTCGTGGCTCCAGCGTCGCCGACTTCGTCGAGATCACGCGGTCCACGCCGGAGAAGTCGCTGGTCCGCCCGCTGCACAGCAAGGGCGGTCGTAACAACGCCGGTCGCATCACGGTCCGCCACCAGGGTGGCGGTCACAAGCGTGCGTACCGCGTGATCGACTTCCGCCGTCATGACAAGGACGGCGTCCCGGCGAAGGTCGCGCACATCGAGTACGACCCGAACCGCACCGCGCGCATCGCGCTGCTGCACTACGTGGACGGCGAGAAGCGCTACATCCTCGCCCCGCGTGGCCTGAAGCAGGGCGACCGGATCGAGAACGGCCCCGGCGCCGACATCAAGCCCGGCAACAACCTGTCGCTGCGCAACATCCCGGTCGGTACCACGCTCCACGCGATCGAGCTGCGGCCCGGCGGTGGCGCGAAGTTCGCCCGCTCCGCGGGTGCCTCCGTGCAGCTGCTGGCGAAGGAGGGCTCCATGGCCCACCTTCGTATGCCGTCCGGTGAGATTCGCCTGGTCGACGTCCGCTGCCGCGCCACCGTTGGCGAGGTCGGCAACGCCGAGCAGTCGAACATCAACTGGGGCAAGGCCGGCCGCATGCGCTGGAAGGGCGTCCGCCCGACCGTTCGTGGTGTGGTCATGAACCCCGTCGACCACCCGCACGGTGGTGGTGAAGGCAAGACCTCCGGTGGTCGCCACCCGGTCTCGCCCTGGGGTCAGAAGGAGGGCCGTACGCGCTCGCCGAAGAAGGCCAGCAACAAGTACATCGTCCGCCGCCGCAAGACGAACAAGAAGCGCTAGGAGCGGGTTCAGATGCCGCGCAGTCTCAAGAAGGGGCCCTTCGTCGACGACCACCTGAGCAAGAAGGTGGACACGCAGAACGAAGCCGGCACCAAGAACGTCATCAAGACCTGGTCCCGCCGCTCGATGATCGTCCCGGCCATGCTCGGCCACACGATCGCGGTGCACGACGGCCGCAAGCACGTCCCGGTGTTCGTCACCGAGTCGATGGTCGGCCACAAGCTCGGCGAGTTCGCGCCGACCCGCACCTTCCGCGGCCACGAGAAGGACGACCGTAAGTCGCGTCGTCGCTGATCGGCGGAAGAGACTCATGACAGACACCGAAGGGACAACCATGGAAGCCAGGGCCCAGGCGCGGTACATCCGCGTCACGCCCATGAAGGCCCGCCGCGTGGTGGACCTCATCCGTGGCATGAATGCCACGGAGGCTCAGGCGGTCCTGCGTTTCGCCCCGCAGGCCGCGAGCGTGCCGGTCGGCAAGGTGCTGGACAGCGCCATCGCCAACGCCGCGCACAACTACGACCACACCGACGCCGGCAGCCTCGTCATCTCCGAGGCCTATGTCGACGAGGGCCCGACCCTGAAGCGTTTCCGTCCGCGCGCCCAGGGCCGCGCCTACCGGATCCGCAAGCGGACCAGCCACATCACCGTGGTCGTCAGCAGCAAGGAAGGAACCCGGTAATGGGCCAGAAGGTTAACCCGCACGGGTTCCGACTCGGCATCACCACCGACTTCAAGTCGCGCTGGTACGCCGACAAGCTGTACAAGGACTACGTCAAGGAAGACGTCGCCATCCGCCGGATGATGACGAAGGGCATGGAGCGCGCCGGTATCTCCAAGGTGGAGATCGAGCGCACCCGTGACCGCGTCCGCGTCGACATCCACACCGCCCGGCCGGGCATCGTCATCGGCCGTCGCGGCGCGGAGGCCGACCGTATCCGCGGCGAGCTGGAGAAGCTCACCGGCAAGCAGGTGCAGCTGAACATCCTCGAGGTCAAGAACCCCGAGGTGGACGCTCAGCTGGTGGCCCAGGCCGTCGCCGAGCAGCTGTCCTCCCGCGTCTCCTTCCGTCGTGCGATGCGCAAGTCGATGCAGAGCTCGATGAAGGCCGGTGCCAAGGGCATCAAGATCCAGTGTGGTGGCCGTCTCGGCGGCGCCGAGATGTCCCGCTCGGAGTTCTACCGCGAGGGCCGCGTGCCCCTGCACACGCTCCGCGCGAACGTCGACTACGGCTTCTTCGAGGCCAAGACCACCTTCGGCCGCATCGGCGTCAAGGTGTGGATCTACAAGGGCGACGTCAAGAACATCGCCGAGGTCCGCGCCGAGAACGCCGCCGCCCGCGCCGGCAACCGCCCGTCGCGCGGCGGCAGCGACCGCCCGCAGCGCCGTGGTGGCGAGCGCGGTGGCCGTGGCCGTAAGCCGCAGCAGCAGAACGCCGCTGCCGAGGCCCCCAAGGCCGAGGCCGCTGCCGCCGCTGCTCCGGCTGCTGAGAGCACCGGAACGGAGGCCTGACCGACATGCTGATCCCTCGCAGGGTCAAGCACCGCAAGCAGCACCACCCCAAGCGGTCCGGCATGGCCAAGGGCGGCACGGAGCTGGCGTTCGGCGAGTACGGCATCCAGGCCGTCACCCCGGCGTACGTCACGAACCGTCAGATCGAGGCCGCTCGTATCGCGATGACCCGCCACATCAAGCGTGGCGGCAAGGTCTGGATCAACATCTACCCGGACCGTCCGCTGACGAAGAAGCCCGCCGAGACCCGCATGGGTTCCGGTAAGGGCTCGCCGGAGTGGTGGGTCGCGAACGTCAAGCCCGGTCGGGTGATGTTCGAGCTGTCCTACCCGAACGAGAAGACTGCGCGTGAGGCGCTCACCCGCGCTGCTCACAAGCTCCCGATGAAGTGCCGGATCGTGCGGCGCGAGGCAGGTGAGTCGTGATGGCGGCCGGTACCAAGGCGTCCGAGCTGCGTGAGCTGAACAACGAGGACCTCGTTGGCAAGCTGCGTGAGGCCAAGGAAGAGCTGTTCAACCTCCGTTTCCAGGCGGCGACCGGACAGCTCGAGAACCACGGCCGGCTGAAGGCCGTCCGCAAGGACATCGCCCGGATCTACACCCTGATGCGGGAGCGCGAGCTCGGCATCGAGACGGTGGAGAGCGCCTGATGAGCGAGACGAATGTGACTGAGAACGCAACGCAGAACCGCGGCTTCCGCAAGACCCGCGAGGGTCTGGTCGTCAGCGACAAGATGGACAAGACCGTCGTCGTCGCCGTCGAGGACCGCGTCAAGCACGCGCTGTACGGCAAGGTCATCCGCCGTACCAACAAGCTCAAGGCGCACGACGAGCAGAACGCCGCGGGTGTCGGCGACCGCGTCCTCCTCATGGAGACCCGGCCGCTGTCCGCGACGAAGCGCTGGCGCGTCGTCGAGATCCTCGAGAAGGCCAAGTAACCCCCTGAGGACAGCAGTCCTCAGGCCAGTTCCGCCAGGCTCGGCAGGGGCCCGACCAGGGCCCCTGCCGGGAACCGGCAGACGATCAGGAGATAGACGTGATCCAGCAGGAGTCGCGACTGCGTGTCGCCGACAACACGGGGGCGAAGGAAATCCTTTGCATCCGTGTTCTCGGTGGCTCCGGTCGCCGCTACGCGGGCATTGGTGACGTCATCGTCGCCACCGTGAAGGACGCGATCCCCGGTGGCAACGTGAAGAAGGGTGACGTCGTCAAGGCGGTCATCGTGCGCACCGTGAAGGAGCGCCGCCGCCCGGACGGTTCGTACATCCGCTTCGACGAGAACGCGGCCGTCATCCTCAAGAACGATGGCGACCCCCGCGGCACCCGTATCTTCGGCCCGGTGGGCCGTGAGCTGCGCGAGAAGAAGTTCATGAAGATCATCTCCCTCGCGCCGGAGGTGCTGTAACCGATGAAGATCAAGAAGGGCGACCTGGTCCAGGTCATCACCGGTAAGGACAAGGGCAAGCAGGGCAAGGTCATCGCGGCCTTCCCCCGCGAGGACCGCGTCCTGGTCGAGGGTGTCAACCGGGTCAAGAAGCACACCAAGGCCGGACAGACCGCTCGTGGGTCGAAGACCGGCGGCATCGTGACGACCGAGGCCCCGATCCACGTGAGCAACGTCCAGCTCGTGGTGGAGAAGGACGGCAACAAGGTCGTCACCCGCGTCGGGTACCGCTTCGATGACGAGGGCAACAAGATCCGCGTTGCCAAGCGGACCGGTGAGGACATCTGATGACTGCCACCACCACTGCACCGCGTCTCAAGACGCGCTACCGCGAAGAGATCCAGGGCAAGCTGCAGGAGCAGTTCTCGTACGGGAACGTCATGCAGATCCCGGGCCTCACCAAGGTCGTGGTCAACATGGGTGTGGGCGACGCCGCCCGCGACTCCAAGCTGATCGAGGGCGCCATCCGCGACCTCACCACGATCACCGGCCAGAAGCCGGCCGTCACCAAGGCCCGTAAGTCCATCGCGCAGTTCAAGCTGCGTGAGGGCCAGCCGATCGGTGCCCACGTCACCCTCCGCGGTGACCGCATGTGGGAGTTCCTGGACCGTCTGGTGTCGCTCGCGCTGCCGCGTATCCGCGACTTCCGCGGTCTGTCGCCGAAGCAGTTCGACGGCCGGGGCAACTACACCTTCGGTCTCACGGAGCAGGTCATGTTCCACGAGATCGACCAGGACAAGATCGACCGTGTCCGGGGTATGGACATCACCGTGGTGACCACGGCGACCAACGACGAAGAGGGCCGGGCCCTGCTGCGTCACCTCGGCTTCCCGTTCAAGGAGGCGTGAGCCGTGGCGAAGAAGGCTCTCATTGCGAAGGCCGCCCGCAAGCCCAAGTTCGGTGTGCGTGGCTACACCCGCTGCCAGCGCTGCGGCCGTCCGCACTCCGTGTACCGCAAGTTCGGCCTGTGCCGCGTGTGCCTTCGTGAGATGGCTCACCGTGGCGAGCTGCCGGGCGTGACCAAGAGCTCCTGGTAATCAGCCTGTAAAGGCTGGTTCACCGGGCTCTCGGTAAGCAATGGATGGCGAGGCCCGCCCGTTCACTCCCGTAGAGTGGAAGGGTTGGGCGCTCGCCGCCCAGAATCCTTACTACGCCGTAGGTCCCCGCGCCGCACCCGTGCCCGCCATCGAGCGGGTGAGAGGGATGGCGCATACAGGAAACCCCGGCGAGAGAGGCCGAAGGCCATCATGACCATGACCGATCCGATCGCAGACATGCTGACGCGTCTGCGAAACGCGAACTCGGCGTACCACGACTCCGTCGTGATGCCCCACAGCAAGATCAAGTCGCACATCGCGGAGATCCTCCAGCAGGAGGGCTACATCACCGGCTGGAAGGTCGAGGACGCCGAGGTCGGCAAGAACCTCACCCTCGAGCTGAAGTTCGGCCCGAACCGCGAGCGCTCGATCGCCGGCATCAAGCGGATTTCGAAGCCGGGCCTGCGGGTCTACGCAAAGTCCACCAACCTGCCGAAGGTGCTCGGCGGCCTGGGCGTGGCGATCATCTCCACGTCGCACGGGCTCCTCACCGACAAGCAGGCCGGCAAGAAGGGCGTGGGTGGGGAAGTCCTCGCCTACGTCTGGTAACCAGGGAACGGAGGAAGCACATGTCGCGCATTGGCAAGCTGCCCATCCAGGTTCCCGCTGGTGTGGACGTCACCATCGATGGCCGCACGGTCGCCGTGAAGGGTCCCAAGGGCTCTCTCTCGCACACCGTCGCCGCGCCGATCGATGTCGCCAAGGGTGAGGACAACTCTCTCGTTGTCACCCGCCCGAACGACGAGCGTCAGAACAGGGCCCTCCACGGCCTGTCCCGCACGCTGGTGGCGAACATGATCACCGGCGTGACCCAGGGCTACAGCAAGGCGCTCGAGATCAGCGGTGTCGGTTACCGCGTCCAGGCGAAGGGCTCCAACCTGGAGTTCTCGCTGGGCTACAGCCACCCGATCCTGGTGGAGGCCCCCGAGGGCATCTCCTTCAAGGTGGAATCCCCGACCAAGCTGAGCGTCGAGGGCATCGACAAGCAGAAGGTCGGCGAGGTCGCCGCGAACATCCGCAAGCTGCGCCGCCCGGACCCGTACAAGGCCAAGGGCGTCAAGTACGCGGGCGAGGTCATCCGCCGCAAGGTCGGAAAGGCTGGTAAGTAAGCCATGACATACGGTGTGAAGATCGCTAAGGGCGACGCGCGCAAGGCCGCGGCCGTCAAGCGCCGTCACATCCGCGTCCGCAAGCGGGTGTCCGGTACGCCGGAGCGCCCCCGCCTCGTGGTGACGCGCTCCAACCGTCACATGGTGGCCCAGGTCATCGACGACATCGCGGGCCACACGCTGGCCTCGGCGTCGACCCTGGACACCTCGATCCGTGGCGGCGAGGCTGACAAGAGCGCCCAGGCGAAGCAGGTCGGCGCGCTGGTGGCCGAGCGGGCCAAGGCCGCGGGTGTCGAGGCCGTCGTGTTCGACCGCGGTGGCAACAGGTACGCCGGGCGCATCGCCGCCCTGGCGGACGCTGCCCGTGAGGCCGGGCTGCAGTTCTGAGCCCCGGTTCCAACGCAATGCGGAAACGAGAGAGGTAAATCCAATGGCTGGACCCCAGCGCCGCGGTGGCGGCGCCGGTGGCGGCGAGCGGCGGGACCGGAAGGACCGGCGGGACGGCGGCGCAGCTGCCGAGAAGACCGCTTACGTCGAGCGTGTTGTCGCGATCAACCGCGTCGCCAAGGTTGTGAAGGGTGGTCGTCGCTTCAGCTTCACCGCGCTGGTCGTGGTGGGCGACGGTGACGGCACCGTGGGTGTCGGTTACGGCAAGGCCAAGGAGGTGCCGGCCGCGATCGCCAAGGGCGTGGAGGAGGCCAAGAAGCACTTCTTCAAGGTCCCCCGGATCGCCGGCACCATCCCGCACCCGATCCAGGGTGAGGAGGCCGCGGGTGTCGTGCTGCTCAAGCCGGCGTCCCCCGGTACCGGTGTGATCGCCGGTGGCCCGGTGCGCGCCGTTCTGGAGTGCGCGGGCATCCACGACGTGCTGAGCAAGTCGCTCGGCTCGTCGAACCCGATCAACATCGTGCACGCCACGCGCGCCGCTCTCCAGGGCCTTCAGCGGCCCGAGGAGATCGCCGCCCGTCGTGGTCTGCCGCTCGAGGACGTCGCCCCCGCCGCTCTGCTGCGGGCGCGTGCCGGGGTGGGTGTGTGAGCATGGCCCGCCTCAAGATCACGCAGACGAAGTCGTACATCGGCAGCAAGCAGAACCACCGCGACACCCTGCGTTCGCTCGGGCTGAAGAAGCTCGGCGACGTGGTTGTCAAGGAGGACCGCCCCGAGTTCCGCGGCATGGCGACCACCGTGCGGCACCTCGTGACGGTCGAGGAGGTCGACTGACATGGCGGAGAACAACCCGCTGAAGGTCCACAACCTCCGGCCCGCCCCGGGCGCCAAGACCGCCAAGACCCGTGTCGGTCGTGGTGAGGCGTCCAAGGGTAAGACCGCTGGTCGTGGTACCAAGGGCACCAAGGCCCGTTACCAGGTTCCGGAGCGCTTCGAGGGTGGGCAGATGCCCCTCCACATGCGGCTCCCGAAGCTGAAGGGCTTCAAGAACCCCTTCCGCACCGAGTACCAGGTCGTCAACCTGGACAAGCTGGCCGCGCTCTACCCGCAGGGTGGCGAGGTCACGGTGGCCGACCTGGTCGCCAAGGGTGCGGTGCGCAAGAACCAGCTCGTCAAGGTGCTGGGCTCCGGTGAGGTCTCCGTGGCGCTCCAGGTGACGGTCGACGCCGTCTCCGGCTCCGCCAAGGAGAAGATCACCGCCGCCGGCGGCACCGTCACCGAGCTCGTCTGAGCAACGTGCGAAACTGGCCGGGGATGCCCCAGATACGGGGCATCCCCGGTTGGTCGTTCCTAGGGGAGCCAGGTCGCCGGTAAGGTGGCATGCGTTGTTACCTTCCGTGCGGTACGTCTTCGTACGGGTCCTGGCTGATAAGTATTCGTCGATCCTCAAGACCGTCACCTCTCGCGCAACGAACCGCGGGGGGCGCAGGAGGCACCGTGCTCACCGCGTTCGCCCGGGCGTTCAAGACGCCCGACCTGCGCAAGAAGCTGCTGTTCACGCTGGGCATCATCGTGCTGTTCCGGCTCGGGCAACACGTCCCGATCCCGGGCATCGACTACAAGAACGTCCAGACGTGCATGGACTTGGCAAAGGGCCAGCAGGGGCTGTTCGGCCTGGTCAACATGTTCAGTGGCGGCGCACTGCTCCAGATCACCATCTTCGCGCTCGGGATCATGCCGTACATCACGGCGAGCATCATCCTGCAGCTGCTGACCGTGGTGATCCCACGTCTGGAGGCCCTCAAGAAAGAGGGCCAGACGGGGCAGGCGAAGATCACGCAGTACACCCGTTACCTGACCGTCGCGCTGGCGATCCTCCAGGGCACGGGCCTGGTCGCCACCGCGCGCAGCGGTTCTCTGTTCCAGAGCTGCCCGGTCGGCAGTCAGATCGTCCGGGACGATTCGATCTTCACCACCGCCGTGATGGTCATCACGATGACCGCCGGCACCGCGCTGATCATGTGGCTCGGTGAGCTGGTCACCGACCGCGGCATCGGCAACGGCATGTCGATCCTGATGTTCGTCTCGATCGCCGCCGGTTTCCCCAGCGCCATGTGGAGCATCAAGCAGCAGGGCAAGATCATGGGCGGCTGGCTGGAGTTCGGCCTCGTGATCGTCTGTGGCCTGGCCATGGTCGGCCTGGTGGTCTTCGTCGAGCAGGCGCAGCGCCGCATCCCGGTGCAGTACGCCAAGCGGATGATCGGCCGTCGCAGTTACGGCGGCACGTCCACCTACATCCCGATGAAGGTGAACCAGGCGGGCGTCATCCCCGTGATCTTCGCCTCGTCCCTGCTCTACATTCCCGCGCTGATCGTCCAGTTCAGCCAGTCCAAGGCCGGCTGGGCGCAGTGGATCTCGCAGAACCTGGTCAAGGGCGACCACCCGATCTACATCACCGCGTACTTCCTGCTGATCGTCTTCTTCGCGTTCTTCTACGTCGCCATCAGCTTCAACCCCGAAGAAGTTGCCGACAACATGAAGAAGTATGGTGGGTTCATCCCGGGTATTCGGGCTGGTCGTCCCACTGCTGAGTATCTGAGCTACGTGCTGAACCGCATCACGTGGCCCGGTGCGCTCTATCTGGGTCTGATCGCCCTGGTGCCCACGGTGGCGCTCGTGACGCTCAACGCGAATCAGAACTTCCCGTTCGGCGGTACGAGCATCCTGATCATCGTGGGTGTCGGCCTGGAGACCGTGAAGCAGATCGAGAGCCAGCTTCAGCAGCGACACTACGAAGGGTTCCTCCGCTGATGCGAATCGTCCTCGTCGGGCCTCCAGGAGCCGGTAAGGGTACGCAAGCCACGTACCTGGCCAAGAACCTGTCGATCCCGCACATCTCCACGGGCGACCTCTTCCGCGCGAACATCAGCCAGGGCACACCGCTCGGCAAGCAGGCGCAGGAGTACATGCGGGCCGGCCAGCTGGTCCCGGACGAGGTCACGGTCGGCATGGCCGAGGACCGGATGCGCCAGCCGGACGCCGCGGGCGGCTTCCTGCTCGACGGCTTCCCGCGCAACGTGGCCCAGGCCGAGGCGCTGGACGCCTTCCTGCGGGCCAACGAGCTGACGCTGGACGCGGTGCTGGACCTGGAGGTCCCGGAGGACGAGGTGGTCAAGCGCATCGCCGGCCGCCGCACCTGCCGCAACGACAGCGCGCACACCTTCCACGTGGAGTACAAGAAGCCCGAGGCCGAGGGCGTGTGCGACGTGTGCGGCGGCGAGTTGTACCAGCGCGAGGACGACAGCGAGGAAACCGTCCGCAAGCGCCTTGAGGTCTACCACCGCGAGACCGAGCCGATCATCGACTACTACCGGGCCAAGGGCCAGGTCGTGACGATCCCGGCGCTCGGCGCGGTGCCCGACGTGACCCAGCGCGCGATGGGCGCCCTGGCGGCCAAGGCCGCCTAAGCGGTCGCGAGGACCGGTGTACGGCCGTGGAGCCCCGGCAGGGGCACCACGGCCGTACTGTTGAGCAGATACGTCACGGCACAGACCGCACCAGAGACCGACCCCGGAAGGCACCCCATGGTGGAGATCAAGACGGCCGAGCAGATCGCGAAGATGCGTGAGGCGGGGCTGGTCGTCGCCGCCATCCACGAGGCGACGCGTGCGGCCGCCGTGCCCGGCGCCTCCACCAAGGACCTGGACGACGTCGCCCGCAAGGTGATCGCCGACCACGGTGCCAAGTCGAACTTCCTGGGCTACGGCGGCTTCCCCGCGACCATCTGCACCTCGGTGAACGACATCGTCGTCCATGGCATCCCGGACCGGGAGACCGTGCTGAAGGACGGCGACCTCCTCTCCATCGACGCGGGCGCGATCATCGACGGCTGGCACGGGGACGCCGCCTTCACCGTCTTCGTCGGCGAGGGCCACGCCCCGGAGCTGCACGAGCTGAGCCGGGTCACCGAGGAGTCGATGTGGGCCGGGATCGCCGCGGTCCGCAAGGGCAACCGGCTGATCGACATCTCCAGGGCGATCGAGGGCTACATCCGGCGCCAGCCGCGTCCGTCCTCCGGCAAGTACGGGATCGTCGAGGACTACGGCGGCCACGGCATCGGCAGCCAGATGCACATGGACCCGCACCTGCTGAACTATGTCTCCCGCAAGCGCGGCAAGGGCCCGAAGCTGGTGCCCGGCTTCTGCATCGCGATCGAGCCGATGGTGAGCCTCGGCACCGCGAAGACGCACGTCCTCGCCGACGACTGGACCGTCAAGACGGACGACGGCAGCTGGTCCAGCCACTGGGAGCACTCGGTCGCGCTGACCGAGGAGGGCCCGCTGGTGCTGACCGCCGTGGACGGCGGCAAGGCGAAGCTGGCCGAGCTGGGCGTCGAGGCCGCGCCGGACCCGCTGGCCTGATCCGGCCGTAACCTGTCGCCCTGCGTGATCTTCGTTGGCATAAACACCGCGGAATCCGGGCATGCTGCCCCGGATTCGTGTTTCGGGATGCCCTGACGTAGACTGACACGTCGGCTCACGCATGCCCTCCCGCATGTCGCGAGCCGATCAAGGTAGCCGATCCCGAAAGCAGGACATGGCCAAGAAGCAAGGCGCCATCGAAATCGAGGGCACCGTGATCGAGTCTCTGCCGAACGCGATGTTCAAGGTGGAACTGCAGAACGGTCACAAGGTCCTCGCGCACATCAGCGGCAAGATGCGCATGCACTACATTCGCATCCTGCCCGATGACCGGGTGGTCGTGGAGCTGTCTCCGTACGACCTCACGCGCGGACGGATCGTCTACCGCTACAAGTAGATCTCACGACCCGGAGAACCTCACACCATGAAGGTCAAGCCGAGCGTCAAGAAGATCTGCGACAAGTGCAAGGTGATCCGCCGCCACGGCCGGGTCATGGTCATTTGCGACAACCTGCGCCACAAGCAGCGCCAGGGCTGACGCACGCCGGCCGCAGACCTGCACTTCTCGCAGCAATCTTCGCGCGACGCATAGCTGTACGTATATACACAGTCACCCGTTCCCGCTCCGGTGGGAGCGACACCCCCGGTCGGAGGCCGGGGACCCGGCCCGCGCGGTCGGGAGAGGTGCTGTGGAAGACCTCCGACAACCATCTGGAGCCAGATTCATGGCACGCCTCGCAGGCGTTGACCTCCCGCGCGAAAAGCGCGTCGAGGTCGCCCTCACCTACGTCTTCGGCATCGGTCGCACCCTTGCCCAGCAGACGCTCGCCAACACCGGTGTGAACCCGGACACCCGCGTTCGCGACCTGGCCGAAGAGGACCTGGTCAAGATCCGCGAGTACGTGGACAACAACATCAAGACCGAGGGTGACCTCCGTCGTGAGATTCAGGCCGACATCCGCCGCAAGGTGGAGATCGGCTGCTACCAGGGCCTGCGTCACCGCCGCGGCCTGCCGGTCCACGGCCAGCGCACCAGCACCAACGCCCGCACCCGCAAGGGCCCGCGTCGCGCGATCGCCGGTAAGAAGAAGCCGGGCAAGAAGTAGTCCGCACCGGACGCTGCCAAGCGGTCCGAGCTGTAGGACCGACCACCTCCACGGGAGAATTCAGGAATGCCTCCGAAGAGCAGGACGGCCGGCGCCAAGAAGGTGCGCCGCAAGGAGAAGAAGAACGTCGCCCACGGGCACGCTCACATCAAGAGCACGTTCAACAACACCATCGTTTCGATCACGGACCCGACCGGGAACGTGATTTCTTGGGCCTCTGCCGGCCACGTCGGCTTCAAGGGCTCGCGCAAGTCCACTCCGTTCGCCGCGCAGATGGCCGCCGAGTCGGCCGCCCGCCGCGCGCAGGAGCACGGCATGCGCAAGGTCGACGTGTTCGTCAAGGGTCCGGGCTCCGGCCGTGAGACCGCGATCCGCTCGCTCCAGGCCACCGGCCTGGAGGTGGGTTCGATCCAGGACGTCACTCCGACTCCGCACAACGGATGCCGCCCGCCCAAGCGCCGGCGCGTCTGACCGGCTGAAGTAGGAGACAACTAGAAAATGGCGCGTTACACCGGGGCCGACTGCAAGCGTTGCCGTCGGGAAAAGCAGAAGCTCTTCCTCAAGGGGAGCAAGTGCGAGAGCGCAAAGTGCCCGATCGAGATCCGTCCTTACCCCCCGGGTGAGCACGGTCGCGGGCGCACCAAGGACAGCGAGTACCTGCTGCAGCTCCGAGAGAAGCAGAAGGCGACCCGCATTTACGGCGTCCTTGAGAAGCAGTTCCGTGGCTACTACGCGGAGGCGAACAAGAAGTCCGGCAAGACCGGTGAGAACCTTCTTCGCATCCTCGAGACGCGGCTGGACAACGTGGTCTACCGGGCGGGCTTCGCCAAGTCCCGGGACCACGCCCGCCAGCTGGTCCGTCACGGCCACTTCATCGTGAACGGCGTCAAGACCGACATCCCGTCGGCCCGCGTCGCCGTGAACGACATCGTCGAGGTTCGTCCGAAGTCCCGGACCATGACCCCCTTCCAGGTGGCCGTGGCCGAGGCGGGTGACCGCACCGTGCCGGCATGGCTGGAGGCCATTCCGTCGCAGCTGCGCATCCTCGTGCACTCGATGCCCGAGCGCCAGGTGATCGACACCCAGGTGCAGGAGCAGCTGATCGTCGAGCTCTACTCCAAGTAAGTAGAGGGTGACCCGCCGGCGGAGCCGGCTGATATGCAGGTCGGGCGGTACGGCGCCGTTTGGCACGTACCGCCCGTACCATAGAAGGGTTCGGCGTCAAATAGCGGGCGCCGGAGACTGGAGGAAACCCCATGCTGATCGCTCAGCGTCCCTCGTTGACCGAAGAGGTCGTCGACGAGTTCCGCTCCCGGTTCGTGATCGAGCCGCTGGAGCCGGGCTTCGGCTACACCCTCGGAAACTCCCTGCGTCGTACGCTCCTCTCCTCGATCCCCGGTGCGGCGGTCACGTCCATCCGGATCGACGGGGTCCTGCACGAGTTCACCACCGTGCCGGGCGTCAAGGAGGACGTCACCGACCTGATCCTCAACATCAAGCAGCTGGTCGTCTCCTCGGAGCACGACGAGCCGGTCGTGATGTACCTGCGCAAGCAGGGCCCGGGTCTGGTCACCGCCGCCGACATCGCCCCGCCGGCCGGTGTCGAGGTGCACAACCCGGACCTGGTCCTGGCCACGCTGAACGGCAAGGGCAAGCTGGAGATGGAGCTGACCGTCGAGCGCGGTCGCGGCTACGTCTCGGCCGTGCAGAACAAGCAGGTCGGCCAGGAGATCGGCCGGATTCCGGTCGACTCGATCTACTCGCCGGTCCTCAAGGTCACCTACAAGGTCGAGGCGACCCGTGTCGAGCAGCGCACCGACTTCGACAAGCTGATCGTCGACGTCGAGACCAAGCAGGCCATGCGCCCGCGCGACGCCATGGCGTCGGCCGGTAAGACCCTGGTCGAGCTGTTCGGCCTGGCCCGCGAGCTGAACGTGGACGCCGAGGGCATCGACATGGGCCCGTCCCCGACGGACGCCGCCCTGGCCGCCGATCTGGCGCTGCCGATCGAGGAGCTGGAGCTCACGGTCCGTTCGTACAACTGCCTCAAGCGCGAGGGCATCCACTCCGTGGGCGAGCTGGTCGCGCGGTCCGAGGCGGACCTGCTCGACATCCGCAACTTCGGCGCCAAGTCGATCGACGAGGTCAAGGCGAAGCTGGCCGGTATGGGCCTCGCGCTCAAGGACAGCCCGCCCGGATTCGACCCGACCGCCGCCGCGGACGCCTTCGGCGCGGACGACGACGCGGACGCCGGTTTCGTCGAGACCGAGCAGTACTGAGACCTCCGGCGGGCACTCGCTCGTCGGTAACTGACACCGGTACCTGACACGGCCGGTGCAGACATCTAGGAGATACACATGCCGAAGCCCGCCAAGGGCGCCCGTCTGGGCGGCAGCGCTGCGCACGAGCGGCTCCTGCTGGCGAACCTCGCCACCGCGCTGTTCGAGCACGGCCGGATCACCACCACCGAGGCGAAGGCCCGCCGCCTGCGCCCGGTCGCGGAGAAGCTGGTCACCAAGGCGAAGAAGGGCGACCTTCACAACCGCCGTCTGGTGCTCCAGACCATCCGCGACAAGAGCGTCGTGCACACTCTCTTCACCGAGATCGGGCCGCGCTACGAGAACCGGCCGGGTGGCTACACCCGCATCACCAAGATCGGCAACCGTCGTGGCGACAACGCCCCGATGGCGGTCATCGAGCTGGTCGAGGCCCTGACCGTGCAGCAGGAGGCGGTCGGCGAGGCCGAGGCCGCCACCAAGCGCACCGCGAAGGACGCCGCCGGCGACCAGGCCGTCGCGGACCTCAAGAAGGACGAGGCCGCCGAGGCCGAGGCCACTGAGGCTCCGGCCGAGGAGTCCAAGGACGCCTGACGTCCGAGGCTTGTTCGAACGGACGGGCCCGCCCCCAGATTCTGGGTGCGGGCCCGTTCCGCGTTGCGAGGGGTTGAGAGGAACGTTGCGTGAGTGACGAGGCGGCGCCCGGTTTCGTACGGATCCGGCTGGATCTGAGTTACGACGGCAAGGACTTCTCGGGCTGGGCCAAGCAGCGCGAGCGGCGCACCGTCCAGGGCGAGCTGGAGAGCGCCCTGCGCACGGTGACCCGGTCGTCGGAGACGTATGAGCTGACCGTGGCGGGTCGCACCGACGCCGGGGTGCACGCCCGCGGGCAGGTCGCGCACGTCGATCTGCCGGAGGAGGTCTGGGCCGGGCACCGGGACAAGCTGCTGCGCCGGCTGGCGGGGCGGCTGCCGCACGACGTACGGGTCCGGCGGGTCGCCGAGGCGCCGCCCGGTTTCAACGCGCGCTTCTCGGCCGTCTGGCGGCGGTACGCCTACCGGGTGGTGGACCACCCGGGCGGGGTCGATCCGCTGCTGCGCGGCCATGTGCTGTGGCACGACTGGCCGCTGGACGTGGACGCCATGAACGCGGCCTCGACGCCGCTGCTCGGCGAGCACGACTTCGCCGCGTACTGCAAGCGGCGGGACGGCGCCACCACCATCCGCACCCTCCAGAAGCTGAGCTGGGAACGCGGCGCGGACGGGGTGATCACGGCGACCGTGCGGGCCGACGCCTTCTGCCACAACATGGTCCGCTCGCTGGTCGGCGCGCTGCTGTTCGTGGGCGACGGCCACCGCCCGGTGGACTGGCCGGGGAAGGTGCTGGCGGCGGGGGTGCGGGACTCGGCGGTCCATGTCGTACGCCCCCACGGACTCACCCTCGAAGAGGTCGGCTACCCGGCCGACGACCTGCTCGCGGCCCGGAACAAGGAAGCTCGCAACAAGCGTTCACTTCCGGGTGCGGGCTGCTGCTGACCTGCGACGGGTGTGTGGTCGCGATCAGCGGGTAGACGATTTCGCGCATCTGTGTCTGGAGCCGGAGCACAGGAGATCGATAACATTTGCGCCGCAGAGTCCGGGTGGCCGACCGGGAAGGGACGTAGACCGCGTGAGTACCAGTGAGGCCGCCGTACGTGAACAGCTGACGAGGGCTCTGCAGGAGCGTGACGAGGAGATCGCCGACCGCTGGGTCGCCCTCCAGCTGGAGCAGGCGCTGCTCGGCACCGACATCAGCGAGGCCGAACTCCGCGAGGAGGCCGACTCGTTGATCGACGCGCTGGTGCCGGGGCTGGAGAGCGACGTCCCGGTGGAGCGGGTCGTCACCTCCCACCCTGGGCTGCACGAGGCGGTCGTCGGGCTGTCCCTGCGCCGCGCGCGGGCCGGGGCGACCCCGACCGCCACCTCGCTGGCCGTGCTGGCGCTCAAGGAGGCGCTGCTGAAGGCCGTCCAGCGGGAGACCCGGGACGCCGAGGAGCTGTTCGCCACGGCGGTCTTCATCAACCGGCTGCTCGATGTGGCCGGGGCCCTGTCCTTCGAGACGTATGTGGAGGGCCGCGAGGAGATCATCCGGCGGCAGAGCCAGCAGCTGATGGAGCTGTCCACGCCGGTGGTGCGGCTGTGGAAGCAGGTGCTGGCGGTGCCGCTGATCGGCACGCTGGACACCGCGCGGACCCAGATCGTCATGGAGAACCTGCTCCAGGCGATACAGGACCATGAGGCGCTGGTCGCGATCATCGACATCACGGGCGTCTCGACGGTGGACACCGCCGTCGCCCAGCACCTGATGCAGACCGTCAACGCGGTGCGGCTGATGGGCGCGGACTGTGTGATCAGCGGCATCCGGCCGTCCATCGCGCAGACCATCGCCCAGCTCGGCATCGATCTGTCCACCATCCTCACGCGGGCGACGCTGGCCGACGCGCTGGCCGCCGCGATCAAGCTGATCGACGGCCCCGGACCGGGTGGCGACGCGGGGGAGAGCCGGTGAGCGAACACCGCCCGATGGGCGTGCCGATCCTGCGGCTGGGCGATGTCCTGGTCACCGGACTGCTCAACGAGCTGGACGACCGGGCCGCCATCGCCTTCACCGAGGAGCTGACGGCCCGCATCTCCGCCGAGGGGGCGCGGGGGGTGCTCATCGACATCTCCCGGCTGGAGATCATCGACTCCTTCGTGGCGCGCACCCTGATGGAGCTGACCACGGTGTCCCGGCTGCTGGGCGCCCGGGTGATCGTGGCGGGCATGCGGCCCCCGGTGGCGATCACCCTGGTCGAGCTGGGTATCGAACTGGTCGGTGTGGAGACCGCGCTCAACCCGGAACAGGGCCTGGCCGCGCTGGGGTGGCGCCAGGCCCAGGAACCCCTGGGAGGGTCCTGACGTGGCGCTGCCCGGTGAGTCCGCCGTCGCTTCCCGGCCGTCCCCGGCGCTCCGCGCGGGCGACGGCGAGGCGGGCGCGCCCGTGACCCATCAGGTCCGTACCGAGGAGGATCTGCTGACGGTGCGGCACGCGGTGCGCGCGGCCACCGTCGAGGCCGGGTTCGGGATCGTCGACCAGACCCGGGTGGTCACGGCGGCGAGCGAGCTGGCCCGTAACGCCTATGTCCACGGCGGGGGCGGCACCCTGACGATCGAGCAGGTGCGCGGCCCCGCCGGGCGCGGGCTGCGGCTGGTCGTCAAGGACGACGGGCCGGGCATCGCGGACCTCGACACGGCGCTCACCGACGGCTTCACCACCGGCTCGGGGCTCGGCCACGGGCTGGGCGGCGCCCGTCGGCTGATGGACGAGTTCACGGTGCACACCGGCGCCGGGCAGGGCACGGTCGTGGTCGCCACCCGGTGGACGGTCCGGTGACCGTTGCGACGGTGCCCCACACCGCCCAGGTACGGATCGACCACCACAGCGCGGTCCACCTGGCGGCCGAGACGGCGCGGCGTACGGCGCGGGCGTGCGGGCTGCCCGGCGCGCTGCCCGACCAGGCGGCGGTGGTCGCCTCGGAGCTGGCCACCAACCTCGACAAGCACGCCAGCGACGGCACCCTCTACATCCAGCCGGTGCCGCTCGGCGAGGGCGTGGAGATCCTGGCCGCCGACCGCGGCCCCGGCATGGCCGAGCTGGAGCGCTGCCTCGCGGACGGCTACACCACCGCCGGAACCCTCGGCGTGGGGCTCGGCGCGGTGACCCGGCTCGCCACCCACTTCCTCATCCGCACCGGCACGGAAGCCGGCGCCGAGGTCGGCACCTGGGCCTGCGCCCGGCTCACCCCGCCCGGCGACCGGGGCGCCGCGCTCCAGGGCGTCGGTTCGGTGTGCCTGGCCGTCGACGGGGAGGAGGACTGCGGCGACGCCCGTGCCGTCGCCGACACCGGCGACAGCCGCACCGCCGCCGTCCTCGACGGTCTGGGCCACGGGACCCAGGCCGCGGAGGCGGCCGGTCTCGCGCTGCGCGCCTTCCACGCCGACCCCGGGCGGCCGCTGGGCGAGCTGGTGGCCGGCATGCACCGCGCCCTGCGGCACACCCGCGGGGCCGCGGCCGGGCTGCTGCGCCTCCACGCGGACCACGCCGAGTACTGCGGCATCGGCAACGTCCGCGTGCTGGCCCTGACCCACCAGGGCGTCCAGTCCCGGCTCACCGGACAGCCCGGCGTCGTCGGCTGGTCCATGCCCACCCCGCACGTCCACCGCTTCCCGCTGCCGCCGGGCGCGACGGCGGTGCTCCACAGCGACGGCATCGACGCCGGATGGGCGCGCGATCCGTCACCGTTTCTGCTCCGGCTCCCGCCGTCCCTGCTGTCCGCCGCAGTCGCCCACGGCCATCGCCGCGTCCGCGACGATGCCACGGTTCTCACGGCCCGGTCCCCACAGAGGCGCCCATGACCACCCGGACCATCGGCTGCGACACGGCGGACGGGCTCAGCCGGGCCGTGCGCCGCATCGCCCGTGACCACTCCCTGGACCCCGGCTCGCGCGGACGGCTCGTGCTGTCCGTCGCGACCGTCGCGGCACCGGCCCTGGGCGCGTCCGGGCACACCTCGCTGAGCTGGACGTTCCAGTGCGATGACGACGACCGGCCCGGCCTGCTCACGCTGGCGCTCGGTTTAGACGGGTCGGCGGCCCTGCCGTCCGCCGAGGCCGCCGCCGCGCTGCCGCTGCCGGCCGACGCGGTGACCGGCCGGGAGGTGGTGTGGCGGCTCCCGGCGGCCCCGGCGGCCGACCTGCCGGCGACGGACCCGGCCGACGACGCGGCGCTGGTGGAGGAGGAGCTGCGCGCCGTGGTGGCCCGCACCGACGCGCTCTCCGCCGAACACCGCCGCCTCAAGGACGAACTCGCCGAGACCAACAGCGGTGTGCTCGCCCTCTACGTCCAGCTCGACGAGCGCGACGCCCAGCTGCGCAAGGCCCACGGACAGACCCTGCGCGAGCTGGAGGACGCGCTGCGCCCGTCGCCCCTGGAGGTCGAAGGGCTCGAACTCGCCGTCCACTACGAGCCCGCGGGCACCGACGCGCCCACCGGCGGCGACCTGTACGACTGGTTCACGCTGCCCGACGGCACCGTCCACATCACCGTCGTGGACGCGCTCGGCCACGGGGTGACCAGCACCCGCGGCGCGCTCAACGTGACCCACGCGGTGCGCACCCTCGCGCTGGAGGGCCATCACCTCCAGTCGATCGTCGCCCGCACCGACGAGATCCTGCTGCCGTTCGACCGCAGCGTGATGGCCACCGTCCTGCTGGCCCGGATCAACCCCGCCACCGGTGAGCTGTGGGTGGCCAACGGCAGCCATCCGCCCGCGCTGCTGACGCGCGCCGACGGAACGGCGCGCTATCTGGAGGCGCGGGGACGCGGGATCGGCTTCCCGATGCCGGGAAGCGACCGGCTGCTGACCGCGAAGATGGCGCCGGGCGATCTCCTGCTCCTCTACACCGACGGGCTCACCGAGAGCCGGCGGGACCCCGTGGAGGGCGAGAAGCGGTTGATCGAGGCCGTGTACGAGCACCTGCACGCCCCGATCGAGGAGATCCCCGGCGCCATCGCGGACGATATGCACACCGTGATCCTTCACCCGGACGACACCCTCGCGCTGGCCGTCCGGGTCCGGGCCTGACGTTGCCTAGGAGTGACCCGGGGAGTGCCCCGGTCCCCAGGAGGACCGCAGGATCGTGGGCCGGTGGTGCCGTTGCCACTGCCGCCTTCGCCGCAGCGCCCGGTCGTGCGGCTGCGCCCGGACCAGATCCTCGAACAGCGGGTGGGCGCCGAGCAGCGCCTCCCGCAGCCGGTCCGTGGGGACCTCCTGGCCCGCGCGGGCCCGCTCCGCCTCCGTGTGCAGCTTTCGGTAGCCGTCGACCGCCTGGGCGTGCCGGACGGACAGCGCCTCCAGCAACTGCTCCGGGGACTCGTGCGGATAACCGCGCTCGACCGCCAGCGTGGCGAGCAGCCGGTCGGCCTCCCGCACCGCGATCGCGGGCGACTCGACGAACCGCTCCTGCAGCCCCGACCAGCGGGCCGCGTACTGCTCCCGGGACTCCGGCGTCAGCGCCCGTATCGACAGTTCGCCGTAGCGTCGCAGCCGCTCGCTGAGCTCCCACTGCGCCGCCTTCGCGTCGCCGTCGTGACGTGCGACGGCCCGGTCGTACTCGGGGCCGAACCGGTTCATGAGGCCGTGCGGGCTGCTCTGCCGCACCGGCCGCGCGAACACCAGCGCCACCATGGCCACCAGCGCCGCTACCAGGATGATGAGCGTGACTGACATCGGATTGCCTTCCGCAGAGATGTTCCTCGCTCGAGGCTTGCCATCACCGAGTGTTACCGCCGTGGCCAGAGCCAAACGCAACGAACTCGCCGACCCACCCACTCAATTTACTTGCGGTGCGCAGGTAATGGCGAGGTCCCCGGCCTTGCTGAGGTAGGGCCGGACACCGTGGGTGACCGGGTGGAGGTCGGTCCTGTGCCGGTCGAGGATGTCCCCGATGACCCGGCCGATGCGGATCGCGGTGGTGGACTCCGGCGTCTTACGGAGGGTCAGATCCCAGTCGGCGGTGGACTTCTGGGCGCCGCGCGCCGCGTGTACCCGCTCGTACGGAACGGTGAAGCGGAACCGGGTCGCGTCCAGCGCGGTGACGCCCACGGTGAACGGGAGGGCCGTCCCGCGCGGGGTGGCGACCAGGCTCGGGGCGGCGTCGGCGGGGAAGCGGGCGCCGTGCAGGGTGCCCTCGACGGTGAGCCCGTCGGCCTCGGCGCGGATCACCCGGGCCTCGGCGTGCGCCGGGCGGCGCCAGGCGCGCAGCGCGAGATAGCCGTCGACGGTGGGGTACGGGATCCACCAGGAGAACGGGGAGCCGGGCAGCGGCTCGAGGCCGACCAGCCCGCGCCCCTCGGCGAACCGGCACCTCACCCGGCGGCGCGCCCCGTCCAGGGGGCGCACCACATGCATGTCCCAGCGGCCCTCGGCGAGGTCGATCGCGCCGCGGTCCAGCGTCGCGGTCCAGGGCGCGCCCGGGGCGACCGGCGGCCGCAGCGGCACCCGGACCGGGGCACCCCGGCCGCGACGGTGGGTGAGGGTCAGCGCGAGGCCGGTGCCGTGGACGTCCGCGGGCTCGACCAGCACGGTCATGGTGCCCTCGGCGTCGACGCGGCACGAGGCGACCGGCTGCAGCGTCCTGCGGATCAGCTGCTTGACCGTGGTCTTGAAGGACTTCCGGGGCATGGCCGGGCCCGCGGCGAGGGAGCCGAACGCGCGCACCGCGGCCGCGGGCCGGGCGCCGGTCCGGGGCGCTCGGCCGCGCCGGGCGAAGAGTTCGGCGAACAGCTCCTCGTACGCGGTGGCCATCCGCGGCGGCGCATACCGCTGCGCCGCGACCCGCGCCGCCTCGCCCATGGAGCGGCGCAGCGGGTCGTCCTCGATCAGGGTGAGCAGTCCTTTGGCGATGGCGTCGGCGTCGCCGACGGGGACCAGCAGCCCGTCCCGGCCGCTGGTGATGATCTCGCCGGGCCCGTGGGGGCAGTCGGTGGCGACGACGGGTACGCCGCAGTGCATCGCCTCGACGATCGTCATGCCGAACGACTCCTCGCGGGAGGTGACGGCGGCGATCGCGCCCTTGGCCCATTCGGTCTCGATGGGGGAGTGGGCGCCCATCATCGAGATGTGTCCGGCGAGCCCGAGTTCGTCGATCTGGCGGCGGAGGGCGGGCGCCTGGGGGCCGCGGCCGTAGATCCGCAGGTGCCAGTCGGGGTGTTTGGCGGCGACCGTGGCCCAGGCGCCGACCAGCAGATCGTAGCGCTTGACCGGGATGAGCCGGCCGGCGGCCACGACCAGCTTGGCGTTGCCGTCGGAGGGCTCGATGCCGGTGGCGGGCACGCAGTTGGGCAGCCCGGTCAGCAGGGTGGGGATGCCGGGCAGCCGGTCGCGGTGGGTCCGTGCGTCGGCCTCGGAGACCGAGGTGTTGGCGTCGAGCCGGGCGAGGGCGGCGTCGCAGGCGGTGCGGATCTCGGCGCGGTGGGTCTCGTACAGCCGGTGCTCCTGGCCGATTCGCAGATAGCGGCCCTCCTGCCCGAGCGCGGCGAGGCAGATCACCAGCCCGGGGCGGGTGGCGATGACGACATCGGCGTCGGTGTCGGCCAGATAGGCGGCGAGCCGCTGGTCGGTGAGCGCGTTGAAGTTGACGGTGCCTTTGGACTCCGCGTCCGGAACGTGGGCGCTGGGCTGCTTCAGCAGCGGGTTGCCGAGGTCGCTGGACTCGCGCGGGGCGCCCGGGCGTTGGTCGATCAGCGGTCTGATCCGCACGGCTCGGGGGAGGGGCAGGCCCGGGGTGTCGATGGTGCGTATCAGGGAGACGATCTCCACGCGGTGGCGGGCGGCCAGCGCCCCGGCCAGGTTGAACGTCGACCGGATGGTGCCGCCGATCCCATAGGCGTTGTGCAGCAGAAAAGCGATCTTCATGGTGATGTACGCGCGGCGCCCTCGACCGCCGCGACGCGCCCTCCCCTCCGGATGTGCGTTCCGCTCGCATTCCGACCGAGCCTGCGGTCGGCAGGTGTGCCGCCGGTGTGATGCCGGTATGGAGCGAGTAAGGAACGATCGGTCGGTAAGACAGACTGAGCGCCGAAAAGTTGCTTATGCATGGGGTGTTATGGGATGCACCACAATTCAGTGTGAGTTGTGCAACCTTCGGTCCGCTGGAGAGTCCGCGCCCGCAGAGCTTGTTCACGACCCCTTGGGTTCCGGCGGCCCCCGTTGTTGGATGGCCGGAAGGTATCCGCGGGGGCGTCAACAAAGGGCGGGCAGAGGTGTGATGACATCCGAGGCGCGGGGCGTGCTCACCGCGGCGGCGGTCCTGGCGGCACTGGGGCTGGTGACCGGATGCGGCGGCGCGGACCAGGGTGGGGAGAAGGCCGACCAGGACGAGGGCTCGGCGACGAAGCCGCTGTCGGCGTCCGCCCTGGAGCGGGCCGCGCTGGCCAAGACCGACCTCAAGGGCTACGGGATAGACAAGCTGACGGAGCGGGAGTTCAACGGCGGCAAGGACGCCAAGGCGCTGAGGCCCGAATGCCGGCCGCTGGCCGCGCTGATGGGCACCGGCGTCGACCCGGCGCCCCGGGCGTCCGTCTACCGGAGCTACGGCGCGGCCTCGGGGCGGGACGCGGGCGTCTCCGGCGTGGTCCGGCTCTCCTCGTACGGTCCCGGCGACGCCGAGCGGACGGTCGGGGACCTGCGGAAGGCGGTATCCGCCTGCGGGGGCGGATTCGCGGTCACCGACGGCTCGGGAAAGCGGGCGGACGTCGCCAAGGTGACCTCGCTCGCCGCGCCCGCGGCGGGCGACGAGGCGCTGGCGTACACCATGGTCGACGGCGGGAAGGGCAAGGCCGTCATCGCCTTCACCGTGGTGCGCTCCGGGCCCCGGCTCACCGTGGCCTTCGGCGTGAACCTCACGAATCCCACCCGGTCCGCGGTGCCCGAGGCGGTCGTGGACCGTCAGGTCCGAAAGATGGAGGCCGCGGACGGGTAGCCCCGGGCCCCTCAGCCGTCCTCGCCCTCATCCTCCATGGCGGCGTGATCGGGGTCGCGCTCCCAGGCCATCTTGATCTTGAGGTGGCCCTCCACCCCGGTTCGTCAGCCCGTGGAGCCGGCGGCCGCCGACGCCTGCGCGTTGCCGCGGGCCAGGATGCGGAGGAAGGTGTAGTCGGCCATGTCGCGCCCGGCCTGGAGCGCCTCGGTGTCCGACGTCGTCACCTTCTTCCCCGAGGTGTAGCCGGAGATCGTGAAGTACGCGTACCGCCCGATCGCGTTCGCCGAGGTGCGGCACGCGGTCTGGCGGCAGAACGACGGAACCCCGCTGCCCGGCAGCGACGCCACGTTCGGCTTGTATCCGTCCTTCGCCTTCTCCGCGTCCGCGCGCCCGTCGAAGACGGCGACGCCGACGGTGACCGCCACGCCGTCCCGGGAGAAGGTGGCGCGCAGCAGCTTGCGGCACCCGTTGCCGTTGAGCACCGACCCGAGGCCACCCTGCGTGCCCGCGGCGCAACTCGCCGTGGAGGCGGTGGCCCCCTTCGCGTACGAGCGGCCCTCCTTGGCGGCCTCCTCGTCCGGGAAGAGCGTCCTGGCGCTCAGCGGCGCCTTGTCCCGCTTCGCGTCGGAGATGATGTCCAGCGGCTTGGGCGGCGCCGGCGGCGCGACATTGGAGAACGACGGCTCGGGCGTCTCCGACTCGCGCGGCAGCGTCGGCTGCGAGGGCAGGTGGTTCGCCGAGTCGTCCGAGGACTTGCCCTTGTCGTTGCTGCTGACCACCGCGGTGGCCACCATCGCCCCGACGGCCGCCGTCGCGAGCACCGCGCCCCCGACGAAGAGCCATCGGCGGCGACGGCCGCGCGCGGCGGTGTGATCTGCCATGGCGGCCCAGTCCGGCGTCGACTGCCGAGATCCCCCGGGCCCGTACGGCCCCCCTTGCCCAAAGCTCATGGCGCGCATCCTAATAGGGGCAGGTGACACCGGGGACCCGTCAACCGCCGGGGAGGCGTTTTGACCCCCGTGGGGGCGGGCCGGTATTCTGCATGTTCGTTATGCGTATTGGCTTGCTCGTTCTCACGTGAGTGGCCGTTACGCCGGTTCACCGGGCCGATGACCAGCGGCAGGCACTCGGAATGCGTCACCGAGGTGCGGCCAGGGCTGTCGTGATCGTCCGGGTGGCCTTGTCAGGACACACTCACTGAAGAAGCGAAGGCTACGACCGTGCGTACGTACAGCCCCAAGCCCGGCGACGTGCAGCGTCAGTGGCACGTCATCGACGCCACCGATGTTGTCCTCGGCCGTCTGGCTACCCAGGCCGCCACCCTTCTGCGGGGTAAGCACAAGCCGGTGTACGCGCCGCATGTCGACGCGGGTGACTTCGTCATCATCATCAACGCCGACAAGGTGCACCTCTCCGGCAACAAGCGGACCCAGAAGATGGCGTACCGCCACTCGGGCTACCCCGGTGGTCTGCGCTCCGTCCGCTACGACGAGCTGCTGGAGAAGAACCCGGAGAAGGCCGTCGAAAAGGCCATCAAGGGCATGATCCCCAAGAACACCCTGGGCCGTCAGATGCTCTCGAAGCTGAAGGTGTACTCGGGTGACCAGCACCCGCACGCCGCTCAGCAGCCGGTCCCGTTCGAGATCACCCAGGTCGCGCAGTAAGTCCGGCCACCCCCTAAGACGAAGAGAAGCTGAGGAGCATCGTGGCCGAGACCACCGCCGAGACCCCCCTCGATGTCGAGGAGTACACCACCGAGAGCGTGGAGACGATCGAGTCGGAGTACACCTCCGAGTCGATGGCCTCCCGTTTCGGTGACCCGCAGCCGGCCGCCGGCACCGGGCGCCGCAAGAACGCGATCGCCCGCGTCCGCATCGTGCCGGGCAGCGGCCAGTGGAAGATCAACGGTCGCACCCTGGAGGGGTACTTCCCCAACAAGGTGCACCAGCAGGAGGTCAACGAGCCCTTCAAGGTGCTCGAGCTGGACGACCGCTACGACGTCATCGCCCGCATCTCGGGTGGCGGCGTCTCCGGGCAGGCCGGTGCGCTGCGCCTGGGCATCGCCCGCGCGCTGAACGAGGCGGACGTGGACAACAACCGCGGCCCGCTCAAGAAGGCCGGCTTCCTGACCCGTGACGACCGCGCCACCGAGCGTAAGAAGGCCGGTCTGAAGAAGGCCCGCAAGGCGCCGCAGTACAGCAAGCGCTAATCCGCTTCATCTCGCGGTTCGGCGGCTTCCGCCGCTCGCTCGAACGCCCCGGCGGCACCACTCGTGCCTCCGGGGCGTTCGGCTATCGCCACCAGGGGGCGTATACCTACAGGCAAGCGTCTATCAATCTCCACGCAAGCTTCTGCCCCCACAGCTCGTAATCTCGGAGGACACCAGTGGGACGACTCTTCGGTACAGATGGTGTGCGCGGCGTCGCGAACGCCGATCTGACGGCTGAGATGGCGCTCGGCCTGTCGGTCGCGGCGGCGCATGTGCTCGCCGAGGTGGGGACCTTCGAGGGCCATCGGCCGGTGGCGGTGGTCGGGCGGGACCCACGCGCGTCCGGAGAGTTCCTGGAGGCCGCCGTGGTGGCGGGGCTCGCCAGCGCGGGCGTGGACGTGCTGCGGGTGGGCGTGCTGCCGACGCCGGCGGTCGCCCATCTGACCGGGTCGCTGGGCGCGGACCTCGGCGTGATGCTCTCCGCCAGCCACAACCCGATGCCCGACAACGGCGTCAAGTTCTTCGCCCGCGGCGGGCACAAACTCGCCGACGAGCTGGAGGACCGCATCGAGACCACCTACCGCGCGCACGCCTCCGGCGAGCCGTGGGACCGGCCCACCGGCGCCGGGGTGGGCCGGGTGCGCGACTACGCGGAGGGCTTCGACAACTACGTCGCCCACCTCGTCGGCGTCCTCCCCAACCGCCTCGACGGCCTCAAGGTCGTCATCGACGGCGCGCACGGCGCCGCCTCCCGGGTGTCCCCGGAGGCGTTCGCCCGCGCCGGGGCCGAGGTCGTGACGATCGGTGCCGAGCCGGACGGCCTCAACATCAACGCCGGCTGCGGCTCCACCCACCTGGCGAAGCTCCAGGCCGCCGTCGTCGAGCACGGCGCCGCCCTCGGCGTCGCCCACGACGGCGACGCCGACCGCTGCCTGGCCGTGGACTCCGTGGGCCGCGAGGTCGACGGCGACCAGATCCTCGCCGTCCTCGCCCTCGCGATGCGCGAGGCGGGCACGCTGCGCGGGAACACGGTGGTCGGCACCGTGATGTCGAACCTCGGCTTCAAGCTCGCCATGCAGCGGGAGGGCGTCGAGCTGGTCCAGACGGCGGTCGGCGACCGCTATGTGCTGGAGGAGATGAAGGAGCACGGCTACGCCCTCGGCGGCGAGCAGTCCGGCCACGTCATCGTCCTCGACCACGCCACGACGGGTGACGGCACCCTCACCGGCCTCCTCCTCGCCGCCCGCGTCGCCGCCACCGGCCGCACCCTGACCGACCTCGCCGGGGCCATGGAGCGCCTGCCGCAGGTGCTGATCAACGTCCCCGACGTCGACAAGTCCCGCGTCGCCAGCAGCGCCGACGTGGCCGCGGCCGTGACCGAGGCCGAGCGCGAGCTGGGCGAGACGGGCCGCGTCCTGCTCCGCCCCTCGGGCACGGAGCCCCTGGTCCGCGTGATGGTGGAGGCCGCCGACATCGACCAGGCCCGCTCGGTGGCCGGCCGCCTGGCCGACGCCGTGAAGTCGGCCCTGGGCTGACCTTTCCCGCTGCGCCGGAGGGGCTGGAAATCCAGCCCCCCAGGGGGCACCTCCCAGCGGTAGCTGGGGGAGTTTGAGGAGCGGGGGTCCGGGGGCGGAGTCCCCGAACGGGGTCCGGGGTGGAGCCCCGGTTGGGGGGCTTACCCCCGGCGCGCCCACAGCCACCGCTGCGCCAGCAGCGTCACCGACCCCGCCACCACGATCCCGGCCAGATTCAGCAGCAGCTGCTCACTCGACCCCACCATCTGCTCGACCTCCCCGTACCCGAGCGCCACCGCCGCATTGGCCGCCGCCGGCACCGTCGTCACCGAGATCGCCACCCCCACCAGCGCGCCCGACTTCGCCGAGGTCAGCGACAGCGTCCCGGCGATGCCCGCCAGCACGGCGACCACGAACGAGAACATGTCCGGCTTCCAGATGAAGTCCGTGTTCGGGCGGTCCGCGTCCAGCATGTCCTTCGTGAACAGCCCGAACGCGTCCATCAGCACGCTGAAGCCCATCGTCAGCACCATCGCCACCGCGAACCCGACGATCAGCGCGAGCGCCGAGCGGGCGGCCAGCCGCGGGGCGCGCCGGACCAGGGCGGTGCACAGCCCGGCCAGCGGGCCGAACTCCGGGCCGACGGCCATCGCGCCGACGATCAGGACCGCGTTGTCCAGCACCACACCGCACGCCGCGATCATCGTCGCGATGGCGAGGAAGGCGAGGAAGGTCACCGACAGGGTGGACTCCTCGTGGGTGGCGTCCGTCAGGTGCTCCCACAGCACCGCGTCCGCACCTTCCCCAGGGGCGTCCGCCTCCGCCCGGTCGGCCCGCTTCGACAGCGACAGGTCGATGTCGTCGACCGCGATCGAACCGGTCTCGGCAAGACCGAGCGCCCGCAGCTCGCCCAGCAGACCGTCACCGGCCTCGCGTGCCACGTCGCACAGCACCACGTCCCCGGACGGGTTCCGCGCGGCGCCGGGCAGCACGATGAGGTGGGCGGTGCCCACGGTGTCCTCCAGGAGGCGTACCACCGCGTCCGTCCGGTCGGCCGGGACGATCAGCCGCAGATGCAGCACGAGGGGAACTCCTCAGAGCTTGCGCAGGGAGAGCCGCTGCACCTTGTGGTCAGGGCCCTTGCGGAGCACGAGCGTCGCCCGGCCCCGCGTGGGCTGCACATTCTGCCGGAGGTTCGGCTTGTTGATGGTCCGCCAGATCATGCGGCCGTAGTCCAGCGCCTCCTCCTCGGACACCTGGGTGTACTTGCGGAAGTACGAGGAGGGGTCCTGGAACGCCGTCTGGCGCAGCTTCCGGAAGCGGTCGAGGTACCAGCGCTCGATGTCCGCCGTACGGGCGTCCACGTACACGCTGAAGTCGAAGAAGTCCGCGAGCCCGACCCGGGTCAGCCCGTCCTTGCCGGGCAGGGCGGGCTGGAGGACGTTCAGCCCCTCGACGATGAGGATGTCGGGCCGGTGCACGGTCAGCCGCTCGCCCGGCACGATGTCGTAGATCAGGTGCGAGTAGACCGGGGCCGAGACCTCCGCCCGGCCCGCCTTCACATCGGCGACGAACCGGGTCAGGGCGCGGCGGTCGTACGACTCGGGGAACCCCTTGCGGGACATCAGCCCGCGCCGGTGCAGCTCGGCGTTGGGGTGGAGGAAGCCGTCGGTGGTGACCAGCTCCACCCGCGGATGCTCCGGCCAGCGGGCCAGCAGCGCCTGGAGCAGCCGGGCCGTGGTCGACTTGCCGACCGCGACGCTGCCCGCCACGCCGATGACGAACGGGGTGCCGGTCTGGGGGCCCTGGCCGTTCTTGGCGTCGCCGAGGAAGGTGTTCAGCGCGCCGCGCAGGCTGCCGGTGGCGGCCACGTACAGGTTGAGCAGCCGCGACAGCGGCAGGTAGACGTCCCGTACCTCGTCCAGGTCGATGACGTCGCCGAGACCGCGCAGCCGCTCGACCTCGTCGGCGCTCAGCGGCAGCGGGGTCTTCTCCCGCAGTGCACTCCACTCGGCGCGGGACAGGTCCACATACGGGGTCGCCTCGCCGCCCCGCCGCTGCGGAGCGCGCACGGGCCCGGTGCGCGCCTCGCGCGCGGTAGGCGTGATCATCCCCTTATTGTCGTGGCTGGGCCCGCCGGAGGGGCGGGCAGGGGGCGTGGGCTCTGTCACCCCCTGCCAGGTACGGCCCTGCGACAACCGGGCCGTTATGTCCGTAAATGCGGGGACCGGCGCGCGGCCGGTGGTCGGCCCCCGGACCGGTGGGTCGTACGCTGCACTCCATGTGCGGAATCGTTGGTTACGTGGGAGGGCAGTCCGCCCTCGATGTCGTCCTCGCCGGGCTCAAGCGGCTGGAGTACCGCGGCTATGACTCGGCCGGGGTCGCCGTCCTGGCCGACGGCGGGCTCGCCGCCGCCAAGAAGGCGGGCAAGCTCGCCAACCTGGAGAAGGAGCTGTCCGACCGGCCGCTGCCCAGCGGCGGCACCGGCATCGGCCACACCCGCTGGGCCACCCACGGCGGGCCGACCGACGCCAACGCCCATCCGCACCTGGACAACGCGGGCCGGGTGTCCGTCGTCCACAACGGCATCATCGAGAACTTCGCCGCCTTGCGCGCCGAGCTGGCCGACCGCGGCCACGAGCTGGCCTCCGAGACGGACACCGAGGTCGTCGCCCACCTGCTCGCCGAGTCCTTCTCCTCCTGCGGCGACCTCGCCGAGTCCATGCGCCAGGTGTGCCGCCGGCTGGAGGGCGCCTTCACCCTCGTCGCCGTGCACGCCGACGCGCCCGACGTGGTGGTCGGCGCGCGCCGCAACTCGCCGCTGGTCGTCGGCGTCGGTGAGGACGAGTCCTTCCTCGCCTCCGACGTGGCCGCGTTCATCGCCCACACCCGCGAGGCCATCGAACTGGGCCAGGACCAGGTCGTCGAGGCCCGCCGCGACGGCGTCGTCGTCACCGACTTCGACGGGGCCCCCGCCGAGGTCCGCCCGTACCACGTGGACTGGGACGCCTCCGCCGCCGAGAAGGGCGGCTACGACTACTTCATGCTCAAGGAGATCGCCGAGCAGCCGAAGGCGGTCGCCGACACCCTCCTCGGCCGCATCGACCTGGCCGGGAACCTCTGTCTGGACGAGGTCCGCATCCCCGCCACCGTGCTGCGCGAGGTCAGCAAGGTCGTCATCGTGGCGTGCGGTACGGCGTACCACGCCGGGATGATCGCCAAGTACGCCATCGAGCACTGGACCCGCATCCCCTGCGAAACGGAGCTGGCCAGCGAGTTCCGCTACCGGGACCCCATCCTCGACCAGCGCACCCTCGTCATCGCGATCTCGCAGTCCGGCGAGACCATGGACACCCTCATGGCGCTGCGGCACGCCCGCGAGCAGGGCGCCAAGGTGCTCGCCATCTGCAACACCAACGGCTCCACCATCCCGCGCGAGTCCGACGCCGTCCTCTACACCCACGCCGGGCCCGAGGTCGCCGTCGCCTCCACCAAGGCGTTCCTCACCCAGCTCGTCGCCTGCTACCTGGTCGCGCTGTACCTGGGCCAGGTGCGCGGCACCAAGTGGGGCGACGAGATCCTCTCCGTGATCCGCGAGCTGTCCGAGATCGCCACCCAGGTGGACGAGGTCCTGGAGACCATGGAGCCCGTGCGGGAGCTGGCCCGCACCCTCGCCTCCAAGAACACGGTCCTCTTCCTCGGCCGCCACGTCGGCTTCCCCGTGGCCCTGGAGGGCGCGCTCAAGCTCAAGGAACTGGCGTACATGCACGCCGAGGGCTTCGCGGCGGGCGAGCTGAAGCACGGCCCGATCGCGCTGATCGAGCAGGACGTACCGGTCGTGGTGGTCGTCCCGTCGCCGCGCGGGCGGTCGGTGTTGCACGACAAGATCGTCTCCAACATCCAGGAGATCCGGGCCCGTGGCGCCCGTACGATCGTGATCGCCGAGCGGGGCGACGAGGCGGTCGCCCCGTACGCCGACCACCTCATCGAGATCCCCGTCACCCCCACGCTGCTCCAGCCCCTGGTGGCCACCGTGCCGCTCCAGGTCTTCGCGTGCGAGCTGGCCACGGCCCGGGGCAACGAGGTCGACCAGCCGCGCAACCTGGCCAAGTCGGTGACCGTCGAGTGACCGCGTGATCGTCGGGGTCGGGATCGACGTCGCGGAGATCGACCGCTTCGCCGCCGCGTTGGACCGTACGCCGGGGATGGCCGACCGGCTGTTCGTGGCGGCCGAGCTGTGGTTGCCGGGCGGCGAGCGACGCGGCGTCGCGTCCCTCGCCGCCCGGTTCGCCGCCAAGGAGGCGGTCGCCAAGGCCCTGGGCACCCCGGGCGGCCTGCGCTGGACGGACGCCGAGGTGTGGACGGAACCCTCCGGCCGCCCCCGTCTGTCGGTCCACGGCACGGTCGCGGCACGCGCCGCCGAGCTGGGCGTACGGGCGTGGCACGTCTCGCTGAGCCACGACGCGGGGGTGGCGTCCGCTGTGGTGATCGCGGAGGCGTGAGGCCGGGAACGCGTGTCAGCCGAGCGTCACTTCTGACCTCTGCCTGCTCAACGGTCCGCACTGCCGGGCGGTACGACCCATTCGGTGGGTTGGCCGGTGAGGGAGGCGATCATGTCGAAGTCGCCGTCGTAGTGGAGGACTGTCCGCTGGTGCAGTTCTGCCGTGGCGGCGATCAGCAGGTCGGGGAGGGACAGCGCGCGGTGGAAGCCTGCGTTGAGTGCGTGGCGCTGGACTTCCAGGGCATGGCCGAAGGTGTGGTCGTCGGTGTGGAGGTAGTCGAAGGCGTGGAGCCAGGTACTGATCCGGGTCGCCTCTGAGCTGTCCCGTGCGGAGTGGATCATCTCGTACTCGGTGGGCTGGCACACGGCGAGGAGGTAGCGCTCGTGCAGGGGCTTGAGAACCTCCTTGACGCTTGGCTTCGCCCAGCGGGCCAGGGCGGACTTGTCGACCAGGTAGCGGTCCTGCATCAGGCGGCCCGGCCTCCGCCGTGGTCGCCGTTGTGCTTGAGGGAGCCGTCCGCGTTGCGGGGTCCGGTGTTCTCGACGATCTCACTGAAGTCGAGTTCACCGGCCTCGATGGCGTCGAAGCCTTCCTGGCGAAGGTGTCTCTTGACGGCATCCTCCATGGCGAGGCGGACAGCCTTGGCCTTGGTCTTGGTGCCGAAGATGCGCATGGCCTCGGCGACCATGTGTTCGTCGAGGTCGATGACGGTTCTTGCCATGCGGATGGTCCCTTCGCGAAGGCTTCTGCCATGAAAACGATAGCATCGAATCACGGAAGTAGATATCGTTTTGGTCGCCGGGTGGCACGGCGAGGGGTGAGTCCGGTGGTGGGGGCTCCGCCCCCACACCCCCGCCGGGGCTCCGCCCCGGGCCCTGCGTGATCGGGCGCACGGTTGGTGCGGGATGGGGATGCCGCTTTGTGGGTGGTGCGCGCTGCGCCGGTGGTGGGTGCGGGTGCGGCGCCTCCGGGGCAGGGCCCTGGACCGTATATTTACGGCGCCGCCACCCGGAAGCGTGAAGTGACCCTCGAACGATCGGCGCCACAAATACACGTCAGCGTCCAGGACCCCACCCCTGCGACCCCGCCCCCTCCGGCCGGCATGGCGGCTCCCCGCCGGTGGCTTCGGCTCAGCCGGCGTCCTTCTCGATCGCCTCGAAGATGTCCGCGTCCGTCTCCTGCTGCCAGCCGGGAAGCTCCGGCCAGTCGGCGACGTACCCGGGCTTCGGGTCCTCGAAGTGCCGGTACATCTGCGCCGTCCAGCACGTGGCGACGAAGCGACCCTTCTGCTCCCGCGTGAGCCGCCCCGCATGCCCCGCGCTCAGCTCAAGGAACTGCCGCACCTGCTCGTACACCGCCCCGGCCGCCGCCCGCTCCCACTCCGGGGTGTCCTCCCAGGGGGTCACATAACCCGGCTTGGGCTCCCCGGGAAAGTGCCGACGCACCCCCGCGATCCACGCCTCCCGGAACAGCCGGGCACCCTCGGTCTGCGACATTCCTGCCCCTTTCATCAGTTCACGCTCAGTGCCTTGATCTCGGCGTCCAGTTGGGCCTGGAGTCTACGAGCGACATACCCGACACCGTGCGTCGCGGACTCGTCTGTCGATCGGTTTTCGCTCATCAGGCGAGACCCTCGTCTTCGCTGGAAGCGGCAAGCCGTCCGCCTCTGCTCTCCGCCACCCGAAGCACGTCGCGTAGCGCCTCGCACAGCAGAGCCTCGATCTGGTCCGCGCGCCGGTTCAGGGGGCTGTTGCCGTTGTCTGACGACAGATAGCAGGGTCTGCCCTCGAGGTCGGACCACGACGTCGAGGAGGCGTGCGCCGAGATGGGAAGCGTGCTGGACGCCTACGAGGAGATCGACTCGGACCGTCTCGCGCAGCGCATCCACGCCTTCCACAACGCGGTCACCGGCGTTGACACCGCAGTGGCACGTGACACTTCCGTTCGCATCCGCGAGACCATACGAGGAGGCTGCTCATGACCGCGTCGGAGACGATCGCTGTCGAGCGCATGGATGGCCCGGCTGCCGCACAGGCGGAGGCGGAGTTCCGGTGCGTGTACGCGGAGGCATTCGCGGAGGAACCGTACGGGGAGACTCCGGACTCGGTCGAGGCGAACTTCCGGCGGTTCCGCTCGCAGGTCCGCAAGAAGACCTTCCGGGGAGCCCTCGCCCGGACGGGCGACGGTGAGCCGGTCGGCATCGCGTACGGCTATCCGCTCAGCCCCCGGACCGGCTGGTGGGACCGGCTCATCACACCGGTGAGTGACGAGCTGCGCCGCGAGGACGGGGGCCGGACGTTCGGGCTGATGGAGCTGGCCGTGCGCGCCCCCTGGCGTCGCCTGGGCGTGGCACGGCGGCTGCACGAGGCGGTTGTTGCGGGCGGCGCCGAGGAGCGCGTGCTGCTCAACGCCCGGCCGGATGTCGAGGCCGCGCAGGCCGCCTACCGGTCGTGGGGATACCGCAAGGTGGGCGAGGCGCACCCGTGGGACGGCGCCGACCTGCATGACGTGATGCTCCTCGATCGGGGCGGGCGTGCTCCCGCTGCCACCAGTCGCTGTTGACGTCACCCCGTCGCCGGTCCGGGCCAGATGGCCGAGGCGTCGTCGCGGCCGGGGTCGGGGAGGTGGAGCGGGCGGACGGGGATGGTGCGGGTGCGGCCTTCCGAGACCGCCGTCCATGGGGCGGGGAGGCCCGAGTAGCACAGGTTCGTCAGGACGAAGACGCCGTCGGCGTAGACCTCGACGTACTCGCCGACGGTGAGGATGCGCAGGGCCGAGGCGAGTTCGGTCAGCACGGTCTCGCCGATGCGGCTGCCGCCGGGGCCGGTGATCCAGAGGTTCTTGCCGTCGCATCCGACGGCGAGGGCGGGGCCGTCGTCGCCGGTGCGCAGAGTGACCTCGACGCGCCCGGAGACATCGAGATCACCTACCGCGTGCAGCGCCGGCTCCGTCGTCTCCTCCCGCAGCCAGGCGTCCAGGCCGGGCCACCACTCCAGGCGCGGTGCCGAACCCTCCCGTATGACGAGGGACTTGGGCTGGGCCAGCATGCCTCGGCAGCGATCACCGGAGTCCGTGAGGCCGACCCGGCGGGGGGCGGTGTGCAGGACGACGCGGGAGCCGTCGGGCGCGGCGATGACGCGAGGGGCGTACGAGCCGCTCGGGCCCAGCGGACCGCGCCGGGTCCACGGCCCCCGCAGCCGGGGCGCGGTCCACGCCTCGAACCCGCGCGTCGCGCCGATCGAGCCCATCAGCAGCCAGCTGCCGTCGTCGAGGCGTTCGAGGACCGGGCATTCCAGCTCGTCCACGTCACCGGGTGAGATGAGTGGCGGCTGGACCGTCCAGTGCTCCAAGTCGTCCGAGGTCGCCCATGCCACGCAGCCGCTGACCTCGACGGGCAGGGAGGCGTCGGCCGCGCAGACGACCATGACCCAGCCGTCCGACTCGTCGTCGCGCACGACGAACGGGTCGCGCCAGCCCATGCGTTCACCGGTGCGGTACCAGCGGGGGTCCGCCTCGGCGACGGGCCCGGTGCCGTGGCGGCGCCAGCCCGTGCCGTCGGTGCGGTCGGAGTACGCGAGGCCCACCGCCTGGAGCGGCGTGCCGTCCGGGGTGAGCCCGCTGACGCCGGTGTAGAACATCGCCATTCCGTCGCCGTGCGGGATGGGGTGCATGGTCCACACCGCCTGCTGGTCGAAGCGGCCGGGCAGCCCGTTGCCGAAGACGGGGCCCTCGGGCCGCCAGGACACCAGGTCGGTGGAGGTGGCCCTGCCGTACGAGGTCTCCATCCTCAGGTGATCGAACTCGCTCGTCCACGGGCCCTGCAGGTGCAGCACCGTATAGGTGCCGTCGCCGTCGCGGAGCAGGGCGAAGTCGTTCACGCAGAGGCCGGGCGGGGCGTATCGCATGCACAGTTCCTGTCGGCTCGCAGCGCTCAAACGCATGCGCTGACCAATGACCTCGAAGGTCTCGCTTGAGAATCGGGCCAAGTAAAACTGAACGCAAACGCTTGCGCAATAGCGAGGCCGGGCTTACGGTCTCGTCACCCCCAGATCACACCGATGTGAAATCGACGGGAGAAATGCGCTGTGACCGTCAGCATCACCGATGTCGCCCGCGCCGCCGGAGTCTCGGCGTCCACCGTGTCCCGCGCCCTGCGCGGTCGGCCGGGCGTGTCCGACGAGGTGCGGGAGCAGATCACGGCCGTCGCCGTGCGGCTCGGCTACACGGCGTCCCGTTCGGCGTCCAGCCTGGCCAGCGGGCGCACCTTCACCATCGGGGTCGTGGTCCCGCACGTGGGCCGCTGGTTCTTCGGCACCGTGCTGGACGCCGCCGAGCACGTGTTCAGCGCCGCCGGTTACGACGTCCTGCTCTACAACCTGGGCTCGCCGGAGACACGCAAGCGCTTCTTCACCAAGATGCCGGTCCGCAAGCGGGTGGACGCCGTGCTGTCGCTGCTCATCCCCGACGAGGAGGAGTCGGCCGCACTGCGTTCGCTCGGCGTACCGCTGGCGAGCACGGTCGGCGGCGCCCGTCCCGGCTTCACCGTCGTCGGCATCGACGACCGGGCCGGCGCGGAGAGCGCCGTACGGCATCTGGTGAACCTCGGCCACCGTCGGATCGGCATGATCAGCGGGTCGAGCGGGCCACAGCACTGGACCACGCCCATCGCGCGCCGCCAGGCGTACCTGGATGTGCTGGCCGAAGCCGGGATCGCGCACGATCCGGCGCTGGAGGCCGACGGCGACTACACCGTCGATGGCGGCGAGCGGGCCATGACCGAACTGCTGGCCGCCTCCCGGCCGCCGACCGCGGTGTTCGCCCAGTCCGACGAGATGGCGATGGGCGCGCTGCGCGCCCTGCGACGGCACCGGCTGAGGGTGCCGGACGACGTGTCGGTCGTCGGGTTCGACGACCACGAGCTGTCCGACGTCATCGGGCTGACCACCGTCGCCCAGCCGGTGGCCGGCCAAGGCGCCGAGGCCGCCCGGCTGCTGCTGAGCCGGCTGGACGAACCCGGCACCGAACCGCCGGGGAAGGTGCACATGCCCATCCGCCTCGTCCTGCGCGAGACCACCGCACCGCCGCGCCCGCGCGGACCCCAGTAACCCGCCCCCCCGACGCCGGAAAGCACCACCACCTCGCACCGCACGGAGGCACGACACCATGAGCCCGACCAGCAGAAGGTACCGCCGCACGGCCTGTACGGGCCTGTCCCTCGCCCTGCCCCTCGCCGCCCTGGCCGCCTGCGGCGGCGGCAGCGGTGGCGACACCTCCGCCTCGGCCGGCAGCGGCAAGGGCACCATCAGCGTCTGGGCCCACCAGGGCCAGAAGAGCGAGGACACGGCTCTGCAGAAGACCGTGAAGACCTTCAACTCCTCCCAGAGCAAGATCAAGGTCAAGCTGAAGCTGATACCCGGCAACGACTACACCAAGACCATCACCGCCACCGACGCCTCCAAGCTGCCGGACGTGATGGAGTTCGACGGCCCCACGATGGCGAACTTCGTCTACAACAAGAAGCTCGCCGCGATCGACTCCTACGTCTCGGCCAAGACCCTGGCCAACGCCACCGCCGCGAGCAAGGCGCAGGGCGCGATCGGCGGCAAGCACTACGGCCTGGGCATGTACGACTCCGGACTCGGCCTCTTCGGCAACAAGAAGCTGCTGGACGCGGCCGGGGTGAAGTACCCGACCAGCCTGTCCGACGCCGACGGCTGGACCGCGGACCGGTTCACCGCCGCGCTCAAGGTGCTCAAGGCCAAGGACGCGGGCGGCAAGGTGCTCGACCTCCAGGAGAGCACCGGATACGCCAACGAATGGGGCACCTACGGCTTCGCCCCGATCGTCTGGTCGGCCGGCGGCTCCCTGCTGAAGGACGGCAAGGCCGAGGGCGCGCTCGACAAGCCGGCCGTGGTGTCGGCGATGAAGACCTTCCAGTCCTGGAAGCCGTACGTCGACCCCAACACCGACGGCAACGCCTTCGCCAAGGGCCGCGTCGCGCTGAGCTGGGTCGGCCACTGGATGTACCCCGCCTACAGCAAGGCCCTCGGCAGCGACCTGGCCGTGCTGCCGCTGCCCGACTTCGGCAACGGCCCCAAGACCGGCCAGGGCTCCTGGGCCTGGGGCATCGGCGCGAACTCCAAGAACGGCAAGGCCGCCGGCGCCTTCCTCGACTACCTCCTGAACGACACCAACGTCACCGCGATGACGAAGGCCAACGGCGCCCCGCCCGCGACGAAGACCGCGCTCGCCGCGAGCCCCCTCTACAAGCGGGGCGGCCCGCTCCAGCTCTACGCCGACCAGCTCGCCAAGCCCTGCGGCGACAAGGACATCACCAAGTCCTGCGTCGCCGTGACCCGCCCGGTCACCGCCGGGTACCCCACGATCACCGCCAAGTTCAGCGACGCCCTCAGTTCCGTCTACGGCGGCGCCGACCCCAAGAGCGCCCTGGCCAAGGCCGCCCGCGCCATCGACCGGGACTTCTCCGACAACGCCGGCTACAAGATCCCGTAGGACGCATCGGCCGGGGCGGGCCCCCTACGGCGGCGCGCCCGCCCCGGCCGGGAACAGGACCTCTCCGTGAAGACCGTGGAATCCGCGCACACCGCGCCCCCAGGCGGGTCGGACGCCCCGCCCGTGACCTCCGCGCAGTCCGCGCGGTCGAAGCGGCCCGCGCGTTCAGGGCCCAGGAACCGCGACTGGCTGCACGGACTGCTCATGTCCACGCCCGCCGTCGCCGGCCTCATCGCCTTCGTCGGCATCCCCTTCGGCTACGCCCTCGTCCTCTCCTTCTACAACGTGCGCCTCGGCTCTCCGCTGCCGCCCACGTTCTTCGGCCTGGAGCAGTACCGGCGGCTGTTCACCGACCCCGACCTGTCCGGCCCGTTCCTGCGGGCCCTGCTGAACAACCTCACCTTCGCCGCCGTCGTCGTCCCCCTCCAGACGGCCCTGGCGCTCGCCCTCGCGATCCTCCTCAACCGCAAGCTGAAGGCGATCGGTCTGTTCCGGTCCCTGTTCTTCATGCCGGTCGTCTTTCCCATGACGCTGGTCGCCGTCATCTGGCGGCTCATCCTCGCCCGCAGCGACGAGGGCCTGCTCAACTCCGCGCTGCACGCGGTGAGTTTCGGCAACTGGGGCGCCTTCGACTGGCTCGGCGACAGCGCCACCGCCATGGCCTCGCTCATCGTGCTGTCCGTCTGGCAGGGCGTCGGCTTCCAGATGGTCATCCTGCTCGCCGGCCTCCAGCAGATCCCCGGAGAGCTCTACGAGGCGGCCGAACTGGACCGTGCCTCCCGATGGCAGCAGTTCCGAAACGTCACCCTGCCCGGCATCCGCGGCACCCTCGTCTTCGTCGCCATGCTCACCTCGGTGCTGTGCTTCCGCGTCTTCGACCAGGTCTACGTCCTCACCCATGGCGGCGGCCTCGACGAGGACGCCACCCGCACCGTGATGTACCAGGCCGTCACCACCGCCTTCGACCAGAACAACATCGGCCAGGCGTCCGCGATCACCGTCGTCTTCTTCCTGATCGTCGTCGTCCTGACCCTCATCCAGCGCCGCGTCGTCCGGCCCGACAACGAGGACTGAGAGCCATGGCCACGACCCACGCGCCGCGCCGCCGTCCGCGCCGACTGCGCCACCTCGCCGACTACGCCGTCCTCAGCGTCCTGGCGTTCGTCTTCATCCTGCCCGTCCTGTACCTGCTCCTGGGCAGCCTCAAGCCCTCCGACGAGGTACTGAACGGCCTGACCGGCTTCCTCCCCACCCACCTGACCCTCGACAACTACGCCCACGTGCTGACCGCCCTGAACTCCGACAGCACCGGCTACTTCTGGCGCTTCATGGGCATCTCGCTGCTCGTGTCGTTCGTGGTCGTGACCGGCGGCCTCTTCGTCAACTCGATGGCGGCGTACGGCATGTCACGGCTGAAGTGGCGCGGCCGGCAAGCCGTCTTCACCCTCGTCCTGCTGCTGATGCTGGTGCCGTTCGAGTCGGTGGCCGTGCCGCTCTTCTACATGTTCAACGACCAGCGCGACACCATCTACATCCAGGCGATCCCGTTCATCGCCAACGCCTTCTCGATCTACCAGTTCCACACGTTCTTCCGGAAGATCCCGCTCAGCATCGAAGAAGCCGCCCGACTGGACGGCGCGGGCCCCTGGCGCACCTTCTTCGCGATCATCATTCCGATGTCGAAGCCGGTGTTCGCCTCGGTCGCGATCCTCACCTTCCTCATGCAGTGGGGCTCGTTCCTGTGGCCGGTGCTGATGGTCTCCGACCCTTCCGTCCGCCCCCTGCCCCTGGAGATGAGCGTCTTCCAGGGCCAGCAGCCCCCGGACTGGGGCCAGATCCTCGCCTTCGGCGTCCTCCTCGTCCTGCCCGTCCTGATCGTCTTCGCCTTCTTCCAGCGCTGGTTCGTCCAGGGCGTCGCCAGCTCCGCGGTCAAGGGGTGAACCGGTCCGCCGTCATTGAAGCCAGAACGCCGCCCGCCTCCGCCACAGGCCGAGCAGCGCCGTGTCACCCACGGCCTCGACGCCGGGGGCGGGGCGCCCGTAGAGCAGGAGGAGCAGGTCCGTCAGGGTGCCGCTGACCTCGACGGCGGCCTGCCCACCGGTTTCGCGCAGGACGGGGGCGTCGCCGGTGAGGTCGACCAGCCACGCGGCGTCCGCGTCGGTGGCCTGGAGGCGAAACGTGCGGCCGGGGCCGAGGAGGGCGGGTTCGCCCTCGTACGCCTCGGGCAGCGTGCTGTACGTCAGCCACTCGTCGAGGGCGTCGCGGGCCACGTCCTCGTCCAAGTGGAACGCGGCACCGACCGTGAGCGCCGCGTCCGCCCGGTGCACCGCCGTCTCGTGCGTCATCCGGCGCGCCCAGAACATCGGGGTGCCGCCCGGCCCCGGGGTCCACACCGGCCGGTCGGGCCCGGTCTTGCGCAGAGCGTCGGCCAGGAGCCCGGCGCCGTCGCCGAGTCGGGCGCTCAGGGTGGCAAGGTCCTCGCCGGTGCGGCGGGGGATCTCGTTGACCGGGTCGTCCGGGACGGGCTCGGTCGACCGGGTCCGTACGACCATCTCGGCCCACCCGTGGGCACCGCCGAGGTGGCGCACGAGCTGGCCCAGGTTCCAGCCCGGGCAGGACGGCACCGGGGCCGTCGGGTCGGCGTCCCCCAGATAGGCCCTCAACAGGTCGGTCTGCTTGACGATTTCGGCTCGGTAGCGGTCGAAGGTCAGGAGGGTCATGGCCACAGCGTAGGCCGGGTGGGGAAGGGGCGCAGCGGTTGCCGTGCGGCGGCTTCGACCAGCTGGGGCGAGGATGGGCGGCGCTGGATGCGGGTCGCTCTCCAACTCGGTCAGCTTGGCCAGAATGTGAAGGGTCATGTCGCGCGGAACCTTGCGGAGCTCGGCCCGAGCCTCGGGCCGGAAGCCGGCGCGGTACTCACTCACTGCGCGCCAGCGTCTCCCTCATGATGTACTCGATCGGGGTGCCGGGCGAGGGATTGGCCATGCGCGCGTCGATGATCCGGTTGATCTCGCGCTCTTCCCACTCCTGGTACTTGCGCAGCACCTCGATGGACACGACGGCGGCGACCTGCTTGCCGCGCCGGGTAATGACGGTGGGTACGTCGTCCTTGTCGGCTCGCTCCACGACCTCGGCCAGGTGTGCCCGGACATTGCGGATGGACTCTGCGGGCAGTGGCTGCATCATGCGCCCAAGGGTGCCGAATGTCTCATGTGTACACAACGGCTCATGGTCTCTCGGGGGTGCTGGGGTGAACTGCGACCGTGCTGGATCAGTGCTGGACGCGAGACGAGGCAAGGCCTACGTCATCACCTGACCAGGCGCCTCGGTGAGCGGCCCACGCCTGTGCGGCTGTGGCCATGTCTTCGAGCCATGCCGCCTCGGGATACCGATCGGCCCGCGAGCGGTGCATGCGGCGGGTGGCGGCGGCGAACGCGTCGATCGCTGCGGGGTCCGCGTCCACCCACGCCCTGCACTCGGCCGCCCACCCCTCAGCCGCCTCGGGGGTGTGCCCGGCTGCGATGAGCTGGACGACAAGGCACGCGGGGTCGATGAAACCGGCGCCTCGGGTCGGCCACGCCCAGTCCACGATCCACCGGCCGCGCTCCCCGAGGATCACGTTGCTGGGGTTGATGTCCGTATGGAGCAGCGAGTCCCCCCGGAACAGTTCAGCTTCGACCTCGTCAACCGTGAACCGGTCCCAACGGCTCTCCGGCCAGTTCCGGGCAACCTCGGGCAGGTGTAGGTCGCCCAGTCGGTCAACGAGGCCGACCACGGCACGCAGATCGGGCGAGGCGGGTGTGAAGTCCGACCGACGAGCGTCCACGACGTCGAATCCCAGGGCCAGCCACTCGTCGTCTTCCGTATGCCAGAGCAGAGCCGGAGAAACCGATTGCACGGCCGGATTGATCAGTCTCTCTCGCATGAGTGAGGCCCGGCGTCCCCCGGGACGGTTGCGCATGACCTTGACGAAGAAGGGGCCCTTCTCGCACTCGATCACGGCTGTCAGGTCAGAGCCGTAACCCCGTGCGGTGGGCTGCGCCTCGGCCAGGACACCCGTGTGCGGGTGGATCAGTGCCCAGAACTCGGGTCCTGGCAGTTCACGCTTCATCGCCTTCAGTTCCTTGGTGCGCATTCGCTTCCCGGATATCCGGGCGAGCACTCGGCGTTGGGGTCGCAGGACGGGTCACAGGAGTCTTCGTCCTCGTCATTTCCGCCGCCCCTGACGACGACGCTCCGAATGGATGCGCGGGCTTCGGCCATGACGGGACTGCCGAGGATAGTGGCCAGTGGGGCGCTTCGAACGTTCCCGGCGCTCAGCAGGGCGGCGGAGAACACGCACGGGAACACGCTCCCGTCCGGGCCGACGGCTGCCCGGCCGGTGCCGCACCGGCCGCACAATCCTGAGACATCCGGGGCTCGCCCTTGCGCTCCCCGCCCGAAGGGACGGACGTGATCTACGTTGATGCGCTTCACCCCTAGCGCCTCAAGCTCCCGCCGCGCTTGAGCGACGCGCTGCGTCCCGGAGGTGGCGACAATCCCGACGCGCAGCGGGATACGGAGTTGCGCCGCCTTTTTGATGTTCGCCAGGGTGCGGGCGTGGCTGGGCCGGCCGGTGACTTTATTGTGCTCGTCCGGGGCATCGGAGTAGTACGACGTTGCCAGCGACATGCCTTCGCGTTGGAGGAGCGCCCACCAGGCTTCGGTGACGCGCACCAGATTGCTGTAGATCTCCACGCCGAAGCCGAGGGACAGCGCGCTGTCGGCCAGTACCAGGCTGTCCGGGTGCAGCGTCGGCTCGCCCCCGATGAGCTGGACGCGGCGCACACCACAGCCCGCGGCCTGATCGAGGACGCGTAACCAGTCCTCGCGCGTCATCGTGTCGTGGGTCCCCTCCGGCCCCGAGGCGTTGAAGCATGGAGTGCAGGAGAGCTGGCACTTCCGGGTCAGGTCCAGCCACAGGAATCGGGTGTCCTTGGCGTGCGTGGCAGCAACGATGGTCGTCACAGTCATGTCCCTTCTTGTTCGGTCGGTTTCACTTCGGGAGGTCGATGACCGTCACGTTGCGCAGCTCACGGATCATCCGGGAGGCGAGGACGGCGTTGAGGCCGACGTGGCCGTACGGGACCATTGCGTTCGACTCCCGCGCACGCCATCCGCGTGTCGTGAGCTGGTAGTTGGTCCCGGAGATGCCCCACAGCCGTGGAGTGCGGACCCTGAGCACCGCGTAGTCACCTCGGCCCAGGTGGGGGCACTGCTCGACGGATGTGCGGGCATGTGGCTCGCACAAGGGCGGCTGCTCCGTCAGCGAGCCCTCGGGCCATGTGGGTGGGTCCCAGGGTCTGCGCCAGTTGATGAACAGCCAGCCGTGCTTGTCGTGGCTCGCCGGGTGCCCGCAGATCTGGCATTTCATGGAGTACATGCAGATCCGCTGCCGAGCGACGTGCATGCTGTCGTAGATCGGCCTGCCCATGCCAGGGGAGTGGGCCATTCGAGCCCAGAGGGTTCCTGCGGAATCGCGATCCGTCGTGCGGGGCGCCTTGTAGCCGAGCCGCGGCTCGGGCGTTAGCAGGACGGCCAGGTCGGATTCCGGGCCGAGGTGTTCGCTGCTCCACGCGGTGACGAACGGAACGACGGTCGGGTGGGCGATGAGCGGGGGCATCAGGAGGTGCCCTTGGCGCGAAGCTCGGCCCAGACGATCTTTCCCCACGTGCGGTGCTCGGTGCCCCAGCGGTCCGCCATCGCTTCGACCAGTACCAGCCCGCGGCCGGACTCGTCGTCGCAGCACGGCTCCTGGGCGGTGGGCGCCTGGGTGCATTTGTCCGTGACGGCGAGACGTAAACGATCCCGATCGGGCAGCCGGACGCTGACGCGCAGGAGCCGGCACCCACTGTGGCGGGCGGCATTGCCGACCAGTTCGGAGATGATCAGCGTCCCGTCATCGATCATGTGGGTGAGGGCCCAGGTGTTCAGCGCTGCGCGCACCAGTCGGCGAGCGCGGCTCGCTGACGCCGGTTCGCACGGCATCGTTTCGCTGTAGCCCGGGACGCCGGTGGCGTTGGGACTCGTCATGGTCATGGACGGGGTCTTTCTTCCGGGGCGGTGGACCGCATCCTGTGATGGCTCGCGCCGGTTCTTGATGCTGACAACGTCAAGGGAACCGCTCCGAGCAGGTGCGCTCCACTGCATCCATGCGGCAGAGGTGATGCACAAGCGTGCAGGGGTTGCACACGTCGAGTGGCGGTCCGCGGAGCGGGGAAGGGGAGCCCCATGGGGTTAGCTGAGCGACGGAAAGCGCTGGGGTACAGCCAGGAGGGGCTCGCTCACGTCGTCGGTGTCGACCGCACAACGATCAGCCGTTGGGAGAGCAGGAAAACTGAGATCCAGCCCCAGCTGCGTCAACAGTACGCAGCGGCGCTGCAACTCGACCTAGTCGAACTGGATGCGTGGATTACCACGTCACAAGTCACCTTCCAGGAGCCCGTACTGTCGTCTTCACGCGACCACTACGGCTCGGGGGATACCGACGACATGATTCGACGTGAATTCCTACGCGTACTTGCCGTTGCCGGAGCGCTGACCGGTTTGTCGACCGAGGAGTCGGAGGCCCTCGCGGAAGGGGTGCACCGCCGAGCGCCCGGCGACTTCATGCGGATGAACAACCACCTGTGGCAGGTGTATCAACTCGCACGCGCCAAAGGGGCTGTCTACCCCATCGTCTCCGACCAGCTCGCTACCCTCGCCAAGGCTCTGGACGGAGGCTCCCGCAAGGACGGGCAAGCTCTGTGTGGTGCTGCGGCGGACCTCTTTCAGCTTGCCGGTGAGCTGGCCTTCGACGGCAACCGGTACTCCGACGCGGCGGCTTCGTACACGCTCGCCGCGTCAGCCGGTAAGGAGGCAGGCTCGTTCGATCTCTGGGCTTGCGCTCTTGTTCGGCATGCGTACGTCGACGTGTACGAGCGTCGCTACAGGGAGGCCGCTGACATCCTGTCGATCGCTGAGCGGATTGCTCGACGAGGGGATAGTTCCCTCTCGACACGTCACTGGGTCGCTGCGGTACAAGCCGAGGCGTTCGCGGGACTTGGCGATCTGACGGCGTGCGAACACGCACTTGAGCAGGCCGAGAAGGTCGCATTTATGACCGAGACGGCGCAGAATGGGGGCTGGCTCCGCTTCGACGGCTCCCGGCTCGCGGAAGAGCGAGGCGCGCGGTATGTCCAGCTGGGTCGGCTCGACCTTGCCGAGCAGGTGCTTCGGAGCGCCCTTCGGCAAGGTGCCCTGGCAGAGGGCCAGTCCTTTCGGCGTCGAGGTGCCGTGCTCGCGAATCTGGCCGCCATCGGCATCAAGCGCAAGGATCCGGAGCAGGTTGTCGATTACGCCCGCAAGGCGCTTCACCTGGCGCGAGAGTCCTCCTCCGGGTACGTCGCTCGTAGAGTCCAGGACCTGCGTACGGGCTTCGGCCCTCTCGCCCGCGATGTGCGCGTTGCCGAGTTGGACGCCGAGATCAAGGCACTGAGCGTGAACTGATGAAAGGGGCAGGAATGTCGCAGACCGAGGGTGCCCGGCTGTTCCGGGAGGCGTGGATCGCTGGGGTGCGTCGGCACTTTCCCGGGGAGCCCAAGCCGGGTTATGTGACCCCCTGGGAGGACACCCCGGAGTGGGAGCGGGCGGCGGCCGGGGCGGTGTATGAGCAGGTGCGGCAGTTCCTTGAGCTGAGCGCGGGGCATGCGGGGCGGCTCACGCGGGAGCAGAAGGGTCGCTTCGTCGCCACGTGCTGGACGGCGCAGATGTACCGGCACTTCGAGGACCCGAAGCCCGGGTACGTCGCCGACTGGCCGGAGCTTCCCGACTGGCAGCAGGAGACGGACGCGGACATCTTCGAGGCGATCGAGAAGGACGTCAGCTGAGCCGGAGCCATCGGCGGGTGGCCGCCTGCGAGGCGGGCGGGGGCGGGGTCGCATCCCACCCCCGCCCGGCGCCCGGCCGCCGGGGCCGGGGCCACCGGCGGGGGGCCGCCGTACCGGCGGGAGGGGGCGGGGTCGGAGGGGTGGGGTCCTGGACGCTGTCGTGTATTTGTGGCGCCGATCGGTCGACGTTCACGACACGTTCTACGTCAGCGGCGCCGTAAATATACGGTCCAGGGCCCTGCCCCGGAGGCGCCGCACCCGCACCCCGCACCCCAGCGACCGCGCACCCCGCGTCAGCCCAGCACGTCCCGCCACGCGTCCGGCACGGCCGTCGCCACGTCGTACGCCGCGATCGGGGCGCCCGATGGGGCGGTGGTGCGGCGGGCGGCCAGGCCGTGGAGGTAGGCACCGGCGGAGGCCGCGTCGCGGGCCGGGAGGCCGGTGGCGAGGAGGGAGCCGGTGAGGCCGGAGAGGACGTCGCCGCTGCCCGCGGTGGCGAGCCAGCCGGTGCCGGTGGGGTTGACGCGCACCGGGTGGCCGGAGGAGGCGGGGGAGGCGATCAGGGTGGTGGAGCCCTTGAGCAGCACAGTGGCGCCGTACTTGTCGGCCAGGGCCCGTACGGCGGCGAGCCGGCCGGACTCGACCTCCTCGCGGCTCGCCCCGAGCAGGGCGGCGGCCTCGCCCGCGTGCGGGGTGAGGAGGGTGGCGGCGGTGCGGCCGTGGAGGCCGCCGGAGGGGAGGAGGTGGAGGCCGTCGGCGTCGACGAGGACGGGGATGTCGGAGCCGAGGACGTCGTCCAGGGAGTGCCGGGCGGCGGCGCCGTCGCCGAGGCCGGGGCCGACGACCCAGGACTGGACGCGGCCCGCCTTGGCCGGGGGCCCGGTGTGGACGAGGGTTTCGGGGAAGCGGGCGATGACGGTGTCGGCGCCGGGGCCGACGTACCGTACGGCGCCGGCGCCGCCGCGCAGGGCGCCCGCGACGGCGAGGACGGCGGCGCCCGGGTAGCGGGCGGAGCCCGCGACGACGCCGACGACGCCGCGCCGGTACTTGTCGCTCTCGGCGCTGGGACGGGGGAGGAGGGCCGCTACATCGTCGTGCTGGAGGGCTTCCGCGTCGGGGACGGAGGGGAGATGGGCTCCGAGGCCGATGTCGACCAGGCGGAGGGCACCCGCGTGCCCGTGGGCGGGGTCGATGAGCAGCCCGGGCTTGTATGTACCGAAGGTGACGGTGGCGTCGGCGCGCACCGCCGCGCCGTGCACCTCGCCTGTGTCGGCGTCGACGCCACTGGGGAGGTCGACGGCGACGACGGTGCCGCGCACCAGCCCGATCAGCCGCTTGGCCTCCTCCCGCAGGCCGCCCTTGCCGCCGATGCCGACGATGCCGTCGAGGACGAGGTCGGCGTCGGCGAGGGCGGTCTCGGCGAGAGAGCGTTCGGCGCCGTCGGCGGACACCACGCGGCCGCCCGCCGCGCGCAGGGCGCGCAGGCCGTCGGGGTGGGCGCGGTCGGGGGCGAGCAGGACGGCGGTGACGCCGGCGCCGCGCCGGGCGAGCCGGGCCCCGGCGTAGAGCGCGTCGCCGCCGTTGTCGCCGCTGCCGGTCAGCAGGGCGACGCGGGCCCCGTAGACCCGGTGGAGCAGGTCGGCGCAGGCGGCGGCGAGCCCGGCTGCCGCGCGCTGCATGAGTGTTCCTTCGGGCAGCCGCGCCATCAGGTCCTGTTCAGCGGCTCGTACGGTCTCGACGCTGTAGGCGATCCTCATGGCCATAGTCTCCCGAACGGAGGGCACTTCGCGCTTGGCGGCGCATATTCCGGACGTACACCTTCCGGAAGTGCGCGTTCCGGAAACGCATCTTCCGGAAGCATGCATTCCGGTACCTCCTCCGGTGCACCTGTCGGCCTGAGACACTGACGGAGATGGACGAGACACCGATGCGCGCCCGCGCCGTGGTCGATCTGACCGCCCTGCGGGACAACGTTCGGGCGCTGCGTGCAGCAGCGCCCACCGCCGAGCTGATGGCCGTCGTGAAATCCGACGGCTACGGCCACGGCGCGGTCCCGTGCGCGCGCGCCGCCCGCGCGGCGGGCGCGGGCTGGCTGGGCGCGGCCACGCCCGAGGAGGCGCTGGCGCTGCGGGCGGCGGGCGACCAGGGCCGGCTGATGTGCTGGCTGTGGACGCCGGGCGGGCCGTGGCGGCAGGCGATCGAGGCCGACATCGACGTATCGGCCAGCGGGACGTGGGCGCTGCGCGAGGCCGTGGCCGCCGCCCGGACGGCAGGGCGCACCGCGCGCGTCCAGCTCAAGGCCGACACCGGGCTCGGCCGCAACGGCTGCCCGCCGGCCGACTGGCCCGAACTGGTCGCCGAGGCCCGGTCCGCGGAGGCGGAGGGCACGGTCCGGGTGACCGGGCTGTGGTCGCACTTCGCGTGCGCGGACGAGCCGGGCCACCCGTCGATCGCCGCCCAGCTGACCGTCTTCCGCGAGATGGTAGACCAGGCGGAGCGGGCGGGGCTGCGGCCGGAGGTACGGCACATCGCGAACTCTCCGGCGACCCTGACCCTGCCCGAGTCGCACTTCGACCTCGTACGCACCGGGATCGCCCTGTACGGCATCTCGCCCAGCCCGGAGGTGGGCGTGCCCGCCGACTTCGGGCTGCGCCCGGCGATGACGCTGAAGGCCGCGCTGGCCGCGGTGAAGCGGGTGCCGGGCGGGCACGGGGTCTCGTACGGGCACCGTTACGTCACCCCGGGGGAGACCACCCTCGCGCTGGTGCCGCTCGGCTATGGTGACGGGATTCCGCGGCACGCCTCGGGCACAGGACCGGTGCTGGTCGCGGGCAAGTGGCGGACCATCGCGGGCACCGTGGCCATGGACCAGTTCGTGGTCGACCTCGGTGGCGACAGCGCGCAGCCGGGGGACGAGGCGGTGCTGTTCGGCCCCGGCGACAATGGGGAGCCGACCGCGGAGGACTGGGCGCGTGCCGTGGGGTCGATCGCGTATGAGATCGTCACCCGGATCAGCGCGCGGGTCCCCCGCGTTTATGTAGGTGACCTCGGGGGCACAGGGATCTGACCATGGGCGAGGACAGCACGGTGGAGACGGCGGCGAAGGTCGCGGCGGGGGCCACGGCCGTGGGCTGGCGCCGGGGCGCCGGCTTCGCCGGAGCCGCGATCGGCGTGGTCGCGGCGGGCGCCGCGATGGGCGTCGCCCTGGAGCGGCTGACGGTCGGCCGCGGCGTACGGCGCAAGGCGCGGCTGGCGCTGGACGCGGAGGGCCCGTACGGCACCCTGCGCGGCACCCCGGGGCGGGCGATCGCCGATGACGGCACGGAGCTGTACTACGAGGTCGAGGAGATACGCGAACCGGCCGCACCCACCCGCCGCAAGCGCCGGTTCTCCCGCCGGGCGGCCCCCGCCCCGGTGACCGTGATCTTCAGCCATGGCTACTGCCTCGGCCAGGACTCCTGGCACTTCCAGCGGGCCGCGCTGCGCGATGTGGTCCGCACCGTCTACTGGGACCAGCGCTGCCACGGCCGCTCCGCGCGTGGCTGCTCCCAGACGGACGGCACCCAGGTCACGATCGACCAGCTGGGCCGCGATCTGAAGGCCGTGATCGACGCGGCGGCGCCCGAGGGCCCGCTGGTGCTGGTCGGGCATTCGATGGGCGGCATGACGATGATGGCGCTGGCCGCCCAGTTCCCGGAGCTGATCCGCGAGCGGGTGGTCGGCGCGGCCTTCGTCGGCACCTCGGCGGGGCGGCTCGGCGAGGTCAGCTTCGGCCTCCCGGTGGTCGGCATGAACGCGGTGCGGCGGGTGCTGCCCGGGCTGCTCAAGGCGCTCGGCTGGCAGGTGGAGCTGGTGGAGCGGGGCCGCCGGGCGACCGCGGACCTCTTCGCGGGGCTGATCAAGCGCTATTCGTTCGGGACGAAGGACGTGGACCCGGGGGTGGCCCGGTTCGCCGAGCGGCTGATCGAGGCGACGCCGATCGATGTGGTCGCCGAGTTCTACCCGGCGTTCATCGCCCACGACAAGGCGGAGGCGCTGCCGTTCTTCGACGGGGTGCCGGTGCTGGTGCTGGCCGGGGACAAGGACCTGATCACTCCGATGGAACACAGCGAGGCCATCGCGGAGCTGCTGCCCGGCGCGGAGCTGGTGATCGTGGAGGACGGCGGCCATCTGGTGATCCTGGAGCACCCCGAGGTGGTCAACGGGCATCTGGCCGAGCTGCTGACCCAGGTGGTGAGCGGAGCCGGGGGCGTCAACGGGGACGGCGCGGGCCGCCGCTCGGCCAGGGGGTAGCGAGGGGGTGGCGCCCGTTCGGCCGGGGGACCGAGGCGCACGTAGCGCGTTCCCGGGGCCCGTACCATCGCCGGTATGGACGTAGGCACGCGCATGACCGTCACCTCGCCCGAGCAGATGCGGGACCTGGGCCGCCGGCTCGCCAAGCTGCTGCGCCCCGGCGACCTGGTGCTCCTCACCGGGGAACTGGGCGCGGGCAAGACCACGCTGACCCGGGGCCTGGGCGAGGGCCTGGGCGTACGGGGCGCGGTCACCTCGCCCACGTTCGTGATCGCCCGCGTCCACCCCTCCCTGTCCGACGGCCCGCCGCTGGTCCACGTCGACGCCTACCGGCTGGGCGGGGGCCTGGAGGAGATGGAGGACCTGGACCTGGACGTCTCGCTGCCGGAGTCGGTGATCGCGGTGGAGTGGGGCGAGGGCAAGGTCGAGGGGCTGTCCGAGGATCGGCTGCATGTGGTGATCGAGCGGACCGTGGGGGCCGACGCGCAGGAGAGCGATGTCCGCGGCGTCGCGGTGACCGGTGTGGGGCCGCGCTGGGCGGACGAGGACCTGGCGTCGCTGGCGGGCTGAGTCCGGGCCGAGTCCGGGCCGAGTCCGGGCCGAGCCGTGGGGAGATTCGGGAAGAGTTTCCGACAGGCCGTCGGCATGATGTTGCGCTCTGGGCATCGGGCGTGGTCACATGGTAGAGGAAGCGCGGTTAGGCGTACCTAACCTCCTGCCCACCAGGACCCTCAGGAGGCATCCATGTCGGGTCAAGAGCCCACCGCCCTGGACGACCCCCGGCGCGATGGCCGGTCTCCGTCGATGAGGGACCTGCTGGCGGCCTGTGCGGCGGCGAACGCCGTCTCCACCCCACCGGCGGAGGCGCCGACGGAGGCACCCGCTACGGCGGAGATGCACCAGGACAAGCCGGAGCGCGACGCGGCGTAAGCCACGGCTCGTCCGCGGTCGGAAGGCGGCCTTACGCGATCACGACGACCTTCGTGCCCGGCTGCGCGAACTCCCACAGCGCCGTGCCGTCCGCCCGGGACTCCCGCACCGCACCCGTCTTCTTCTTCGCCCGCGGGTCCGGCATGGCCCCGTCCATGGCCGCACTGAAACCGAACGTCACTCCCCCGTCCTGGTGAAACACCACGACGTGCTCCACCTGAACCCCGTCCGAGCCGACGCCGCTCGGGTTGCGGGAGGTGACCTGGTACGTGCCCGGGTCGGGGCTCGCCGAACTGGCGCCCACCGGGAAGGTGCGGGTGGCCTTGCCGTCGGCGCCGACCAGCCACACCCGGCTGTCGCCGAGGGCGTAGACGACGCGCATGCCGGTGCCGGAGCCGCCGGGCAGCGCGGTGGACTTCTTCCGCGCCTTGTCCTTCGTCTTGCCCTTGGCGTCGCCTGCCTGTGAGCTGCGCCGCTCCTGGGTGCGGTGGTCGGGTGCGGTGGCCTTGGCCTGGTAGCCGAGATAGCCGACGACGCCCAGCGCGGCCGCGGTCAGAACGGCCACGGCGGGCCCGGTGCTGCTCTTCGGCACGGTGGCCACCCTCTCCTGCGGTCAGTACGTGCTTACCGCCCGTACGCACTTGTTCCGACGGTAGCACCGGTGGACGGCCGCAACCGGTCCACCGCGACCGCCTCCCGCGGCGCCGTAGGCTGTCCTCGTGCTGTTGCTCGCGCTTGATACCGCCACCCCCGCCGTCACCGTCGCTCTCCACGACGGCGCCGAAGTCCTCGCCGAGACCGCCGAGGTCGACGCCCGGCGCCACGGCGAGCTGCTGCTGCCCGCCGTCCACCGGACGCTGACGGCGGCCGGCGTGGAGCTGGGGGACGTGACGGAGATCGTCGTCGGCGTCGGCCCGGGCCCGTACACCGGGCTGAGGGTCGGCCTGGTGACGGCGGCCACCTTCGGGGCCGCGCTGGACGTGCCCGTCCACGGGCTGTGCACGCTGGACGGGATCGCGTACGCCGCCGGGCGGGCCGGGCTCACCGGCCCCTTCGTGGTGGCCACCGACGCCCGCCGTAAAGAGGTGTACTGGGCGCGGTACGACGATCCGACGACCCGCGTCACCGACCCCGCCGTCGACCACCCCGCCGACCTCACCGAGCGGGCCGACCTGGCCGGGCTCCCGGCCGTCGGCGCGGGCGCCCTGCTCTACCCCGCCGCCTTCGCGGACGTCCCGGCGGGCATGCCCGAGCACCAGTCGGCGGGCGCGCTGGCCTCCGTCGCCGCCGGGAAGCTGGCGCGCGGCGAGGAGCTGCTGCCCGACCGGCCGCTCTATCTGCGCCGCCCCGACGCCCAGGTGCCCGCCAACTACAAGGTGGTCACCCCCAAGTGACGGCGACGACGGATACCACCGGCCGGGCCCCCGCGCTGCGCGAGATGCGCTGGTGGGACATCGACCGGGTGCTGGCGCTGGAGGAGGACCTGTTCCCCGAGGACGCGTGGTCGCAGGGGATGTTCTGGTCCGAGCTGGCGCACGCCCGCGGCGGCGCCGCGACCCGCCACTACACGGTCGCCGAGGACGGCGAGGCCATAGTCGGCTACGCCGGGCTGGCCGTCTTCGACCGCACCGGCGACGTCCAGACCATCGCCACCGCCCGCGACCACTGGGGCACCGGCCTCGGCGCCCGCCTCCTCACCGATCTGCTGGGCGCCGCCACCGCCTTCGAATGCCGCGAAGTGCTCCTCGAAGTGCGCGTCGACAACACCCGCGCCCAGCGCCTCTACGAGCGCTTCGGCTTCGAGCCCATCGGCATCCGCAAGGGCTACTACCAGCCCGGCAACGTCGACGCGCTGGTCATGCGCCTCTCCGGCCCGGCGACGTCCCTCGCGACCCCCTCATCCGTACCAGGCGTACAAGGAACGAACACCCATGGCTGACGAACCGCTCGTCCTCGGCATCGAGACCTCCTGCGACGAGACCGGCGTCGGGATCGTCCGCGGCCACACCCTGCTCGCCGACGCGATCGCCTCCAGCGTCGACGAGCACGCCCGCTTCGGCGGCGTCGTCCCCGAGGTCGCCAGCCGCGCCCACCTGGAGGCGATGGTCCCGACCATCCAGCGCGCCCTGAAGGAGGCCGGAGTCGCCGCCTCCGACCTCGACGGCATCGCCGTCACCGCCGGCCCCGGCCTCGCGGGCGCCCTGCTCGTCGGCGTCTCGGCCGCCAAGGCGTACGCGTACGCCCTCGGCAAGCCGCTGTACGGCGTCAACCACCTCGCCTCCCACATCTGCGTCGACCAGCTCGAACACGGCGCGCTGCCCGAGCCGACCATGGCGCTGCTGGTCAGCGGCGGCCACTCGTCGCTGCTGCTGGCGCCCGACATCACCACGGACGTACGGCCGCTGGGCTCGACGATCGACGACGCGGCGGGCGAGGCGTTCGACAAGATCGCCCGGGTGCTGAACCTCGGCTTCCCCGGCGGCCCCGTCATCGACCGCATCGCGCGCGACGGCGACCCGGACGCGATCGCCTTCCCGCGCGGGCTGACCGGCCCGCGCGACGCCGCGTACGACTTCTCCTTCTCGGGCCTCAAGACGGCCGTCGCCCGCTGGATCGAGGCCAAGCGGGCCGCGGGCGAGGAGGTTCCGGTCGCCGACGTCTCCGCCTCCTTCCAGGAGGCGGTGGCCGACGTCCTGACCCGCAAGGCCGTCCGCGCCTGCAAGGACGAGGGCGTCGACCACCTGATGATCGGCGGAGGCGTCGCCGCCAACTCCCGGCTGCGCGCCATGGCCGAGCGCCGCTGCGAGGACGCGGGCATCACGCTGCGCGTGCCGCGCCCCAAGCTGTGCACGGACAACGGCGCGATGGTCGCCGCCCTCGGCGCGGAGATGGTCGCGCGCGGCCGGTCCGCGTCGGCCTGGGACCTGTCGGCGGACTCGTCCCTGCCCGTGACGGACCCCCACGTCCCGGCGCCCGCGTCCCACACTCACGACCACGTCCACGAGTTGAGCCGGAAGAACCTGTACGCATGACCGTCGCCCTGATGTGGGAAGCCCGGGCCGTCGAGGGCCGGGGCGCGGACCTGCTCGCCTGGGCCGCCGACCAGCCCCTCGACCCGGCCCCGCTGCGCCGCGAGACCTTCCGCGCGCCCGAGGACCGGGTGCTCGTGATCACGTGGTGGGACGGTACGTACGACGCCCCGGGCTTGCCCGAACTCCCGGAGCCGGGGCCGGAACTGGTGCGCCGGGCCGTCCACCGGTGGCGCTTCGAGTCGGTCGGATAGCTGGTTTCGCGACGACAGAGGGCATGTACCGGCCGGGTTCCTGTAAGCCACGGAGGAATGAAGGTCAAGCCTCCGGGAGAACTGAGAGACTGCGTTCCATGACCCCGCCCGACGCCCTGCCCCCGCCTCCGCCCGCCCCGGACCTGCGCCCGTGGCCCGATCACGCCGGGCTGCTCGCCGACCGGGCGCGCGCGATGGGGACGCTGGCTCGGTGGTACATGGCGCCGCACCGGGCGTTGCTGCTGTGGCTGCTGACGCTGGTGTTCGCGCTGGGGTGGACGCTGGCGGTCTCCGGGTTCCAGTTCCTGGTGACCGGCCAGATCGTCGAGCACATCCTCGGTGTGATCTTCCTCGGGCTGGCGCTGGGCGCCACCGTCCCGTCCGGCCTGGGCCTGGTCTCGGGCATCCGGCGGGACGTGTTCCTCGGCGCGCGGCTGCGCGACTGGGCGGAGCTGGGGCGGGACCCGCAGACGCTGCCGCACTGGCGGGTGTCGGGCAGCGCGCTGCTGTGGCTGCTGCCGTCGCTGGTGCTGTGCTGCCTCGGGCTGGTGCTGGGGGCGTCCACGGCGATGTCGGACCTCGGCGCGGAGACGTTCGGGGTGGCGATGGGGATCGCCGTCGTCTTCGCGGCGGCGGGGGGCCTGGGCCTGCTCAAGGCGATCGGCTACTACCGTCTGGTCAACCGCGAACTCAGCCCCGACGACGCCGAGGACTGAACCGGCGGGGACTGATCAGTCGGACGACCGCTGGAGCGACTGGAAGCGGTGCAGCAGCTCCAGATACCGCTCGCCCAGGCTCTCGCCGCGCCGCTTCGTCGCGTCCTCGACGTGCACCAGCATCTGCCGGACGCGCACCGCGTCCCGGTAGGCGTCCCGCTGGAGCTTCTTGTGCGCCGTCGCCGCGGGGCCCTTCCAGTCGTCGTCGACGGCCTTCGCCAACTGGTCGAGCCCTTCGACCGTTTCCTCCAGGTAACGAAGCATCTCCTCCAGATCCTGAAGGAGATCGGACAGCTCCTGATCCGATACCGGCTGCTTCTCGTCACTCATGTTCCATACCCCTGCCACCTTCCGGTCCGGCCCCTCAGCGGGATGATCGTGCCATGGCCCGAGCCGGTCCGCAGGGGCTACCCCGCAAGGTGGTCGAACTCGCCCGCTTTGATGGCGTGGAGAAGGGGCCGCAGCTTCGCGGGGGTGGTGGTCATCACGGTGCCGGGCTCGTCGCTCTCGCGCAGCGCTATGGCGTCGGGTCCTATGGAGGCGAGTTCTATGCAGGAATTGCCGTCCCCTGCGCTGGAATAGGAGGATTTCTGCCAGTGGACCTCGTGCATCTCCATGCCTTCACGTCAGTTGGGCGATGCCACGAATGAAATCACGTGACTCCTCCGGAGAGAGGGCCGCCTCGGTCGTACGGTCCAGGACTCCACGGTGGTTGGCGAGCTGGGACTGTGCGTCCAGGAAGACGGGACCGTGGGCGGCGTCGAGTTGCGCGGTGTCCAGCTGGGGCACCGCCCCCAGGGCGTAGGTGACCGACAGTCCGGGTACGTGGAACCCTCCGGCCTCGAAGGTGAGCACGCGCACGGTGACGTTCTTCCGCTCCGAAGACTCCAGCAGGCTGTCCAGTTGGGCGCGCAGGACACGGTTCGATCCGAACCGCATGCGCAGGGCGGCCTCGTGGATGACGAAGGTGCACTCCGGCGGGTCATCCCGGTCCAGGATGTCGCGACGCTTCATGCGGTGCGAGAGCCTGCGTCGCAGGTCGGTGTCGGACCACTGCGGGACGGTCGAATCGAGCACCGCCCGTGCGTACTCCTCCGTTTGCAGCAGGCCCGGAATATGCATGATTTCCAGTACGCGCAGGCTCGTGGCGTAGTACTCCAACTCTGCGAGGTCGAGCCCGCCGGTGGCGATATGGCCCCGGTACTCCTCCCACCAACCGCCCTTGCGCTCCCGGGTCATGGCGACGAGCGCGTCGACGTAGTCACTGTCAGGGCAGGTGTAGATGGCGGCGAGCGCTCGCACCCGCTCCTCGCTCACCCCGAAGCGGGCCAGCTCCAGGTTGGTGATGTGCGTGCGGTTGATGCCCAGCCGGTCGGCGGCCTCCTGGATGCTGAGTCCGGCGCCCTCGCGCATCCTCCTCAGTTCTGTGCCGAGCCGGACTTGACGCGCGGTCGGGACGCTCCTGGGTGGCATGGCCCTCCGTAACTCTCAAGGAGTAATTGTCGGGGAAATTCAACGGGTCCGTAGCAGTTGTTTGCATCGCTGCCCTACCTTGGGTGTCGTTGCCGCTACTGCGCGTTGATCGCCGTAACGGTACGCGCACTATCGGCCCCTTCGCCGGGAGTTGACCCATGGAGTCCGACTACGAGTCCGACGACCATCCACCGCGTCGCCCGCCCGTTCCCTCCAAGGACCCGTACGTCTACACGCTCCAGAGCAACCGGAACGCCACCTCCGCCAAGGTCTGCAGGGACTTCGTCGCCGTCGTGCTGGGCTCCGTGGGGCAGGAGGGCCTGGTCGAGGTGGCCACCCTGTGCACCTCCGAGCTGGCCACCAACGCCTTTCTGCACGCCGAGGGCGACTCCCTGACGCTGCGCGTGATGATCGAGCCTCCCCGCTACCGGGTCCTCGTGTACGACGCCTCCGCCCAACTCCCCACCGCCGCCCGCCTCCCCGAGGGCGACCGCCTCCACGGCCGCGGCCTCGGCCTGGTCGCGGCCCTCGCCGACGCCTGGGGCACGGCCGGCGCGGACCCGGCGGGGGTGTACGCGAAGGGGGTCTGGTTCGAACTCCTGGCGGAACGGAAGAGCTAAGAGGCCGGGTGTCCCAGCAGCATCGTGGGGGCGCCCGCCGCACGGGTGAGGAGGATCGTGCAGGCGTTCCCCCCTTCGAGCCGCAGCTTCTTGCGCAGATGCTCCGGCTCGATCGCGGAGCCGCGCTTCTTGATGGTCGCGACGCCCACCTCGCGCTCCCGCAGCAGCGCCCTGAGCTTCTTCAGGTTGAACGGCAGCACATCGGTGATCTCGTACGCGGTGGCGTACGGCGTCGGGCGCAGCTCGTCCGCCGTGATGTAGGCGATCGTCGGGTCGATGAGGCGGCCGCCGATCCGGGCCGCGACGTCCGCCACGAGGTGGGCGCGGATGACGGCGCCGTCCGGTTCGTACAGCCAGCGGCCGACCGGGCCGGTCTCGGGGTCCGGGAGCTGGGAGCCGAGCAGGGAGTGGCCGGAGGGCAGCAGCGTGGCGCGGCGCATGCCGGGGCGGGCGGTGCCGAACCACAGCACCGCCTCCTTCACGTTCCCCTGGTCCGAGATCCACTCGGCCTCCGCGTCCTCCGGCACCGCCTCGTGCGGAATCCCGGGCGCGATCTTGAGCGCGGCGCGCGGGGTCGTACGGGCGGCCTCGACGGCCCAGGACAGCGGCGGGGAGTACGCCTCGGGGTCGAAGACCCGGCCCCGGCCGCCGCGCCGGGCGGGGTCCACGAAGACCGCGTCGTAACGAGAGGTGTCGACCCCGGTGACATCGGCGCAGCGCACCTCGATCAGCCGCGACAGGCCCAGCGCGTCGGCGTTGGCCCGGGCGACCGCGCACGTCAGCGGGTCGCGGTCGACGGCCAGGACGGTGAGCCCGGCCCGCGCCATCGCGATCGCGTCGCCGCCGATGCCGCAGCACAGATCGGCCACGCCGCGCACCCCGAACTCGGCCAGCCGGTCGGCGCGGTGGGCGGCGACGGAGGTACGGGTGGACTGCTCGACGCCGTTCGGCGTGAAGTACATCCGATGGGCGTCATCGGCCCCGAATTTGGCGACCGCCCGCTGCCGCAGCTGGGCCTGCGTCAGGGCCGCCGAGACCAGGGGGGCGGGATGGTCGCGGCGCAGCCGGGTCGCGGTGGCCAGCTCCTGCGCCGGGTCGTAGTTCCGCAGCGCGGAGAGCAGCGCCTGCCCCTCGTCGCCGAGCAGTGAGTCGAAGGCATCAACGGCATCAACGTCCACATGGCCCATTCTCCCCGCTCCGGAGAGCCCATTCGCACCCTCGTGTCGCGCGTCCGCGCACAATAGAGATGAAGATCCCTTATGTGATGATGATCAATGCTGGTCTTTCCAGGTGTCTGGTTTTCGTCGCCGCGGCGGCCCTGCTCGCCGGGTGCGGGAGCGGCGGCACCGAGTCGCGCGCCAGGACGGGCAAGGCGGCCGGTTCCACGCGGTCGGCCCCGCCCTCCCCGTTCCCCCGGGGCTCCGGCACGCCATCGCCCGCGGGCGGGCGGGTGGACGGTCCGCATCCGCCGCCGGACGGGTACCGCCGCTGGGGGCTCGACCGCCCGCTGGCCCCGCCGCCCCCGCCCGCCGTCAAGCCGGCGCTCGCGCCGGTGTGGCCGCCGGTGTCCGGGCTGGCGACGGTCATCCGGCGGGTGGCCACCCCCGATCGGGTGGTCTTCCTGACGATCGACGACGGGATCGAGAAGGACCCGGCCTTCGTCGATCAGGCCCGGGACCTCGGTCTGCCGTTCACCCAGTTCCTGGAGGACGAGGTGATCGGCGACCACTACGACTACTTCCGGGCACTGCGCGAACTCGGCAACCGGATCGGCAACCACACGCTCACCCACCCCAGCCTGGCGGGCAAGGACTACGAGACCCAGCTCCACGAGATCTGCGGCCAGCAGGACGTCCTGCGCGAACGCCTCGGTCTCCAACCCCACCTCTTCCGCCCGCCGTACGGGGAGTACGACCGGGACACGCTGCGGGCGGCGGCGGAGTGCGGGCTGAACAAGGCGGTGCTGTGGCGCGCCGAGATGGAGCCCAAGGGGCTCGCGTACCGCTCCGGCAGCGGGCTCCGGCCCGGCGACATCATCCTCGCCCACTTCCGCGGCCCCGAGCAGCTGGACGGGCGCAGCATGACCGACATGATCACCGAGCTGGTGCGGGAGATCCAGGCGCAGGGATTCACCCTGGCGCGGCTGGAGGACTACATCTGAGCGACCGGACAAGGGGGCGCCCCGTGCGGTCCGCCGTCGGCTCGCTTGGCACTCTGGTTGACGGAGTGCTAACCGCGTCATAATGTCAGGGCTGGCACTCGGCACTGCGGAGTGCCAGCCACACAGCGACGGGCAGGTCCGGCACCCGCGACGACGGATCCACCTGGTCGCCACCTCAGACAGTTAACCCCGTGAGATCTCCGAAGGGGGAGGTCGGATCGTGACGACCGCCAGCTCCAAGGTTGCCATCAAGCCGCTTGAGGACCGCATCGTGGTCCAGGCCGTCGAGGCCGAGCAGACCACGGCCTCTGGCCTGGTCATCCCGGACACCGCCAAGGAGAAGCCCCAGGAGGGCGTCGTCCTGGCCGTCGGCCCGGGCCGTTTCGAGGACGGCAAGCGGCTTCCGCTCGACGTCTCCGTCGGCGACGTCGTGCTCTACAGCAAGTACGGCGGCACCGAGGTGAAGTACAGCGGCGAGGAGTACCTCGTCCTCTCGGCTCGCGACGTTCTCGCGATCGTCGAGAAGTAATCACCGAAGTTTTGCTTTGAGCCGCGCCCCGGTGCCCGTGTCACAGATACCCGGGGTCGGGGCGCGGTTCGTTTTTTTGACGCGACGGCGGCTGCCTCCGTACGGCGGCCGAGGATCGCAATGAGAGGACATACGCAACCATGGCGAAGATCCTGAAGTTCGACGAGGACGCCCGTCGCGCCCTTGAGCGCGGCGTCAACAAGCTTGCGGACACCGTCAAGGTGACGATCGGCCCCCGCGGCCGCAACGTCGTCATCGACAAGAAGTTCGGTGCTCCGACCATCACCAACGACGGTGTCACGATCGCCCGCGAGGTCGAGGTCGAGGACCCGTACGAGAACCTGGGCGCCCAGCTCGTCAAGGAGGTGGCGACCAAGACCAACGACATCGCGGGTGACGGCACCACCACCGCCACCGTGCTGGCCCAGGCGCTGGTCCGCGAGGGCCTGCGCAACGTGGCCGCCGGCGCCTCCCCGGCCGCCCTGAAGAAGGGCATCGACGCCGCCGTCAAGGCCGTCTCCGAGGACCTGCTGGCCACCGCCAGCCCGATCGACTCCAAGGCCGACATCGCCGCCGTGGCCGGACTGTCCGCCCAGGACAAGCAGGTCGGCGAGCTGATCGCCGAGGCCATGGACAAGGTCGGCAAGGACGGTGTCATCACCGTCGAGGAGTCCAACACCTTCGGTCTGGAGCTGGACTTCACCGAGGGCATGTCCTTCGACAAGGGCTACCTCTCGCCGTACATGGTGACCGACCAGGAGCGTATGGAGGCCGTCCTCGACGACCCGTACATCCTGATCCACCAGGGCAAGATCGGCTCGATCCAGGACCTGCTGCCGCTGCTGGAGAAGGTCATCCAGGCCGGCGCCAGCAAGCCGCTGCTGATCATCGCCGAGGACGTGGAGGGCGAGGCCCTGTCCACCCTCGTCGTCAACAAGATCCGCGGCACCTTCAACGCCGTCGCCGTGAAGGCCCCCGGCTTCGGTGACCGCCGCAAGGCCATGCTCGGCGACATCGCCACCCTCACCGGTGCCACCGTCATCGCCGAGGAGGTCGGCCTCAAGCTCGACCAGGCCGGTCTGGACGTGCTGGGCACCGCCCGCCGCGTGACCGTCACCAAGGACGACACCACCATCGTCGACGGCGGCGGCAACAGCGACGACGTCGCCGGCCGCATCAACCAGATCAAGGCCGAGATCGAGTCCACGGACTCCGACTGGGACCGCGAGAAGCTGCAGGAGCGGCTCGCGAAGCTGGCCGGCGGCGTGTGCGTGATCCGCGTGGGCGCGGCCACCGAGGTCGAGCTCAAGGAGAAGAAGCACCGTCTGGAGGACGCCATCTCCGCGACCCGCGCCGCGGTCGAGGAGGGCATCGTCTCCGGTGGTGGCTCCGCGCTGGTCCACGCCGCCAAGGTGCTGGAAGGCAGCCTGGGCAAGGAGGGCGACGAGGCCACCGGTGTCGCCGTCGTCCGCCGCGCCGTCGTCGAGCCGCTGCGCTGGATCGCGGAGAACGCGGGCCTCGAGGGCTACGTCATCACCTCGAAGGTCGCCGAGCTGGAGAAGGGCCACGGCTACAACGCCGCGACCGAGGAGTACGGCGACCTGGTGAAGGCCGGCGTCATCGACCCGGTCAAGGTCACCCGCTCCGCGCTGGAGAACGCCGCCTCCATCGCCTCGCTGCTGCTCACCACCGAGACCCTGGTGGTCGAGAAGCCGGCCGAGGAAGAGGCCGAGGCCGGTGGCCACGGCCACGGCCACGCGCACTGACGCGACGGCAGCGCCAACGCGAAGGCGCGGCCGCCCCACCCGGGGCGGCCGCGCCTTCGCGCGCTACAGCCGGGGGCCCGGCCCTGCGCCGGGGCCCGGTCCTCTGTCGGGGTCCGGCGCTACGCCGGGGTCGGGCCCTGCTCCGGGACCCGGCTCTACGTCGGGTCCGGCCCTACACCGGGACCTAGCCCTGAGTCGGGGCCCGGCCGGACGTCGGGGTCCGGTCCTCATGTCGGGGTCCGGCCCTGCTCCGGGACTCGGCACTAAGTCCGGACCTGGCCCCGCTTCGGGACCTGGCACTACGCCCGGACCTGGCCCTGCGCCGGGGCCCGGTCCTTGGTGGCCGGCTCGGCGGAGGCGGCCGGGGAGTCGGCCGCCAGGAGCCGGGCGGCGGCGGGCGCGGGGGCCGCCGGCACCGGGACCTGGCCCCACGCCGGGGTCCGGCGCTACGCCGGGGTGCGGCCCACCTTCGCGGAGACGCCCGCCATCGCCGACCGCGGCACCAGCTTCGACAGCCCCGCCACCGCCTTGTACCGCGGGTCCGGAATCGACAGCGACTTCCCCCGCGCGAAGTCCTTCAGGGCCGCCGCGACCAGCCGGTCCGCGTCCAGCCACATCCAGTCCGGCGCACGGTCCGGCTTGATCCCGGCCCGGGAGTGGAACTCCGTCCGCACTAGCCCCGGGCACAGCGCCATCAGCCGCACCCCCGACCGCGCCAGGTCCTTCGCCGCGCCCTGCGTGAACTGCACGACCCACGCCTTGCTCGCCCCGTACGTCCCGCGCGGGAAGAAGGCGGCCACCGAGGCCACATTGATCACCCCGCCGCGCCCCCGCTCCCGCATCGTCCGGGCCGCCGCACTGGTCAGCCGCAGCACCGCCTCGCAGTGCAGCTTCAGCATCCGCAGCTCATCGGCGAGCGGCGCCTCCAGATAGCGGCCGTTGTTGCCGAAACCGGCGTTGTTGACGAGCAGATCGACCGGATGCGTACGGTCCCCCAAGCGCTCCTCGACCGCGGCGATACCGGTGTCCTCGGACAGGTCGGCGCGCAGGACCTCCGCCTCGACCCCGTGCCGGTCGTGGAGGTCGGCGGCCTGGTTCCGCAGCCGCTTCTCGTCGCGGGACACCAGCACCAGGTTGTGCCCGTCCGCCGCGAGCCGGCTCGCGAAGGCGGAGCCGATGCCCGCCGTGGTTCCGGTAATCAATGCAGTCGTCATACGCGCACGTTATCGGCCGGGAGATCCCTCCGCGCCCGGGCGCCGGCCGTGGGTGGCCGGGCGTCGTCAAAGCGCCGGCGCGATATTCCGGTCCGCACCCAAGTGCCCCTTATGCTCGGAGGCATGATCGAGGCTCGTCATCTGAGGGTGCTGCGCGCGGTGGCCGCCACCGGCTCCTTCTCCGCCGCCGCCCGCGAGCTGGGCTGCACCCAGCCCGCCGTCAGCCAGCAGATGAAGGCCCTGGAGCAGTCCACGGGGACGCCGCTGCTGATCCGTACCGGCCGGGAGATGCGGCTGACCGAGGCGGGCGAGGCGCTCGTACGGCACGCGGCGGGCATCCTGGCCGGGCTGACCGCCGCCGAGGAGGAGGTCGCGGCGCTCGCCGGGCTGCGGGCCGGGCGGGTGCGGCTGGTGTCGTTCCCGAGTGGCAGTTCGACGCTGGTGCCGACCGCGCTCGCCGGGCTGCGCGCCGACCACCCGGGGACGCGGGTCTCCCTGGAGGAGGCCGAGCCGCCGCGTTCGGTGGAGATGCTGCGCGGGGGCGACTGCGAGATCGCGCTCGCCTTCCGTTATCCGCACGCCGTGCCCGACCCGGACCCGGCGGCGGGCTGGGACGACCTGGTGGTGCGGCCGCTGCTGCGGGACCGGCTGGTGGTCATGGTCCCGCACGATCACCGGCTGGCCGGGTCCGGGACGGTGGGGATCGGGGAGCTGGCCGAGGAGCCGTGGATCGCGGGCTGCCCGCGGTGCCGTCGCCATCTGGTGGAGGTGTGCGAGGGCGAGGGCTTCACCCCGCGGATCGACTTCGCGACCGACGACTACCCGGCGGTGGTCGGGCTGGTGGGGGCCGGGCTCGGGGTCGCGGTGCTGCCGGAGCTGGCGGTGGAGTGCGTACGGGCCAAGGGGACGGCGACGCTGGAGGTCAAGCCCGAGGTGCGGCGCGAGGTGGTGGCGCTGACGCTGCCGGATCTGGCGCGGGTGCCCGCGGTGGCGGCGACCCTGGACCGGCTGGAGCTGGCGGCACGGCGCTGACGTGCGGAAACCCGCCGATCGCCGGGGGGCACGGTCGGCGGTGGAGGGGCTGTAAGGGGTGATGGAACGTTTCTTCAGGGAGCGCGTGTGTCGGGGGCCCGGTCAGGTCCCGGGTGCTCCCGAGGAGGCGACCGTGCGATGGCGGGCCCGCCCCATCAGCTCCTCGCGCTCGTCCTCGGTCAGTCCGCCCCACACTCCGTAGGGCTCGCGCACGGCCAGGGCGTGCGCAGCGCACTGCGCGCGTACCGGGCAGCGCATGCACACCTCTTTCGCCGACATCTCGCGGGCGCTGCGGGCCGCGCCGCGCTCGCCTTCCGGGTGGAAGAAGAGCGAGCTGTCGACACCACGGCACGCGGCCAGGAGCTGCCAGTCCCACAGATCGGCGTTCGGACCGGGAAGACGGGAGAAATCTGCCATTGCCTTGTCTCCTCGAAGCGATCGGCTGCGGACGCTGTGTCCCGGGTCGTACACCTACTGTGTAAGTAGATGTAAATATGACTCATTGCGAATCTAGCCATACAGACCGGCAAATTGGAAGCAAGGTAGCCAAATGCCATCGAAGGGGATGACCTTTGGGGGAGACGTGACAGGGCGCGACCTGCGCGGGGAAGCAGCTCCGTGTCCGAGGGCTCACGTAGAGTGTCGAAGGTGGCCGCCGAACCCCGTAACTCTTTCGGGTGACCGTCGTTGAGAGTGCGGAGGCGGTTGATGGGTAAAGCTCTCGGACACATATCCGGGGCTGTCAATCGCTCAGGTGACGATATGTACCAGCCTGGAGGCTCAAGGTGACGCGCATCAGCTGCGGAGGGCGGCCATGACATCCGTCCTCGTCTGCGACGACTCCCCGCTCGCCCGAGAAGCGCTGCGCCGCGCGGTGGCGACGGTGCCCGGCGTCGAGCGGGTGACGACGGCGGCCAACGGCGAGGAAGTCCTCCGCCGATGGGGCGCCGACCGCTCGGATCTGATTCTGATGGACGTACGCATGCCCGGCCTCGGCGGAGTCGAGACCGTGCGCCGGCTGCTCTCCGCCGACCCCGGCGCCCGGATCATCATGCTCACGGTCGCCGAGGACCTCGACGGGGTCGCGCTGGCCGTGGCCGCCGGCGCCCGCGGCTATCTGCACAAGGACGCCTCGCGCGCCGAGCTGCGCGCGACCGTGACGCAGGCCCTCGCCGACCCGACCTGGCGGCTGGCCCCGCGCCGGCTGCGCTCCGCCGAGATGGGCGCCGCGCCCACGCTCACCGCGCGGGAGATCCAGGTGCTGGAGGGCATGAGCCACGGCCGGTCCAACGCGGAGATCGGCCGTGAGCTGTTCCTCTCCGAGGACACGGTCAAGACGCACGCCCGCCGGCTGTTCAAGAAGCTCGGCGCGTCCGACCGGGCCCATGCGGTGGCCCTCGGATTCCGCTGGGGCCTGGTCCGCTAGGCGGGCCGGTTCCGAGCGAGATTCCCAGCGAGAAAACATGCTGCGCAGCGGGGGCGCTACGGTCCCCGCCCGCCGAGTGGCGGGCGGGGCGGAAGCGTGCGCGGCACCTGCCGTGACGGCGGCTTGTACCGGTTCCCCGCGCGATGCCGCATCCTTGAAGGCGTGGAGTTCCTCGGGGACGAGTCGGCCGGGCGTGAGGGGAGAGCGCAGGACGTGACGACTACCGGCGCACCTGCTCATAACGCTTCAGCGCACAACTATGGACGCGATGCCACGGAGCCGCCGGGCCCAAGGCACCATGGACGGATGCGCGACGACGAGAGTCCAGGGCCTCCCCAGGGCGGCAGCCCTCGGGCGCCTGGGGTCATCGGCGCCCTCGTCGGGCGCGCGGTCGAGGGCGATGAGCAGGCCACCCACGATCTGCTGGCCCATGTCCATCCGCTGGCCCTGCGCTACTGCCGCACCCGGCTGTCCCGACTGCCGGGTGACGCTCGTCATTTCGTGGACGACCTGGCGCAAGAGGTCTGCCTCGCGGTGCTGTGCGCGCTACCGCGCTACCGCGACACCGGCAAGCCCTTCGAGGCGTTCGTGGTGGCCATCGCCTCCCACAAGGTCGCCGATCTGCAGCGGGCGGCCATGCGCCACCCCGGTCTGACGGCCGTCCCCTCGGACGAGATGCCGGAGCAGCCGGACGATTCGCTGGGCCCCGAGGAGCGGGCGCTGCTGAGCAGCGACGCGGAATGGGCCAAGAAGCTGCTCGCGAACCTTCCGGAGAACCAGCGCGAGCTGGTGCTGCTGCGGGTCGCCGTCGGGCTCACGGCGGAGGAGACGGGGCAGATGCTCGGCATGTCGCCGGGCGCCGTGCGGGTCGCCCAGCACCGGGCGCTGAGCCGCCTGCGCGCACTGGCCGAACAGTAGCGCGATCGGTCGCTCCGGGCTGCGTCACCAGCGGTATTCGTCGGTTGTCCACAGCGCGGAATGTGACACCGGGGATGGCCGTTAGCATGGGAGTCCGCGCTGAGGCAAGACCATTTGGAAGGGTGTCATGACTGACAACGTCGACGGAGTGCCTGAGAAGTTCGCGATGCTCGGGCTGACGTACGACGACGTGCTGCTGCTGCCGGGCGCCTCCGAGGTGCTGCCGAACGCGGTCGACACCTCGTCCAGGGTCTCGCGGAACGTCCGGGTGAACGTACCGCTGGTGTCGGCCGCCATGGACAAGGTCACCGAGGCCCGGATGGCCATCGCCATGGCCCGTCAGGGCGGCGTGGGAGTGCTGCACCGCAATCTGTCCATCGAGGACCAGGCCAACCAGGTCGACCTGGTCAAGCGGTCCGAGTCCGGCATGGTCACCGACCCGATCACGGTCCGGCCGGACGCCACGCTCCACGAGGCGGACGCGCTGTGCGCGAAGTTCCGCATCAGCGGCGTCCCCGTCACCGACACCGCGGGCAAGCTGCTGGGCATCGTCACCAACCGGGACATGGCGTTCGAGGTGGACCGGGGCCGTCAGGTCCGCGAGGTCATGACCCCGATGCCGCTGGTCACCGGCAAGGTCGGGATCTCCGGTGACGACGCGATGCAGCTGCTGCGCCGCCACAAGATCGAGAAGCTGCCCCTGGTCGACGACGCGGGCGTGCTCAAGGGCCTGATCACGGTCAAGGACTTCGTGAAGGCCGAGCAGTATCCGCACGCGGCGAAGGACGACGAGGGCCGGCTGGTCGTGGGAGCTGCCGTCGGCGTCGGCGACGAGGCGTTCGACCGGGCGCAGGCGCTGGTCGAGGCCGGGGCCGACTTCCTGGTGGTCGACAGCGCCCATGGGCACAGCCGGGGCATCCTCGACATGATCGCCAAGGTCAAGTCCAACGTCTCCGTCGACGTGGTCGGCGGCAACGTCGCCACCCGTGACGGCGCCCAGGCCCTGATCGACGCGGGTGTGGACGGGGTCAAGGTCGGCGTCGGCCCGGGCTCCATCTGCACCACCCGCGTGGTCGCGGGCATCGGCGTCCCGCAGGTCACCGCGATCTACGAGGCGGCCCGCGCGTGCCAGGCGGCCGATGTGCCGCTGATCGGCGACGGCGGTCTGCAGTTCTCCGGTGACATCGCCAAGGCCATCGCGGCCGGTGCGGACACGGTGATGCTGGGCAGCCTGCTGGCCGGATGCGAGGAGTCGCCGGGCGAGATGGTCTTCATCAACGGCAAGCAGTTCAAGTCCTACCGGGGCATGGGCTCGCTGGGCGCGATGCAGACCCGCGGCCAGGCCCGCTCGTTCTCCAAGGACCGCTACTTCCAGGACAACGTGCTCTCCGAGGACAAGCTCGTCCCCGAGGGCATCGAGGGCCAGGTGCCCTACCGCGGCCCGCTGGCCTCGGTCGCCCATCAGCTGGTCGGCGGCCTGCGCGCCTCCATGGGATACGTCGGCTCGGCGTCCGTGGCGGAGCTGAAGGAGAAGGGCCGCTTCGTGCGGATCACCGCCGCCGGCCTCAAGGAGAGCCACCCGCACGACGTCCAGATGGTCTCCGAGGCGCCGAACTACTCCGGGCGTTGACGCGCGCGACCCCCGCGCGACGGGCGCCGCGCGGGGGATGGCGATACTGGTACGGCAGAACAAGCCAGCGAAAGGCACCCCACGTGACTGAGATCGAGATCGGGCGCGGCAAGCGCGGCCGCAGGGCGTACGCGTTCGACGACATCGCCGTCGTGCCGAGTCGTCGTACCCGGGACCCGAAGGAGGTCTCGATCGCCTGGCAGATCGACGCCTACCGCTTCGAGCTGCCGTTCCTGGCCGCCCCGATGGACTCGGTGGTCTCCCCGCAGACCGCCATCCGCATCGGCGAGCTGGGCGGCCTCGGGGTGCTCAACCTCGAGGGCCTGTGGACCCGGTACGAGGACCCCGAGCCGCTGCTCGCCGAGATCGCCGAGCTGGACGAGCGCACCGCGACCCGCCGGCTCCAGGAGATCTACGCCGAGCCCATCAAGGAAGAGCTGATCGGGCAGCGTTTGAAGGAGGTGCGCGACTCGGGCGTGGTCACCGCCGCCGCCCTGTCGCCGCAGCGCACCGCCCAGTTCTCCAAGGCCGTGGTGGACGCCGGGGTCGACATCTTCGTCATCCGGGGCACCACCGTCTCGGCCGAGCACGTCTCGGGCGCGGCCGAGCCGCTGAACCTCAAGCAGTTCATCTACGAGCTGGACGTCCCGGTCATCGTGGGCGGCTGCGCGACGTACACCGCCGCGCTGCACCTGATGCGCACCGGCGCGGCCGGGGTGCTCGTCGGATTCGGTGGCGGCGCCGCCCACACCACCCGCAATGTGCTGGGCATTCAGGTGCCGATGGCCACGGCGGTGGCCGATGTCGCCGCCGCCCGCCGGGACTACATGGACGAGTCCGGCGGCCGCTATGTGCACGTGATCGCCGACGGCGGGGTCGGCTGGAGCGGCGATCTGCCGAAGGCGATCGCGTGCGGCGCCGACTCGGTGATGATCGGTTCGCCGCTGGCCCGGGCCACCGACTCGCCCGGCCGCGGCCACCACTGGGGCATGGAGGCCGTGCACGACGAGGTGCCGCGCGGCAAGCGCATGAACCTGGGCGTGGTCGGCACGACCGAGGAGGTCCTGCTCGGCCCCTCGCACACCCCGGACGGTTCGATGAACTTCTTCGGCGCGCTGCGCCGGGCGATGGCGACGACCGGCTACTCGGAGCTGAAGGAGTTCCAGCGCGTCGAGGTGACGGTGGCCCCGTCCAACGACAAGCGCTGAGCGCTCGCACACACAGGGGAAGGCCCCGACCCGCATCGCGGTCGGGGCCTTCCCCTGTGTGCCGTCCTGGGCGCTTGACGGTCAGCGGCTGTTGCCGACCCGGAAGGCGGTGCTGGCGGCGGCCAGCGGGGAGAGGATCAGGAAGATCCAGGTGATCGCGTCGGAGTCTTTCTTCCAGCTGTCGAACAGGTCGCCGAAGTGCTCGAAGAAGATCTCGTTCGCGGACGGGATCTTGGCTGAGGCCGCGGCGGCGCCACCGATCTTGTCCACGTAGTTGGCGGTCGCGTCGTGCAGGATCAGCGCGTAGCCGTACAGCTCGCCGATGAACACGCCGACGAGCGCCAGCACCGCGCCGACCACCCACAGCCCGACGTTGCGGCCACCGAGCTTGGCGACCACGAGGCCGACGAGCGCACCGAGCGCGACACCGGCGTACGCGAACTTCGTGATCTCCGGCGGGTTCGAGTCGGTGTCCGCGAGCGCGCTCAGCAGGAAGGCGTACGCCAGCGCGCCGACGAGCGCGGCCGCGACCGCGGCGCCGACCGCGGCGAGCGGGTTGCCCTGGCGGCCCACCTGCGGCGCGGGCGGCGGGAAGCCGCCGGCGAACTGCGGCTGGGGCGCGCCGGGCTGAGGCTGCTGGGGCGGCGCCTGCGGGTAGCCGTAGCCGGGCTGCGGCGGCGCGGGCTGCTGCGGGTAACCGGCCTGCTGCTGCGGGTAACCGCCTGGCTGCTGCGGCTGCTGCCAGTTCTGGCTCATGAAATCCCCCGGTATGAAGGTGACTTCGCGTTCGGGGACGGCCGTGGCCCAGGTGCGGCGACGGCAGGAACGCGAATGATTCGAGCCATAAAAGTAACAGGAGTGCATGACAACCAGACAAGTCGCTTCTGGCTCCGTGACACGCCTGGGACCGGACGGAGACATGGTGTCCGGGTAAAGAGGGATATTGAATCCGCTGTTCGGTGATGCGCCGCACGGCCGGATAACGACCGCACGGCAGTGGGGGATCCGCACGATGGAACGAATCTCGGCGGTGGCGGGACAGAATCCGGCATAAGCAATAATGTCAACTTATGGCGCAGAACAAGTCGTTCACTGGGCGAGACATGGGCATCGATCTCGGCACCGCGAATACGCTGGTGTACCTGCGGGGCAAGGGCATCGTGCTCAACGAACCGTCGGTCGTGGCGGTCAACACCGTCGACGGCAGTGTGCTGTCGGTGGGTTCGGCGGCAAAGGAGACCATGGGGCGGACCCCGACGAACATTGTCGCCGTTCGACCGCTCCGGGATGGGGTCATCGCCGATTTCGAGGTCGCCGAGCGCATGCTGCGGTACTTCATCAAGAAGGTGATGGGCAGTCGGCGGTTGGCCCGCCCCCGCGTCGTCGTCTGTGTGCCGTCGGGCATCACCGGGGTCGAGCGGCGCGCGGTGATGGAGGCCGCGACGCAGGCCGGGGCGCGGCAGGTGCATCTGGTCGAGGAGCCGATCGCGGCGGCGATCGGCGCGGGCCTGCCGGTGGGGGAGCCCACCGGCTCGATGGTCGTCGACATCGGCGGCGGTACGACGGAAGTCGCCGTCGTCTCGCTGGGCGGCATCGTCACCGCGCGCTCGGTGCGCACGGCGGGCGACGCGATGGACGTCGCGATCAGCACGTACGTCAAGAAGCAGTACGCGCTGGCCATCGGGGAGCGGACCGCCGAGGAGATCAAGGTGTCCATCGGGTCCGCCTCACCGACCGGCTCCTGGGCGGCGCCGCGCGCCGGAGCGTTCGCCCGGCTGACGGAGCGCAACGTCGAGGTGCCCGACAGCGGTGACAACGAGGACACCCAGGCCCTGCTGCCGCCCGACCGCTGCACCATCCGCGGCCGGGACCAGGCCACCGGACTGCCCAAGGTCCTCGAGCTCACCGCGGACGAGGTGCGGCACGCGCTCGCCGAGCCGGTGGACAGCATCGTCGCCGCCGTCCGGTCCACGCTGGACGAGACCCCGCCGGAGCTGGCGGGCGACATCATGGACCGCGGCATCGTGCTCACCGGCGGCGGCGCGCTGCTCAGCGGTCTTGACGTGCGGCTCGGCCGCGAGCTGGACATCCCGGTGCTGATCGCCGACGACCCGCTGGACTGCGTCGCTGTCGGCACCGGCCGCTGCGTCGAGGACTTCGCGTCGCTCCGGGCGGCGATGGACGCCAACCCGCGCCGCGCGGACACCGTGCGGGTCTGACGGAGCCGCACCCCACCATCGGGCCGCCCGGGCGTGCGGTCCGGGATCCGCCGTGATGCGCTGGACCGGAGCGGATGGATTCGGACCGGATCGGACCGGGTGGATCGGACCGGCCGGATCGTCAGGCGGGAGGTACGGCGGCGAGGTGACGGCAGGAGCACGGGCGTACGGGCGGACGATCGCCGTGGCGGTCGTGCTGCTCCTACCCGGCGGGCCCGCCACGGCTGCCACCCCGGCCGGCGCCACGGCCGCGCCCGCCCCGCGCCCTTACCCGCTCACCGTCGCACTGCGGTCGCTGGGCCCCGCCGTGATCCGCCACGACGGCGACATCAGGATCAGCGGCACCGTCACCAACACCTCCGGGCGCCGGATCACCGGCGCCCACATCGGGGTGCGCATCGGGGCGGCCGGATCCGCCGACACCCGCGGCGCCCTCGCCGAGCACGCCGCGCGCACCACCCTGACCCGCGCCGACGGCCCCGAACTCGCCGACCGCACCGCCCGCCTCGCCCCGCTCGACGCCCACGCCGGGCGCCGCTTCGACCTCACCCTGCCCGTCTCCGGCCTCGGACTGGACGGCGCGGGAGCGTATCCGCTCACCGTGACCGCGACCCGCGCGGACGGCCCGGTGCTCGGCCTGACCCGCGGCTATCTGCCCGTCTACCCCGACGGCACCGACCTGGAGCGGCTGCGCACCACCGTCCTGTGGCCCCTCACCGACGTTCCGCACATGGAGGCCCTGACCCGCCGCACCGGCGACGGCAGGGTGCTGCCGGTCTTCCGCGACGACGCGCTGACCGCCGCGTTCGGCCCCGGCGGGCGGCTGCGGAGGCTGGTCGAACTGGGCGCGGACCAGCCGGTGACCTGGGCCGTCGACCCCGATCTCATCGTCCAGGCGCAGGCCATGGCGCGCGGCTACCGGGTCGCCCGCACGCCCGGCAGCAGCGATCCGCAGGAGGCCGGTCCCGGCAAGGGCGGCAAGGCGGCGGCCGGCTGGCTGGCCGCGCTGCGCAAGGCGGTGCGCGGCCGGGACGTCATCGCCCTGCCGTACGCGGACCCCGATCTGGCCTCGCTCGCCCGCGGCGCCGACCCGGCACTGGCCGCGCTGCTGCGCCGTGCGTCCGCCACCGGCACCGCCGTGGTGAACCGGGGCTTGAGCGTCCGCGCCCGCGACGGGGTGGCCTGGCCCGCGGCCGGGATGCTGGACGCCGGGGTCGCCGGGTACGCCCACCGCCTCGGCCTGGACACGGTGCTCGCCTCCGGCGAGGGGCCCGGCCCGTACGGCGCGGCGCTCGTCGCCGGGGGCGCCACGGACGACGGGGCGGTCGCGCTCGGCCACGGCACCACCGCGCTGACGTACGACGCGACCCTCGCCTCCCTGCTGTTCCGGAGCCACCCGGCCGCGGGCGCCGCCGGGGAGCCCGCCCGGCTCGCGCTGCGACAGCGGCTGCTGGCCGAGACCCTGACGGCGGTACGGGAGCTGCCGTACGCGGCGCGCGACCTGGTCCTCGTACCGCCGCGCCGGATGCCCGTCGGGGTCGCGCGGACGCTGCTCTCGGCGCTGGCCGAGGGTCAGGAGGCGGGCTGGCTGGAGCCGTCGCGGTTCGAGGTCGGCCTGCGGGATCCGGAGGCGGGGGAGTTGCGGGACGCCGGCGGCCGTCCGGCCGGGCTGCGGGAATCCGAGCTGCCGCCGGAGCGGCTGGCGGCGGTGGCCCGGGACCGGCGGCGGCTGCGCGCGCTGGCGAAGGTGCTGTCCGACGCGCGGGCCACGGTGGCGTCGGTGCGCGCGGCGCTGGCGCGGTCGGTGTCGACGGGCTGGCGGGGCGACGCGGCGGGGGCGCGCGCGTACCAGGAGGGCGTGGCCCGCTATCTGACCGCCTCGATCGCCTCGGTGCGGCTGGTGCCCAAGTCGACGGTGGTGGTGGCCGGGGGCTCGGCGACCATCCCGGTCACGGTCGCCAACGGGCTCCAGCAGGACCTCACCGGGGTCGAGCTGCGGGTGCTCTCCAGCCGCCCGGAGCGGGCGCGCGCGGTCGACCGCGCCGTGGACGTGCGGGCGTCGCGGGCGGTGAGCCGCACGGTACGGGTCCGGGTGAGCGCGCACGCGAACGGGCCGGTGCGGCTCACCGCCCAGCTCTACACCAGCGCCGACGGGCGGCCGTGGGGAGCGCCGATGACCTTCACCGCCGATGTGCGCTCGGTGCCGTCGGGCGCGGTCGCGTTCGTGGCGGGCGGGGTGGGGCTGATCGCGCTGGCGGCGGCGCTGCGGCTGCGGAGCGCGCGACGGCGCGCGCCAGGCGGCTAGGGGGTGTCTTGTCGATCAGGCCGGCATGATCGGCGAGACACCCCCTAGAGCCGGTGGGCGGTGCCCGCCGGGCTCGCGCCGCGGGTGTCCAGCAGCAGCTGGGCCTTGACCGCCAGGCCCTGGAGGTCGTAGGTGCGGTGGTGCTGGAGCAGCACGGTCAGGTCCGCCTCGGCCGCCGCCTCGTACACCGCGTCCGCGCGCGGCACCGGGCGGCCGAGGACCCGCCAGCCCGGCACGTACGGGTCGTGGTAGCTCAGGCGGGCGCCCAGCTCCATCAGGCGGGCGGCGATCTCGCGCGCCGGGGAACCCTCCTCGTCCGCCACGTCCGGCTTGTAGCTGACGCCGAGCAGCAGGACATGGGCGCCGCGCGCCGACTTGCCGTGCTCGTTGAGGAGCGCGGTGCAGCGCTGGGTGACGTAGCCCGGCATCCGCCCGTTGACCTGCTGCGCCAGCTCGACCATGCGCAGCGGGAGGCCGAGCCCGCGCTGCGGGTGCGTCATCCGGTCGCAGGCGATCGGCGCGCCGTGGCCGCCGACGCCGGGGCCGGGGCGGAAGGACTGGAAGCCGAACGGTTTGCTCTCGGCGCAGCGCACCACGTCCCACAGGTCGACGCCGTTGTCGTGGCAGAACGCCGCCATCTCGTTGACCAGGGCGATGTTGACGTGCCGGTAGTTGGTCTCCAGGACCTTCACGGTCTCGGCCTCGCGCGGCCCGCGGGCGCGGACGACCTTTTCGGTGAGGCGGCCGTAGAACGCGGCGGCCGCCTCGGTGCAGGCGGCGGTGAGGCCGCCGATGACCTTGGGGGTGTTGGCGTAGCCGTAGACGCGGTTGCCGGGGTCGAGGCGGCCGGGGGAGTAGGCGAGGTGGAAGTCGCGCCCGGCCCGCAGCCCCGACCCCTCCTCCAGGAGCGGACGCAGGAATTCCTCGGTGGTGCCCGGGTACACGGTGGATTCCAGGAGAACAGTGGTGTGCGGGCGCAGCCACCCCGCCAGCGTGCGCCCCGCCTCGCCGACCGCGGACAGATCCAGCCGCCGGTCCTCACCGAGCGGGGTGGGGGAGCAGATGACGGCGGTGCGGACCCGGCCCAGCTCGGCCGGGTCGGTGGTGGTCCGGAAGCCGCCGGAGATCATCCGGCGCAGCTCGGCGGCGGTCAGCGAGCCGTCGCCCGCCCCGGTGGGCAGCCGCCCGGCGCGCAGCTCGTCGGTGGCCCGGGAGTCCGGGTCGTAGCCGATCGTACGGACACCGGCGGCGGTGGCGGCCTGGGCGAGCGGGAGGCCGAGATGGCCGAGTCCGATGACGGCGAGATCAGCGGGCATGACTTCGAGCAGTCCTTCCCGAGGCGATTCCGGATGGCGCAAAGGCAGACTAAGCGGAAATATGACTCGTATTCAGTATTGACGGAGGTTGGCGACGCGGTGTTGCGGTCACCGGCAGGGGAGGACCTGCGTGGCAGGGCCTCACGGGCCCGGACCCGGCATGGCACGGCGAGGAGAAGGCCAGGAAAATCGGCAGGCGAGCGTCGTGACGTCGATCACAACGGGAGGCAGCGGTGAAAACACCGGCACTGGGACCGGCCGAGCGCGGCGAGGCGCTGGCCCGGATGGCGGACCGTGAGCTGGACGTGCTGGTCGTGGGCGGCGGCGTGGTCGGCGCGGGCACCGCGCTCGACGCCGCGACCCGCGGCCTGGAGACCGGCCTCGTCGAGTCCAGGGACTGGGCCTCCGGCACCTCCAGCCGCTCCAGCAAGCTCGTCCACGGCGGCCTGCGCTACCTGGAGATGCTCGACTTCGCCCTCGTCAGAGAGGCACTGAAGGAGCGCGGACTGCTGCTGGAGCGGATCGCCCCGCACCTGGTCAAGCCCGTCCCGTTCCTCTACCCGCTCAAGCACCGGGGCTGGGAGCGGGCGTACGCGGGGGCGGGCGTCGCCCTCTACGACGCGATGTCGATCTCCTCCGGGCACGGCCGCGGGCTGCCCGTCCACCGCCATCTGACGCGGACCCGCGCGCTGCGCGTCGCCCCCTGCCTCCGCAAGGACGCCCTGGTCGGGGCGCTCCAGTACTACGACGCCCAGGTGGACGACGCCCGCTTCGTCACCTCCCTGGTGCGCACCGCCGCCCGGTACGGCGCACACGTCGCCAACCGGGCCAGGGTGGTCGGCTTCCTGCGCGAGGGAGCGCGCGTTGTCGGTGCCCGGGTGCATGATCTGGAGCAGGGGGGTGAGTTCGAGGTCCGGGCCCGCCAGGTGGTGAACGCCAGCGGGGTGTGGACGGACGAGACGCAGGCGCTGATCGGGGAGCGGGGCCAGTTCCACGTGCGCGCGTCCAAGGGCATCCACCTCGTCGTGCCCAGGGACCGCATCCACTCCACGACCGGGCTGATCCTGCGCACCGAGAAAAGCGTGCTGTTCGTGATCCCGTGGGGGAGGCACTGGATCATCGGCACCACCGACACCGGCTGGGACCTCGACAAGGCGCATCCGGCCGCCTCCAGCGCCGACATCGACTATCTGCTGGAGCACGTCAACGAGGTCCTCGCGGTGCCGCTGACCCGCGACGACGTCGAGGGCGTCTACGCGGGCTTGCGCCCGCTGCTGGCCGGGGAGTCGGACGCGACCAGCAAGCTCTCGCGCGAGCACACGGTCGCCCATCCGGTGCCGGGCCTGGTGGTGGTCGCGGGCGGCAAGTACACGACGTACCGGGTCATGGCCAAGGACGCCGTGGACGAGGCGGTGCACGGCCTCGACCGGCGGGTCGGGCCCTGCGTCACCGAGGACGTGCCGCTGGCCGGCGCCGTCGGCTACAACGCGCTGTGGAACGCCCGGGCCCGCATGGCCCGGCGCACCGGGCTGCACGTCGCCCGCGTCGAACACCTGCTGAACCGATACGGCGCGCTCACCGAGGAGGTGCTGGAGCTGATCGCCGCCGACCCGCGGCTCGGCGAACCGCTCACCGCCGCCGACGACTATCTGCGCGCCGAGGTCGTCTACGCCGCCTCCCACGAGGGCGCCCGCCACCTGGACGACGTCCTCACCCGGCGCACCCGCATCTCCATCGAGACCTTCGACCGGGGCACCCGCGGCGCCCGCGAGGCGGCCGAGCTGATGGCGCCGGTGCTGGGCTGGGGGCAGGAGCAGATCGACAAGGAGGTCGAGCACTACGAGAAGCGGGTGGAGGCGGAGCGCGAATCGCAGCGGCAGCCGGACGACCTGACGGCGGACGCGGCCCGGCTGGGCGCCCCGGACATCGTGCCGCTCTAGGGGGGTGTCTTGCCGATCATGCCGGGCTCCCGACGCCCGGCACGGCACCTCGCGGCCCCGCGCTCGTCGCACGCAGCGCCTCCCCCAGCTACCGCTGGGAGGTGCCCCCCGCGCTCTCCTCACGCGGGTTGCGATGTACCGCGCCCTCAGCTACCGCTGGGAGGTGCCCCCTGACGCCGTTCGCTGATCCGGCCTGATCGACAAGACACCCCCTAGGCGACGGGCCCCGGCCGGTGGACCCCGACCAGCGGGACCCGGCTGTCCGGCGAGTCCCGGCTGGCGGACCCCGGCGGTCGGGCCGGGCAGAACTCCGCCGTGAGCAGGGCGTTCTCGGCGTCCGGATCCGGCGGCCCGGCGCTGTTGAGGCGGTAGACGAGGGTGTGGCGGCCGTCGCGAGTGGCCACGGCCAGCGCGTACGAGCCGTTGACCTGGCCGTTGTGCCCCCACACCGTCCTGCCGCACGGCAGCTTCACCGGGAACAGGCCCATCCCGTACCGGCCGCCGGACGCCGAGGTGTCCTCCATCCGCCGCAGCTGGGCCTCCGGCACCGCCTTGCCGCGCAGCAGCGCGCCGAGGAAGCGGGACAGATCGTCCAGCGTGGAGATCATCTCGCCCGCGGCCCCGGCCGAGGACGGGTCGAGGTCGGTGACGTCGCGCCAAGCGCCGCCCCGGGAGTCGTACCCGATGCCGTGCGGGGCCGGGAGGGTGGTGCGGGCGCCGGGGAACGAGGTGTCGCGCAGCGCGAGCGGGCCGAGGACCCGGCGCTCGGCCTCGGTGGCGTACGAACGCCCGGTGACCTGCTCGACGACCATGCCCAGCAGGACGTAGTTGGTGTTGGAGTAACCCCACTTCGCCCCGGGCGCGAAGGCGGGGCGGTGGGCGAGCGCGGTCCGTACCAGGAAGGCGGGGTCGTAACGCTTGGTGTCGTCCGCGCTGTCCGCGCCGTCCGTGGCCGACAGCCGGCGCGCCAGCACCGGGTCGGCCGTGTAGTCGAACAGCCCGCTGGTGTGGGTGAGGAGCTGGCGGAGGGTGATTTTTCGGCCATTGTTGCCATGGCCGCGCACCAGTCCCGGCAGATGCTTCTCCACGGTGTCGGACAGGTCGAGCCTGCCCTCGCCGGACAGGCGCAGCGTCAGCGCCGCGATGACGGTCTTGGTGACGCTGCCCGCCCGGAAGTGATCGTCCCGCTGGATGCGCCGCCCGCTCCGGGTGTCCGCGACCCCCGCCGTGGTGAACCGGGTCACGCCCCCGTCCCGGACCAGCGCCGCGGCCCCGGGCGCCTCACCGTCGGTCACCAGCCGCCGCACGGCCGTCCGTACGGCCCCGCGGTCCTCCCGCGCGGCGGCCTTCCGGCCTCCGCCGCCCCCGCTCGCCCGGACGTCCGCCTCCGCCGTACAGCTCGTCAGCACGACGGCCATGGCCGCGACCAGCGCCACGACGGTCGGCATACGGTCTCGCCTGTGCCATCGTATGGCGGAGATGGGCATGACACGGGCCTTTCCGTTCCCTGCGGACCCTCCGATGTTCGCAGGTGCCGGGACGGCCGCCGCACCGTGCCCGCTCGACGCCCGGACCCCGGGATTTCCCGGGGGCGTGGATGAGAGACAATGGGGGCTCTCCCAGGGTGGGTTCAGGGTGGGTTGATTCGCAGAGGGGTCGCATGTCGGAGGCCGAGAAGACGCAGGGTTCGACTGGGCGCCTCCTCGCCGGGCGTTACCGGCTGGGGGAGATCCTCGGTCAGGGCGGCATGGGCACGGTCTGGCGCGCGAGCGACCAGACCCTCGGCCGTACGGTCGCGGTCAAGGAGCTGCGATTCCCGTCCAGCGTCGAAGAGGACGAGAAGAGACGGCTCATCACCCGCACGCTGCGCGAGGCGAAGGCGATCGCCCGGATCCGCAGCAACGGTGCCGTCACCGTCTACGACGTGGTCGACGAGGACGACCGCCCCTGGATCGTCATGGAGCTGATCGAGGGCCGCTCGCTCGCCGACGTCGTCCGGGACGACGGGCCGCTCACCCCGCGCCGTGCCGCCGAGGTCGGGCTCGCCGTCCTCGACGTGCTGCGCGCCGCCCACCAGGCGGGCATCCTGCACCGCGACGTGAAGCCGTCCAACGTGCTGATCTCGGACGACGGCCGCGTCGTCCTCACCGACTTCGGCATCGCCCAGGTCGAGGGCGACCCGTCCGTCACCTCCACCGGCATGCTCGTCGGCGCTCCCTCCTACATCTCCCCGGAGCGGGCCCGCGGGCACAAGCCCGGCCCGCCGTCCGACCTGTGGTCGCTGGGCGGCCTGCTGTACGCGGCGGTCGAGGGCGTGCCGCCGTACGACAAGAGCACGGCCATAGCGACCCTCACCGCGGTGATGACCGAGCCGGTCGAGCCGCCGAAGAACGCGGGCCCGCTGGAAGAGGTCATCTACGGTCTGCTGGTCAAGGACCCCGACCAGCGGCTGGACGACGCCGGTGCGCGGGCGCTGCTGGAGCACGCCCTGAGCGCCCCGGCGGACACCGCCTCGAAGACCCCGCCCGCCGACGCGACCCGCACGATGACCCTGCCGCCCGCCCCCTCGGCGGAGGACGAGGCGGCGGCGGAGGCCAAGTCCGCGGCGGTCGCGGAGCGCGCCCGGGGCGCGCTGAAGTCCGTACGGAACGCGAAGACCGAGCCGAAGGCGGACCCGGCGAAGAAGCCGGAGCCGTCGAAGAAGGCCGAGTCCGCGAAGCCGTCGACGTCCGCGGCGGCCTCGCGGAACGCGCAGACCTCGAAGAAGGCGGACCTCACGAAGAAGGGGGAGTCGGCCGCCGGTTCGGCCGCTTCCGCTTCGTCCGCTTCCTCTGGTTCCTCCTCCGCTTCCGGGAAGCCCGAGGGCGCGGCCGGCTCGTACCCCTCGGTGCCGCCCCGCGCCCCGATCACCGATGTGGTCTCCAAGCGGACGCTGATCATCATCGCGGTGGTCGTGGTCGTCATCGTGGGCACCGTGCTCGCCATCGTCTTCAGCGGCGACGACAGCGACAGCGCCAAGGGCAAGTCCGGCCCCAAGGCGTCGGCCTCGGCCAAAGCCTCGGATGACCGGCAGAGCGGCAAGGACTCCGGCGCGTCCGGCAAGGCGAACACCCAGGCCCCCGACGGCAAGACGTCCGGCGGATCGAAGGAGCAGGCCGGCTCGGACGCGTCCAAGGGCGACGACGCCGACGACAACGGCGGCAAGGACAAGGGCAAGGGCGGCAGCGGGGACGACGGCGGAAGCGGCGGCAAGGAGGAGGGCAAGGGCGCCTCCGTGCCGAGCGGTTACGAGACCGTCAACAGCTCCGACTTCCCCTTCACCATGGCGATGCCCAAGGGATGGTCGGTGCACCCCGGGAGCTACAGCGGCAGCCGAAAGTACTACGGCGGCCCCAGCATCCCGCGTATCCAGATCGACTTCACCTCCTCCCCGAAGCCCGACGCCGCGGCCGAGTGGCGCAAGGGCGAGGCCGCCGCGCGGAGCAGCATGTCCGGGTACAAGAGCCTCGGCATCAAGTCGGTGGACTGGCGGGGCTACCCGTCCGTCGCGGACTGGCGGTTCGAGCGTGACCAGGACGGCAAGCACGTACGGGTGCTCAACCGCGGCTTCAAGGCGGACAGCAGCCATGGCTTCTCCATCATGATCACTTGCGAGGCGAGCAAGTGGGACGAGAAGGAGTGCCGGACGCTCCGCGACACGGCGTTCAAAACCTTCGACATCACGGACTGAGCACTCCTGTCGGCGAAGCGTCGCGCGGGCCCGTATCGTGAGTGCCCGTAGACCGTGCGCAGTCGCATGAACCCGCCAAAACGACCATAATTGACGGCTTAGCGCTGTGCTGATCGCATAAGGGACGTTGATCGCGCTGATCATGCGCTAGGGGAGGCGTCGTGGACGAGTACGCGGGCCGGGTGCTGGCCGGCCGCTATCGCCTGCCCCTGCCGCCCGCCGACGAGTACGAGTTCGCCGAGACCCGCGCCTTCGACACCTACAGCGGCCAGCAGGTCCATCTGCGGCAGATACCGCTTCCGGAGGTCGTCGACGCCGAAGTCGTCGACGACGACGGCCACCCCGGCGGTGCGCCGAACGGGACGTCCCGTACCGCCCGGGGCGGCGGCGACCCCGCCGTACGGCGCGCCCTGGACGCGGCGACCGCCGCGGCGCAGGTCCCCGACCACCCCCGGCTCGGCCAGGTCTTCCACGTCTTCGCGGAGGCCGGAAGCCTGTGGATCGTCAGCGAACTCGTCGCCGGGCGCCCGCTCGCCGCGCTCCTCACCGAGCGGAACCTGTCCCCGCACCGCGCGGCCGAGGTCGCCAACGACGTCCTGACGGCGCTCCGCGCGCTCCACGCCCACGGCTGGACGCACCGCAACATCACCACCCGCACGGTGCTGTTGTGCGACGACGGCCGCGCGATGCTGACGGGCCTGGCGGCGGGCGCGGCGGAGGAGGCGCTGTGCGGCTACGACCCGGTGCCGAGGCCGCCGGTCGAGGGCGCGGACGGGCCCGGCGCCGGACCCGCGTCGCCGCAGCACAAGGCCGCGGAGGACGACGGCTACACCCCCACGCCGCCCGACGGCACTCCCATGGTCACGCCTCCACCGGCCCTTCCGCACGGCTACGAGAGCGCCGCCCCCGACCAGCGTCCCGCCGCGCAGGGCCCGATGTACCGCGACCAGGGCGCGGCGGGCGGCTTCCCCACCCCGCGCGGGGCGGACGACATCGGCCAGGGGCCCCGGGCGTACGGATATCCGGAGTCGGCAGGACCGCACGAACACCACGGCCACCGCCCGGACTTCACCGGTACGGACACCGGGCCGGCTCCCTGGGAGGGGCTGGAAGCGGAAGGCGAATGGGCCGCCGACGGGTCCGGGCACATTCCGGCGCAGGGCGCCCCGGACGACGCACAGGGCGCGGCCGCGCGCGCCGCGCGGGCCAGGGCCATCGCCGCGTACGCGGCGGGAGCCCGCGCGGCCGCCGCACGGGCCAACGCCGACGCCCCCCGGCACACCGCCCAGGAGGCGGACCCGCTCACGGGTGGCGGCGCACCCTGGCCTTCCGATTCCGCCGTCGGTTTCCCTTCCGCTTCCGAATCCGGTTCTGGTTCCGGTTCTCCCTCGCCGGACGGCATCACGGTGCCCCGGCAGCCGAACGGGGAGGACGGCGGCGGTTCCTGGGACGGCGGCGGTACGGCGGACGACGCCCCGCCGCGCGGCCCCGCCACCGCGCTCGCCGCCGAACGGGCCCGGCAGGCGCGCATCGTCGTGGTCGGCGCCGTCACCGAGCGCTGGGCGCCCGAGCAGGCCGGACCCGTACACGAGAACTGGCGGCTGGCACCGCCCGTCGGCCCCGCCGCCGACCTGTGGGCGCTCGGCGTGCTGCTCTTCCGCGCCGTCCAGGGCCACGCCCCGTACCCGGAGGAGAACGCCGCCGAGCTGGTGCAGATGGTGTGCGCGGAGGCGCCCGCCTACGCGGAGGAGTGCGGTCCGCTGCGGCCCGTCGTCGAGTCGCTGATGCGCCAGGACCCCACCGAGCGGCCCGACTTCGAGGAGCTGCGCGGCTGGCTGCGGTCGCTGATCAGATCGGCGCCGGAGCCGGACGTCGGCAGCAGCACGGTCACCGTTCCGTCCATCGGTCCGGGCGGCGCGTCCGACCCCAAGCGGCTGCCGATCGTGCGCCGCCGAGGCTGGCTGGTGCGCAAGGGCCGGGGCCGCCCGGACCAGGCGGCGGCCGCGCACGGGCGGCACAAGCGGGCGAGGCAGGCCGTGCGCGAACCGTCCCCGGCGCCGCGGCGCGAGCCTCCGCGCCGGGAGCAGACCCCCGGCCGCAAGCCGCGCAGGCTGGGGCGGGTGCTGCTCCTGCTGATACTGCTGGCCCTGGCGGCTGCCGTGCTGTACGCGACGATGTTCATGCCGCGTCACGAGGACACCGGCGGCCGGGACCGTACGGGATCGGCGGGCGTGGGCAGCCCGGCGCCCACCAGCGCCCACGACCCGGCGTCGCCGTCCGGCGAGGGCAAGGGCAAGGGCGACGGCTCGCCGGACTCGGGCTCCGACGAACCCCAGTCCACCGAACCGGCCGGTCTCGCGAAGGGCTTCGCGGTCCGCAAGGACCCCAAGGGCTTCTCCGTCGCCGTCCACGAGGGCTGGACCCGGCGCGGCGAGAACGCGCGCGGCCAGATCCGCTACATCGGCGGCGACATCGAGCTGGTGATCGTGGCAGGGCGGGACAAGGTGTCCGAGTTCGGCACCGACCCGATGGCGTACCAGCAGAACCGGGAGGCCGAACTGGCCGCCTTCCGCGACTCGGCGTGGGCGTCGTCGTCGGGACTGAAGCGAATAGACGTCGGGAAGACGGCGATGGCCGAGGGCCAGTTCAGCTGGCGCGACAGCAGCGGCCGCAATGTGTACGCGCGCAACCTGGCGATGCTCATCGGCGGCCGCTACCACGTGGTTCTGGTGATCGGCCCCGCCGACGAGCGCCGCGCGGTGAACAGCCACTTCGAGCAGGCGACGGCCACGTACAGCACGACGGGCTGACACGCGTCCGGCGGTCCGAACGGGCTCAGCGCGCGGCTGCGCCCCCGAACCGCTCCCGCAGCCGGTACTTCAGCACCTTCCGCAGCGTCTCGTTCCGCGGCAGCGCGTCCACCACCTCCACCCGCTCCGGCACCTTGTGCACCGAAAGACCCACCTCGCGCAGATAGGAGCCGACCCCCTCCAGGGTCAGCGGCGCCGCCCCGGCCGGCTGCTCCACCACGGCGCACACCACCTCCCCGCGCTCCGCGTCCGGTAGCCCGATCACCGCCACATCCCCCACATCCGGATGCCGGTACAGCAACTGCTCGATCTCCTTCGCGGAAATGTTCTCGCCCTTACGGATGATGATGTCCTTGGCGCGCCCGGTGAGCACAAGATGACCGCTTTCCGTCAGATGGCCGAGATCGCCGGTGCGGAAGAAGCCGTCGGCGTCGAACGCCTCCCGGGTCTGCGACTCGTCCAGATATCCGGCGCACACCGCCTCGCCCCGCAGCCGCACCTCTCCGTCCACGACGCGGATCTCCATCTCCGCGGGCGGACGCCCCTCCGTCGTCGCCAGCAGTTCGTCGGTGTCGTCCGGCGACCCCATGGTGATCATGGGGACTTCCGTCATCCCGTAGCCGTGCGTGAGGCGGCACCCCAACTCCCGCACCACCTCGTAGTACAGCTCGGGCGGCTTGGGGGCGCCGCCCCCGGCGAGCAGCCGCAGCGTCGGAATCAGCTTGTGCGCGGGGTCCTTGCGCTGCTCAGCCAGGAACATGGAGTAGAAAGCGGTGCTGCCGCCCGCGACCGTCACCCCGTGCCGCCGGTACGCGGCGAGGGAGTCCGGCAGCGCGAAGTGCTCCAGCAGCACGGCGGGGAAGCCGTACAGCAGCAGCATCACCGTGTAGTCGGGCCCGGCGACATGGGCGTACGGGAAGGCCATCGACCCGATGTCGTCGGGTCTCAGCCGCAGCGCGTGGGCGAGGCAGGAACCGGCGGCGATGAGGCTGCGGTCGGTATGCAGCACGCCCTTGGGGTCGGAGGTGGTGCCCGAGGTCCAGTAGATCCAGCGGACGGCGGTCCCGTCGGTGGGCGGGGGCGGCAGATGCGGCGGCGCCTTCGGGTCGGCGACCGGGAGGGTGTCGTACGCCTCGAAGACGTGCGGCGGCTGCGGCAGCCGGGCGGCCAGCCGGTGCGCCATCGCCGTATGGTCGAAGCCGCGCCAGGTCCCGGGGACGGCGAAGAACCGCGCGCCCGAGGCCCGTAGCGCGTACCCCACCTCGCGGTCGCGGTAGTACGAGATGAGCGGGGTCTGTACGGCGCCCAGCCGGGCCAGCGCCATGGTCAGCACGACCGTCTCCAGCCGGGTGGGCAGTTGCCAGGCGACCCGGCTGCCGGGGCCCACCCCCCTCGCGTACAGCCCGGCCGCCGTGCGCTCCGCGCGGGTGCGCAGCGCGCGGAAGGTCAGCCGCCGGTCGTGCCGGCCGCTGGCGGCGGCCTGGATCAGCGCGGGGGCGTCCGGGGTGAGCGCGGCGCGTCGCTCCAGCAGTTCCCACAGCGTCGCCGATGTGCCGAGGGCGTGTGCGGTGTCGGTCATCCCGGCCTCCCGTGAACCCCGCCGTAGATCTGACGAATAGTCAGATAATGGGGAGCGTAAGGCCACCCGTCTTGTCGGTCCAGGGGGCGCGGATTAGCCTTCCTCTGCCGTTCTGATCTGACGAGACATCAGAAAAACATCGGAAAGGGGAGGACGGCCGCCGATGGATCTCGCCTTCACGGAGGACGAGGAGGACTTCCGGCGCGGACTGCGCGCCTGGCTCGCGGACGTCCTCCCCACCCTGCCCGACCGCCCCGACCCCGCCGACTGGCCCGCCCGCCGCGCCTATGACTGCGGCTGGCAGCGCATGCTGTACGACGCCGGATACGCCGGACTGCACTGGCCCGAGGACGCCGGAGGGCAGGGCGCGACCCCCACCCAGCACCTGATCTTCCTGGAGGAGACCGAACGCGCGGGCGCGCCCTACGTCGGCGCCAACTTCGTCGGCCTGCTGCACGCGGGCCCCACCATCGCCGCCGAGGGCACCCCCGCCCAACGGGCCCGTTGGCTGCCGCCGATCCTCCGCGGCGACCAGGTCTGGTGCCAGGGTTTCTCCGAACCCGACGCCGGATCCGACCTCGCCTCCTTACGCACCCGTGCCGTACGGGACGGCGACCACTACGTCGTCAGCGGCAGCAAGATCTGGACCTCGCACGCCGAGATCGCCGACTGGTGCGAATTGTTGGTGCGCACCACGCCCGTGAACCCCGACACGCCGAAGCACCGGGGCATCACCTGGCTCGCGCTGCCGATGGACGCGCCGGGCGTGACCGTACGGCCGCTGCGCACGCTCGCCGGGACCGCCGAGTTCGCCGAGGTCTTCCTGGACGAGGTACGGGTGCCCGTCGACCACCGGATCGGGGCCGAGAACGACGGCTGGCGGGTGACCATGGTGACCCTCTCGTTCGAGCGCGGCACGGCCTTCGTCGGCGAGGTCGTCGCCTGCCGACGCGTACTGGAGTCCCTGGCCCGTACCGCCGAGGCCAACGGACGCTGGGACGACCCCGTCCTGCGGCGGCGGCTCGGGCGGCTCGCCGCCGAGTGCGCGGCGCTGTGGCGGCTCACCCAGTGGAACGTGAGCGAGGCGCAGCGCACCGGCGGGGTGCCGGGCGTCGGTGGCTCGGTCTTCAAGCTCCGCTTCTCGGAGGTGCGGCAGGAGCTGTACGACGCCGCCGCCGAGGTCCTGGGCCCGGACGCGCTGGACGCCGGGCACGAGTGGGTCGCGGACCGGCTGTCGTCCCTCTCGTACACCATCGCGGCCGGAACCTCGCAGATCCAGCGGAACATCGTCGCCGAGCGCATCCTCGGCCTGCCGAAGGGGCGGTGACCCGGAGCGTGGACTTCCAGCTCGACGACGACCAGCGGGCGCTGCGGGACGGGATGCGGGAACTGCTGGAACGGCGCTTCCCCCGCGCCCGGTTACGGACAGTGGTGGACGGCCACGGAGGTGCGGCTGCGCTGGACCGCACCCTGTGGCGTGAACTCGGCGCTGCCGGGTTCTTCGCGCTGCGGCTTCCCGAGGCGGCGGGCGGCGTGGGGCTCGGACTGCCGGAGGCGGTGCTGGCCATGGAGGAGGCGGGCGGGGCGCTGCTCCCGGGGCCGCTGGTCGCCACCCAGCTCGCGGCGGGCCTGAACGCCACGGACGCCACGGACGCCGCGTATGCCACGGCTGCCGCCGAGGGCGCGGCCGTGGTCACCGCGCTGGACCTCGACGCCGGGGCGGACGGGCTGGTGGAGCATCTGGCCTCGGCCGACGCCGTGCTGATGCTGAGCGGCGAGGACGCCGAGGTGCTTGCCGCCGCCGCGCTCGCGGACCCGGCGCGGCCGATACGCTCCGTCGACCCGGCCACCCCGCTGCACCGGGTGCGTCCACCGGCCGTGACCCCCGCAGGGGTTACCGATGCGGCCGGATTTCCCGGGGCCGCCGCCCGGCTGCGCCGCGAGGCGGCCCTGCTGACCGCCGCCCAACAGCTCGGCAGCGCCTCCCGTACGGTCCGGATGGCGGTCGATCACGCTACGGAGCGCACGCAGTTCGGCCGCCCGATCGGCGCCTTCCAGGCCGTACAGCATCTGTGCGCACAGATGCTCGTGCGCGCCGAATCAGCCAGAAGTGTGGTGTACGCCGCCGCGGTCACAGAAGAGGCGGGTGACATCGCCGCCGCCAAACTGCTCGCCGACGAGGCGGCCGTCCGTAATGCCCGCGACTGTCTTCAGGTGCACGGGGGGATGGGTTTCACCTGGGAGGCGGATGTCCATCTGCACCTCAAGCGGGCTTGGGTGCGCGCCGGACAGTGGCAGACGGCGGCCGGGGCCGAGGAGGAACTTGCCGCGGGACTCCTGTTGACCGGTGAAACAGGTTTGTAACCGGGCTCCATGGATACGCCTGAATTGTTGGGATGTCGCATTCTCTGGGGAGATCCCCGGAGGCTTTGAGGTGACCGAGCGTTGATATCGGGTTGTTTCCTAGGCGTGACTCGTCACAGGGGGGAGTCGGGCTCCGGCTCGGGTACTCTCCGTTGGGTGCGAGCGGTTATGGGGTGCAACGAACCCGGCGTGGCCCGTGAGGCGACTCCGGGCACGCCGATGTGCCCCGCTCGCACGGGGCGCGCTCCGGCAAATCCTCGCTGTTCGAGTCCTCGGGGCGTGCGTCGCACAGTATGCCCCACGCATACTCCTTGGCGCTGGAATATGACCGAAGCGCTTGTTGGGGTGACTGTACGTCAACCATGCTCTCTCACAAGGGGGTACCTCCCGGTGGAAGCCGGGGGAGCGTCACGTTCCGTGACCTCTTGGAGGACCTCTTGGAGGTATGAGGCGATGTGTCCGCCGGTTCGGATGGTGTGAGCGGTGCAGGTGCTTCAGATGCAGATGGAGGTCCGGCCCGACCCCGCGGAGGTGAGTCGTGCCCGTCGGTGGGCGCGCTCGCGGCTCGCCGGGTCCGGTATCGGGGCCGACGAGCCGCTCGCCGAGACATTGATCCTGCTCATCTCCGAACTCGTCACCAACGCCGTGGTGCACACCGGCTGTCCCGCCGTGCTGCGCATGCGCTTTCCCGCGCAGACCGGCACCACCGGCGGCGGTAGCGACGGTTCAGCGGAGCCCGCCACGGACAAGGGGCCCGCACTGGGCACGGTCCGGGTCGAGGTCGCGGACGCCAGCGCCCGCGCACCGCGTCAGCGCCGCGCCGACGAGGAGGCCACCAACGGCCGCGGGCTGGAGCTGGTCGACGGGCTCGCGGACCGCTGGGGCTGGCAGCCCGAGGGCGCGGGCAAGCGCATCTGGTGCGAAATCGACCGCAATCGGCGGGAAGAGTGCGCGGACGGGGCGGAGCGCGTCGAGCTGGGCGATCACGGGGCGCGTGAGAAGTCCCTTCTGACGGACCGTGGCGCCTCCCGTGCGCCCGCACATCTGGGGCGGACCCCACAAAGTCCAGACCAGGTGTTGACGTGACGTGGCCGAGTGATCACTCTAGGATCAGCGATTCGTCGTGAGGGGACGTCGAGGGCTATGGGGCCTGAGTGAACCGTGTGTTCACGGGACCGTTCCTCGGCGAGTGCGGGTCGCGGCCTGGCGCCTGATCAGGGCTCGGCGCCGGAGCCGGGTGGCGGTGCGCGATGCCGTGCTCGGGGTGTGCATGAGCGCACCGCCGCCCGATGGACCGCGCCCGCCCGTTCCCCCGCGCCCCTGATGTCTCCCCCGGTACCTCTCCTGCGTCAGAGGATGGCCACGGGCGCGACCGGGGCGCCGGTCCCGCCGGTGAACGGCTCGGGCGTGGCCGACAGCAGAAACGTGGAGCGCCCCTCCTCGGCGCAGGCCGCCGACAGCTCCTCCAGATTCCAGTTCTGGCCCTGCGGCATGCCCATTTCGACCAGGTCGAGGGCGTGGACGGGCAGCCACAGGTTCTCGATCTCCGGGGGGAAGATCTCGAAGGTGAGCGTGTCGTTGGCGACCGCGGCCACGTCACGGGCGCGGAACCACTCGGGCGTGCGGAGCGACAGCCCGGGCGACGGAAACGCGTACGCCTCCCTCTCGCCCGCCAGATACCGCTGGATCTGCCCGGTCCGTACGAGCACGATGTCGCCGGAACGGACCGTGACCCGGGCCAGCTCCTCGGCGGCGGCGAGGTCTTCGGGGGTGACGGCATGCCCCTCGGGCAGCCGGTCCGCGCCCCGGGCGCGCGCGACGTCGAGCAGCACCCCGCGCGAGACGATGTGCCGCGCCGTGTGGATGCCGCTGAAGGCCGCGCGGTCATGGGCGGTGACGGACGCGGCGGGGCGGCCGTTGTAGATCCGGCCGGAGTGCGAGGCATGGGCCAGCCCGTCCCAGTGGGTACCGGCCTGCAGCCCCATCGTCACGGCGTCGTCGCTGGTGGCGACCGTACCCGGGCCGAACATCTCGGCGTTCACGGCGACCATGGTGTGCAGCGGGTTGACCCTGCCCGGGACCATCCCGGTCTGGATGCCGTCCTGTCGCAGCGGAACCGCGAGCGGGACGCGGCGGCCGGTGCGCACCTCCGCGGCGGCGGCTCGGACGACCTCGTCGGTGATCAGGTTGAGCGTGCCGATCTCGTCGTCGGCGCCCCAGCGCCCCCAGTTGTTGACGCGCTCGGCTATGTCGTGGAACTCGGGCGGCAGCGACATGGCGCCTCCTTCGGTCGGTTCCGTTCCAGGGCTTGTACTCGGAGCGGGTCTGCTCAAAAATCTAACGGTCCGTCAGAAACTGCGGGAGGGGACGCGACGTGGGCAACTTCCTGGACGGCAAGGTCATCGCCGTCACCGGGGCCGGACGTGGCATCGGACGAGCCGTGGCCCTCGCCTGCGCGGCCGAGGGCGCGAAGGTCGTCGTCAACGACTACGGCGTCTCGATCGAAGGCGGCGAACCCACCAGCGAGATCGCCGAAGCGGCGGTCAAGGAGATCGTGGCGGCGGGCGGAGAGGCGGTAGCGGTCGCCGACGACGTCTCCACCATGGCCGGTGGCCGGCGGATCGTGGACACCGCCGTCGAACGGTGCGGACGGCTCGACGGCGTGGTGTGCGTGGCCGGAATCCTCCGCGAGCGGATGCTCTTCAACATGACCGAGGAGGAGTGGGACCCCGTGGTCGCCACCCACCTCAAGGGCACCTTCACCGTCTTCCGCGCCGCGTCCGCGGTGATGCGGCGGCAGCGCTCCGGCACCCTGATCGGCTTCACCAGCGGCAACCACCAGGGCAGCGTCGCGCAGGCCAACTACGCCTCGGCCAAGGGCGGCATCATCTCGCTGGTCCGCAGCGCGGCCCTCGGCCTGCACAAATACGGCGTCACCGCCAACTGCGTCGCCCCGGTCGCCCGTACCCGCATGTCCGCCAATGTGCCGATGGAGCTGAAGGAGATCGGCGAACCGGAGGACGTCGCGGCCCTGGTCGTCTACCTGCTGAGCGAACGGGCCCGCGAGGAGAAGATCACCGGACAGGTCTACACGATCGCGGGCCCCAAGATCGCGGTCTGGGCCCAGCCGAGGGAACTGCGCGCCGGATACGCCGAGGGCGCCTGGACCCCGGAGAAGATCGCCGACTTTCTGCCCGGAACGGTCGGCACCGACCCCATGCCGCTGCTGGCACAGCTCGAAGCCATGGCCCGGGCGGCCGCCGCCCAGCAGCGCCCCAACGCGTAGAAGGGGAGAAGCCGTGGACTTCGCATTCGGGCCGGAGGACGAACGTTTCCGCGGGGAGGCGCGCGCCTGGCTCGACGCCCATCTGGCCGCACGCCTCACCGGGCCCCAGGACGCCGACTCCCGGGACGCCGACTCCCAGGACGCCGCCGCGCAGCGCGCCTGGGAACGCGAACTGGGCGGCGGCGGCTGGATCGGCCTCGGCTGGGACCGCACCCACGGGACGTACGGCAACCGGGCCGCCACCCTCACCCAGCAGGTCGTCTGGGCCGAGGAATACGCCGGCGCCGGCGCCCCCGCCCGCCTCGGGCACATCGGCGAGAACCTCCTCGCCCCCACCCTGCTCAGCCACGGCGACCCCGCCCAGCGCGCCCGCTTCCTGCCCGCCATCGCCCGCGGCGAGGAACTGTGGTGCCAGGGCTACAGCGAACCCGACGCGGGCTCGGACCTCGCCGGAGTGCGCACCCGCGCCGACCGCGACCCGGGTGATGGGACGTACCGCGTCACCGGCCAGAAGATCTGGACCTCCCACGCCCGCGAAGCGGACTGGTGCTTCGTCCTGGCCCGCACCGAGGAGGGCTCACGGCGCCACCATGGTCTCTCCTTCCTGCTGGTGGCGATGGACCAGCCCGGACGCATCGAGGTCCGGCCGATCCGGCAGCTCACCGGCACCGCGGAGTTCAACGAGGTGTTCTTCGACGGGGCCGTGGCCCACGTCGGCCACCTCGTCGGCGGCGAGGGGCAGGGCTGGAGCGTGGCCATGAGCCTGCTCGCCGTGGAACGCGGAGTCTCCACCCTCGTCCAGCAGATCGGCTTCGCCCAGGAACTCGACCACGTCATACGGCAGGCCCTGGAGACGGGGGCCGCCCGCGACCCCGTACTGCGGGAGCGGCTGATACAGCAGTGGGCCGAGCTGAAGGTCATGCGCTGGAACGCCCTGCGCACCCTGGGCGCCGCCCGGAACCCCACCCCCGGGGGCCCCACCCCCACCCCCTCCCCTCCCTCCCCACCCACCTCCTCCGCCCTCACTCCCCATCGCCCCGATCCCCACGACGCCGGGGCGCCCAGTGTGGCCAAGCTGCTGTGGGGCGGCTGGCATCGGCGGCTGGGCGAGCTGGCCGTGCGGGTGCGGGGTGCCGCGGCCGCGCTCGGGCCGGTGTGCTGGAGCGAGAGCCGGCCGTATGAACTCGACGCCGCGCAGCGCCTCTTCCTCTTCTCCCGCGCCGACACCATCTACGGCGGCTCGGACGAGATCCAGCGCAACATCATCGCCGAGCGCGTACTCCACCTCCCCAAGGAGTCCCGATGAAGACGTACGGGCACTGGATCGGCGGCTCCTGGCGGGCGCCCGGGGCCGGGCACTACGCGGTCGTCAATCCGGCCACCGAGGAGACCGTGGGCCGGGCGCCCGAGGCCGACGAGGCGGATGCCGACGCGGCGGTGCGGGCCGCGCGGGCCGCGTACGACGGCTGGTCGCGCGCCGCCCCCCGGGAGCGCGCCGCCGTACTCGACCGCGCGGCCGACCTGCTCGCCGAGCGCGCCCCCGACCTGGTGCCCCTCGTCCAGGCCGAGACCGGCGCGACGCTGCGGGTCACCGCGGCCCTCCAAGTGCCCCCCGCGGCCGACCGCTTCCGCCGCTACGCGCGCGGCGCGATGGAACCGGACACCGTCCCGCTCGCCCCGCTGCCGGTCGCCGCCAGCCCGCTGGCGCCCGGCGGGCTGATCGGCGCGGCGGCGGTACGCCGTCCGATGGGTGTCGTCGCCTGCATCACCTCCTACAACTTTCCCCTCGCCAATCTCGCGGGCAAGGTCGCCCCGGCGCTCGCCATGGGCAATACGGTCGTCGCCAAACCGGCCCCGCAGGACCCGCTGGCCTGTCTCGAACTCGGCCCGCTGCTGACCGAGGCCGGGCTCCCTGACGGTGTCTTCAATGTCGTCACCGGCTCGCGCTCGGCCGCGGGCGAGGCGCTGGTCGCGCACCCCGGTGTCGACATGGTCAGCTTCACCGGATCCACCGCCGTGGGGAAGAAGATCGCCGAATCCGCAGGCAGGTCGATGAAGCGCACCCTGATGGAACTGGGGGGCAAGGGTGCTGCCATCGTCCTTGGGGACGCCGACAAGCGAGTGATCGCGTCGGCGGTCGGGGCGGTCGGTTCGACCTTCTCCTTCCACAGCGGGCAGATCTGCACGGCGCCGACACGGGTGCTCGTCCATCGATCGCTGTACGAGCGGGTGGTCGCCGCACTCACAGATTACGCAAAGTCACTGACCGTGGGGGACCCTGTGGATAACTCCACGATCGTGGGCCCGCTGATCTCCGCCGCGCAGCGCGACCGGGTCGAGGCGTACCTCGCCGGGGCCCGTGAGCAGGGCGCCCGCATCGTCACCGGCGGTGAACGTCCGGCCGTCAAGCCGGGCTTCTACGTCGCGCCGACCCTCGTCGCCGACGCCGACCCCGGCATGACCGTGGCCCGCGAGGAGCTGTTCGGCCCGGTCGTCGTGGCCCTGCCCTTCGACGACGAGGACGAGGCGGTGCGGATCGCCAACGGCACCTCGTACGGCCTCTACGACTACGTCTTCAGCGCCGACGCGGGCCGCGCCTGGGCGCTGGCGGCCCGGCTGCGCAGCGGCAACGTCGGCATCAACACGGTCCAGCGCCACCCCGAGACGCCGTTCGGCGGCTTCAAGCACAGCGGTGTCGGCCGCGACGGCGGCTCGTTCGGGCTGCACGCGTACAGCGAACTCCAGTCGGTGGTCTGGGCCTCCTGAAGGCCCGAAAGGTGGGGGAGGCAGGCATGAGAGGCGTCGTGTTCGACGGCAAGCGGCCTCGGGTGGTCGATGACCTGGAGGTACGCGACCCGGGGCCGGGCGAGGTGCTGGTGGCCGTGGCCGCCGCCGGGCTGTGCCACAGCGATCTGTCCGTCCTCGACGGCACCATTCCGTTTCCCGTGCCGGTGGTGCTCGGCCACGAGGGCGCGGGCGTGGTCGAGTCGGTGGGCCCCGGCGTCACCCATGTCGCCCCCGGCGACCATGTCGCCCTCTCCACCCTCGCCAACTGCGGGACCTGCGCCGACTGCGACCGCGGACGTCCCACCATGTGCCGCGCCGCGATCGGCAGACCGGGCCGCCCGTTCCGCCGCGAGAACGGCGAGCGGCTGTTCAACTTCGCCTCCAACTCGGCGTTCGCACAGCGCACGGTGGTCACGGCCGTTCAGGCGGTGAAGATCCCGGACGAGATCCCGCTCACCTCCGCCGCGCTCATCGGCTGCGGCGTCCTCACCGGCGTCGGCGCCGTTTTCCACCGCGCGCGGGTGGAACACGGCGAGTCGGTCGTCGTCATCGGCACCGGAGGCATCGGGCTCAACGTCCTCCAAGGGGCCCGGCTCGCCGGGGCGACCACCATCGTCGCCGTCGACAACAACCCGGCCAAGGAGCCGCCGGCCCGGCGCTTCGGCGCCACCCACTTCGCGGGCACGCCCGACGCCGTACGGGAGATCCTGCCCACCGGCGCCGACCACGTCTTCGAATGCGTCGGCTCCACCCGCCTCATCCGGCAGGCCGTCGACCTCCTCGACCGGCACGGTCAGGCGGTGCTGCTCGGGGTCCCGCCCGCGGACGCCGAGGCGGCCTTCCGGGTCTCCTCCCTCTATCTGGACAAGTCCATCCTGGGCTGCCGCTACGGATCATCGCGCCCGCAAGCCGACATCGCCCTGTACGCGGAGCTGTACCGACAGGGCCGACTGCTGCTGGACGAACTCGTCACCGCCGTCTACCCGGTGGAGGACTTCGCCACGGCCGTGGACGACGCCCGCGGCGGACGGGTGGCGCGGGCCGTGCTCACGTTCTGAACGGGCCCGCTGCCCGGGCGGAGGCCCGGAAGGTGCGCCGGTACGTGGTAGGAGAGACCCCGAGCGCGGCCTGCAGATGCTGCCGCATCGACGCGGGCGTGCCGAAGCCCGCGTCCCGCGCCACTTGGTCCACCGACAGATCCGTGTTTTCCAGCAGCTGCCTGGCCCGCTCCACCCGCTGCCGCGTCAGCCACTGACCGGGGACCGTCACCGGATTCCCGGACGATGCCCCGGGCTTCAGGCCGGCTCGTGGCGTTCGTCGCGGGACGGGTTCGGCAGTTACGACCTGGTCTGGTACGGCGCGGCCGGGCTGTGCGCGGTGGCGGCGCTGATGGCGCTGATGATCCGGCGCGGTGCCGCTACCGCCCCGGCGCCAGCCGTGTGAACGTGCCGCGGTGGAAGAGCAGGGGGCCGTCGGCCGCCGCCCGCTCGTCCGTGTCCAGGGCGCACACCCGGCCCACCACCACCAGATGGTCGCCGCCGGTGTGGACCGTGTGGACGGTGCAGTCGATCCAGGCGGGCGCGCCGGTGAGGCGGGGGGAGCCGGTGACGGGGCACGGGGTGTGGGCGACGCCGGCGAACTTGTCCGGGCGGTCGGCGGAGCTGATCGCGAAGGACCGGCACAGTTCGGCCTGGGACGCGCCCAGGACGCTGACGCAGAAGACGCCGCTCCGGGCGATGCGGGGCCAGGTCGTGGACGTACGGGCGACCATGAAGGCGATCAGCGGCGGGTCGAGGGACAGCGAGGTGAACGACTGGCAGGCGAAACCCGTCGGGCCCGCCTCGTCGGTGGTCGCGATCACGGTGACGCCGCTCGCGAAATGGCCCAGGACCCGGCGGAAATCCGCCGGGGAGAGGGGCGGGCGCTCATCCTCCTGTACGGCGCGCAGCGCGCGGTGCGCGCCGGGCGGAGGCGGGGGCGGTGGCCCGGCGGTGGTGGGCGAGCCGGCCGAGCGCAGATAGCGGACGGCGGTGGCGGCCATTCCGGCGTGTCCCATCATGGTTTTCGCATCTCCTCGTTGTTCCCGGGTTGTTCCCGGGTTGTTCCCGTTCCCGTCGTTGTTCCCGTTCCGGCGTTCCCGTTCCGGCGGTCCGCTCAGCGGCCCCGGTACACCGGGGCGCGGCGTTCGACGAAGGCCCGGACGCCCTCATTCGCGTCGGCCGTGGTCATGTTGGTCTCCTGGGCGGCCGCCTCGGCGGCGAAGGCGGCCGCACGGCCGGACTCCAGCGAGGCGTTGACCAGCGCCTTGGTGGCCGCGAGGGCGCGGGTGGGGCCCGCTGCCAGGCGTTCGGCCCAGGCGCGGGCGGTCCCCGCCAGTTCGCCGTCCGGTACGACGCGGTTGACCAGCCCCAGCCGTTCGGCCTCGGCGGCGGGCAGCGCGTCGCCGAAGAACAGCAGCTCCTTCGCCCGCTGGGGGCCGACCAGCCGGGGTAGGAGGTAGGCGCCGCCGCCGTCGGGGACGAGTCCGCGGCGTACGAAGACCTCGGTGAAGGTGGCCGATTCGGCGGCCAGGACCAGATCGCAGGCGAGCGCGAGATGGGCGCCGAGTCCGGCGGCGGTGCCGTTGACGGCGGCGATGACGGGTTTCTCGCAGTCGAGCACGGCGGTGATGAGCCGCTGCGCTCCGCCGCGGATCAGCCGGGCGACGTCGCCCGCGATCCGCTCGCCCGGAGCGGACGGGGTGCCGCGCAGGTCGGCGCCCGCGCAGAAGCCCTTACCGGTGGCGGTGAGCACGACGGCCCGCAACTCCGGGTCGGCGGAAGCCTGATCGAGCCGGAGAATCAGGCGTTCCCGCTGGTCAGGGGTGAGGGCGTTCAGGGCTGAGGGGCGGTCGAGGGTGATCCAGGCGACCCCGTTGTCAGTGGCGTGCCGTACAACGGAATCGAGCACTTCTTCGGGGGAGGGAGACGTCATGGGAAGGCTCCTCGGGCTGTGGGCGCGGTATGTGCGCCGCTCAGCGGCAGATCGCCAGCGCGTCGAGGGCCACCGCGCCTTGGCCGCGCGGCAGCACCATCAGGGGGTTGACGTCGAGTTCGGCGAGCTGGTCGCCGAGCTCCAGGGCCATCCGCTGCACCCGCAGCACGACCTCGACCAGGGCGTCCACGTCGGACGGGGGCGCGCCGCGGACGCCGTCGAGGAGGGCGTGGCCGCGCAGTTCGGCGAGCATGGCGCGGGCCTGGTCCTCGCCGAACGGGGGGACGCGGACGGCGGTGTCGTGCAGCACCTCGACGAGCACGCCGCCGATGCCGACGGTGACGGTGGGGCCGAAGAGGCTGTCGTGGGTGACGCCGACGACCATCTCGACGCCGCGCTCGACCATCTGGCACACCAGGACGCCGTCCAGTTCGACGCCTTCGTAGCGGGCGATGTCGGTGAGTTCGCGATAGGTGTCGCGGACCTGGCTGGCGGAGGTCAGGCCCAGCCGGACCAGGCCGAGTTCGGTCTTGTGGGCGAGCTGGGGTGCGGACGCCTTCATGACGACCGGGTAGCCGACGAGTCCGGCGGCGCGGACGGCCGCGGCGGCGCTGGTGACGAGCTGTTCGCGCGGCACGCGGATGCCGTAGGCGCGCAGCAGCTGCTTGGCGGCGTGTTCGCTCAGGCGCTGGCCGGGGCGCAGCAGTCCGCTCGCCTTGCGCATCGACGGGGAGGGGGTGCGCGGGGCGTCGTCGAAGGGGGAGCGGTAGGAGGCGGTGAAGCGGTGGTGGCCGAGATAGGCGCGGACGGCGGTGAGGCAGTTGCCGACGGTGCGGAAAGTGGCGACGCGGGAGGAGCCGAGCAGGGTGGTGCGGTAGGCGTCCTCGGTGCCGACGGGCGAGCCCCACACCACGCAGATGAGTTTGTCGGTGCGTTCCGCGGCGTCCACGAGGTCGGCCGCGAGCTTGTCGCTCATCGGCGGGAACGGGCCGGTGATGGGGCAGATCAGCACGCCGACGGCCGGGTCGGCGAGGATCGCGTCGATGATCTTACGTCCGCGCCAGTCGCCGACGGGGTGGCCGCCGTTGTCGACCGGGTTGGCGACGCGGAGGTCGCCGGGTATCCACTGATGGAGTTCGGCCTGTTTCTCGGCGGAGAGGACGGGCATCGGGAGCCCGGCCGCGGTGGCGAGGTCGGCGACGTGGGCTCCGGTGCCCCCGGAGATCGAATACACCACGACGCCCTCGGCGCGCGGGGGCCGGGCGCGGGCGAGGAGCGCGGCCGTGTCCTGGAGTTCGTCCAGGCCGTCCACCCGGATCACGCCGAACTGGCGCATGGCCGCGTCCACGACCGCGTCCGCACCGGTCAGTTTGCCGGTGTGGGAGGCGGCGGTGCGGGCGCCGGTCTCGGTGCGGCCGACCTTGACGGCGACGACGGGCACCTTGGCGCGGGCGGCCCGGTCGGCGGCGAGGAGGAAGCCGCGGCCGTCCTTGAGCCCTTCCGCGTACAGGGCGATGGCGCCGACCTCGGGGCGGGTCGTGAAGTACGAGAGGAAGTCGGCGCTCTCCAGGTCGGCCTCGTTGCCGGTGGGCGCCCAGTGGCTGAGCCGGATGCCCAGTTCCTGGAGGGTGTAGAGGGGGCGTCCCTGGTGGCCTGACTGGGTGATGAGGGCGATGGCGGGCCCTTCGAGGTCGTCGCGGAACTCCTCGAAGGCGTTGAGGTTGGTGTTGGGGCCCAGGAGCCGCAGCCCGGCGCGGCGTGCTGCGGCGGCCAGCCGGGCCTGGGCAGCGGCGCCCTCGGCGCCGGTCTCGGCGAAGCCGGAGGCGAAGACGACGGCGAACTTGACCTTGACCTGGGCCAGTTCCTCGATGACCGGGAGGGGGTCGCGGACGAGGAGGACGGCGAGATCGACGGGTTCGGGCAGTTCGGCGACGGACGGGACGCAGGGGAGGCCGAAGACGGAGGGGCGGGAGGGGTGGACGGGGTGCAGCCGGGCGCCGACGCGCTCGGCCCAGGCGAGGAGCTGCCGGGTGATGCCGGTGCCCGGGCGGCCTTCGGTGTCGGAGGCGCCGACCAGGGCCACCGATCGGGGGCGGAAGAAGCGGTCCAGGTCGGGGACGTCGGAGTGCAGCGGCCGGCCGCTGACGTCCAGGTCCTCGTCGTCGAGGGCCGAGGTGCGCTGGTGGACCTGGACGGAGGGGCCGGGGGGCCGCCCGCAGGCGACGGCGCGGGCGTGACGGGAGTTGGTGGTGAGAGTGCCGTGAGTCGATCCAAGCATTGGGTATCCGCCACTCCTGCTCGTTGGCCAATAACCAGGTAACTGACGCCCAGTCACATTACTGAGTAGTCAGGCTACAGAGCTGACGGGCTGTCAGGAATGCTCGGTGCGCGGAGAACACGCAGGGTGACGGCGCACCGTTACCGGCGGTACGGCGCGACGGCAACAAGAGAGTGCCCACGCGGCGGCGTGCTCACGCCGCCGCGCGGGCGGCGAAATCAAGCCGTCGTGCGGGACACCGTCGCGGCGATCTTCCTCGCGTCGAGGGCCAGCTCGCGCAGCATGCCGCTGATCGGGTTCGTGTAGCCCGTGAAGTACAGGCCCGGAGCGGTGCGCAGGGTGCGCCGGCCGTGGGTGAGCGGATGCCCGCGGTCGTCCAGCACGCCCAAGTGCCCGACCAGGTCCTCCAGCCCGCGGCGGTAGCCGGTCGCCGCGATCACCGCCTCGGGGCCGATGCGCGAGCCGTCGGCCAGCACCACCTTGTCCTGGTCCAGCGATTCGACCGCGGCGACCACCTCCACCCGCCCCGTCCGCACCGCGTCCACCAGCCCCACGTCCTGCACCGGGATCGCGCCCTGCCGCACCCGGGTGTAGAGCCCGGCCTCCGGCCACGGCAGCCCGTGCGCGGACAGATCCGGCATGCTCAACCGGCACATCACCCGCGCCGCCCGGTCCACCGCGCCCCGCGGCAGCCGCCGCACCAGGATGCCGGTGCGCTGCGCGGGCCAGCCCGCCGTCGAGCGGCGCAGGATGTGCGGTGCGGTACGGACCGCCAGCCGCACCCGCGCCGCGCCGCCCTCGACCAGGTCGACCGCGATCTCCGCGCCCGTGTTGCCGACCCCGACCACCAGCACGTCCCGGCCCTCGTACGGCCGGGCGTTGCGGTAGCGGTGGGCGTGCAGCAGCTCGCCGGTGAAGGTGTCCCGGCCCGGCCAGTCCGGCAGCCGCGGGGTGTGGTTGTAGCCGGTCGCGACGACGGCCACCGGCGAGGACAGTTCGCGTCCGCCACCGGCCCGCAGCACCCAGCCGGTGTCGTCGCCGGCCCGGTCGATCCGGGTCACCTCCACGCCCGTGGCGATCTCCAGCCGGTGGTGCTCCGCGTACCGCTCCAGGTAGCGCACCACGTCGTCCCGGGCGACCCACCGCCCGAACGCGCGCGGCATCGGCAGCCCGGGCAGCGCGGAGAGGCGGCGCGTGGTGTGCAGATGCAGCCGGTCGTAGTGGCCACGCCAGGAGGCGGCGACCGTGTCGGACTTCTCCAGGGCCACGGCGTGGATGCCGCGCTCGCCCAGTGCGGCGGCGGTGGCGAGCCCGCCCGGTCCGCCGCCGATCACATAGACGGGTGAAGGGGATCTCGCGGGGAGACTGTCGGCCATGGTGGCGAGGGTAGTCCCGCTGCTTGACGGGTTTCGGTCAAAGGAGTTCGGAATCGGTTGCGGATCGGTCACGGGCGCGCGTCCGCTCCTTGCGGCCCTCTGCTCCTTACGTACGTCCGCCCCTTGCGCCCCTGCGCCCCGGCGACTGAAACTGATGTGCCGTCAGAAAAGGTCGGCCGGAAGGAGCGTGCGCGCATGAGCGGACCCGACCCCTCCGGCGCCCCCGCGGCGCCCCGCTTCGACCTGCCCGAGCCCGACCCCTTCACCCGCCCCTACTGGGACGCCGCCGCCCGGGGCCGGCTGCTGATCCGGCGCTGCGCCGACTGCGGCCGGGCCCACCACTACCCCCGCGAGTTCTGCCCGCACTGCTGGAGCGAGGACGTCGCCTGGGAGGAGGCGAGCGGCGCCGCCACCCTCTACACCTGGTCGGAGGTGCACCGCAACGACCTCCCGCCCTTCGGCGCCCAGGTCCCGTACACCGCCGCCGTCGTGGATCTCGCCGAGGGGCCGCGGATGATGACCCGGATCGTCGACCACCCCGCGAGCGGGCTGCGCGCCGGGATGCGGCTGAGCGTCACCTTCCGCGTGCTCGGGGAGGGCGTCCCGGCCGTCCCCGTCTTCCGGCCCGTCGCCGCGGGGCCGACTGGATGATCGGAACCGAATTCTCATCTGCCATCGAAGAAATTCGATGATCAATCTTGAACAATCGCTCGGCCAGGTGCCTAGACTGACCGCCTAACTTCCGCCTTTTACCGAGGACTTACTCTTCCGAGCCAGCCCCAAGGCGCCCGGCGGCTGTTGCCTGCCTCACCCCCGGCCGCGAGGATTCGATGACTCCGATACTTCCCGATCAGCGTCAGTGGTCGCGCGCCGGCCGGGGGAACTCACCCGCCAAGCGGGCCCTCCTCGGCCTCCTGGTGACGGTCCCCGTGCTCGGCATCGCCGGGTGGGCGGCGGCGGCAGCCGCGTCCGATGCGGCGAGACCCGCGGTGATCCGGTGCGCGCTCGTGGCCGGGGCGCTGGTGGCCGCCGCCGTCGCGGCGGCGGCCCACCGGGGCGCGGCGCTCGCGCGCGCCGAATCGGCCGTACGGGCGCTGGAGATCCGGGCGGCGCAGGCCGAGGCCCGGGCCGCCGAGGCCGGGGCCATCGCCGAAACGAACCGGCTGGCCGCCGAGCGCGCCGACGCCGAGGTCGGTGAGCTGCGGGACCGGGCCGCCGCGTCCGAGCAGCGGGCCGTCGCCGCGGAGCAGCGGGCCGCCGCCTCCGAGCAGCGGACCGCCGCCGCGGAGCGGGACCTCGACCACGCCGTCGGCACCGCGCTGCCCGCCCTTGTCAACGAGCTGCGCGGCCGGGTCCCGGTGGACCAGGCCCTGGCCGGGATCGATCGGCCCGCCACCGGCCCGCTGCGCGGCCTGCTGGAGACCGTGGGCGGCGAGCTGTCCCGGGAGCGGCAGAAGCGCACCGAGATGGTGGCCGCGTTCCGCAGCATCGCAGGGCGCCTCCAGGCGCTGGTCGCCGGCAACCTCGCCCGGCTGCGGGAGATGCAGGACCGCTACGAATCCGACGCCCTGGACGACCTCTTCCAGCTCGACGGCACCAGCTCGCAGACCGGCCGGATGGCCGACCGCATCGCCATCCTCACCGGCGCGCTTTCGGGTAAGCACTGGCCCCGGCCCATCGTCATCTGGCGGGTGCTGCGCGCCGCCACCTCCCGCATCGAGGGGCTGGAGCGGGTGGAGATCCGCTGCTCCAGCGAACAGGCCGTGGTCGGCGCCGCGGCCGAAAAGGTGATCACGCTCCTCGCCGAGCTGATCGACAACGCGGTGAGCTTCTCGCCTCCCTCCACCGCCGTGAACGTCTATGTCCAGGAGGTCCCGCGCGGGCTCGCCGTCGAGATCGCGGACAGCGGCCTGGCGATGCAGCCCGACATGCTCGCCCGGGCGCAGCAGGCGGTCGCCGAGGATCCGTCGAGCATGCTGAAGCTGTCCGGCACCCGGCAGGGTCTGCTGGTGGTGGGCATGATCGCCCGTAAGTTCGGGCTGCGCGTCAGCTATCGGTCGTCCGCCACCGGCGGTACGGCGGTCACCGTGCTGATCCCGCAGCAACTGCTCACCGAGCCCCGCGCCGAACACCACGTCGCCGCCCCTCCGCTGCCCTCGCGCACCCCGCTGTCACGGTCGTGGCCGCCCTCCGGGGAGCGGGCCGGAGAGCGGTCGGGGGAGCGGGCCGGAGACCATCCGCTCACGCCCGAGGGACTGCCGAGGCGTCGGCGCAAGCAGGTCGAGACCGGCGCCGAGCGGGGCGCCGAGCCATCGGCACCGCCGCCTCCCGTACGCAAGAAGCCCGCGGAGGCGGGGAACCGGTTCGGCTCGTTCCACACCGCCGTCAAACAGGACCGCACCCGCACGACACCACGCCCGGAAGGCACGGCCTCATGAACCCGCATGATCTCGACTGGAAGCTCGACGCCCTGCTGGCGAAGACCCCGGGGGCGCGGCACGCCCTCGCGGTGTCCAACGACGGACTGGTGATCACCCACTCCTCCGATCTGTCCCGGTCGGAGGCGGAGACGCTGGCCGCCATCGCCTCCGGGATCCAGAGCCTGGCCAGGACGGTGTCGACCAAGTTCGGCGACGGCACCGGCAGCGTGGAGCACTCCCTGGTCGCGGTCGGCGGTGCGGTGCTGATGACCGTCGAGGCGGGCGAGGGCGCCCATCTCGCGGTGCTCGCCCGGGAGGACGCCGACCCCGGGATCGTCGGCAACAGCATGTCCCAACTGGTCGACGGCCTCCTCGCGTACCTCACCTCGCCGCAGCGTATGCCCGGGGAGGAGGGCGGCGCGACGGCATGATGCGCTGGGACGTCCATGAACAGCCGGACCGGCTGTTCGCCGCGACGGGGGGACGTAGCCGCGCGTATACGGAGTTCGATCTGGTGTCACTGGTCGTCAGCGAGTCCGAACCGGCCGCGGGGATGGCCCCGGAGGCGGTTCAGATCCTGCGGCTGTGCCGCCATCCGATGGCGCTGGTGGAGGTCTCCGCGCGGTTACGCATGCCCGTGGGTGTCGTCGCGATCCTGCTGTCCGATCTGCTCGCCGAGGGCCGGATCTCGGTCCGCCATCCCAGCAGCGCCGCCGTTGGTGGCGCCGGGCGGCCGGCCCCGCGGGGTGCGGAGCCCGCCCCGGCTCGGCTGCCCGATACCGGCCTGGTCCGAGAGGTTCTCGTTGCACTCAAAAATCTCTGAGGCCGTCGATGAGACGGTCGTCGATGAGACGGCCGACGACGCGGTCGGCGAAGCGGTCGGCGAAACGGCCGATGTCGAGGCCCCGTTGAGCGATACGGCCCGTGACGCGGTGAAGATCGTGATCTGCGGCGGCTTCGGCGTCGGCAAGACGACCTTCGTGCGGGCCGTCAGCGAGATCGACCCGCTGACGACCGAGGCCGTGATGACCGAGAAGGGCGTGGGGGTGGACGAGGTGGCCGGGGTGGAGGGCAAGTCGGCCACCACGGTCGCCTTCGACTTCGGCCGGATCAGCGTCACCGAGGGGATCGTGACGTATCTCTTCGGCGCCCCCGGGCAGACCCGCTTCCGGTTCCTGTGGGACAACCTGTTCCTGGGCGCCTGGGGCGCGGTGGTCCTGGTGGACACCCGGCGGCTGGAGGACTCGTTCCCCGTCATCGACCACCTGGAGCGCAAGGGGATGCCGTTCGTCGTCGCCCACAACCGCTTCGACGACAGTCCGGAGCACACCCTGGACGCCGTACGCGGCGCGCTCGACCTCGCGGACGGGATACCGCTGGTCGCCTGCGACGCCCGCTCCCCATCCTCGGGCAAGGACGTCCTGGTGGCGCTGCTCGACCATCTCCACACCCTGTCCGCCGCCCAGGAGGCCGCTTCGTGACCGAACCCGCCGATCAGGACGCCCCCGCGCCGCCCGCCATCGAGCGGCCCGCGTCCCACCAGGACGCCGTGGAGCTGTTCGGCCCGCGCTTCCAGGACACGCCCGCCGAGGTGTACCGGGAACTGCGGAACACCTACGGACCCGTCGCCCCCGTGCTGCTTCCCGGCGACGTCCCCGCCTGGCTGGTCATCGGCTACCGCGAACTGCTGCGCGTCACCGAGAACACCAAGGTGTACGGGCGCGGTTCGGCCCGCTGGAAGCTGTGGCCGCAGATCCCGCCGGACTGGTCGCTGCGCCCCATGGTCGAGGACAACGGGTCGCTGCTGTACCGGGAGGGCGACGATCACCGCAGACGCGCCGGAGCGGTCGGATCCGCCCTCGAAGCGGTCGATCTCAATCAGATACAGGACGCCACCCAGTCGTTCGCGCAGGATCTGATCGAGAAGCTGAGCGAGGGCAGCCGGGCCGATCTGATCCCGGACTACGCCCATCCGCTGCCCGTGCTCGCCCTCAGCCGCGTCCTCGGCCTGTCCGACGCCGAGGGCGTCGCCCTGGTGAAGGCGATCAACGACATGGTCGACGGCGGCCCCGACGCCCTGCGCGCGCAGATCGAGGTGCGCGGCACGATGGAGCGGCTGGTGGCCCGCAAACGCCGCGGCCCCGGACCGGACACCACCTCCCGGATGCTCGCCGATCCCGCCGGCCTCACCGACCAGGAGGTGGTCGAGGACCTGATGGTCCTCACCCTCGCCGGACACCAGCCCTGCACGGACTGGATCGGCATGACCCTGTGGCTGCTGCTCACCGACCACGACTACGCCGCCGACATGGGCGGCGGCCGCCGCTCGGTCCGCCAGGCCATGCACCAGGTGCTGCGCGACCACACCCCGGTGCAGATCTTCGCGGGCCGCTTCACCACCCAGGACACCGTCCTCGGCGCGACCCGTATCCCGGCCGGGGACCTGGTGCTGCTCGGGCTCGCGGGGGCCAACACCGACCCCTATATACGTCCGCACGCGGCCGGGGCGGAGGGCCACAACGCCTACATGTCGTACAGCCACGGCGAACACCGGTGCCCGTACGCGGGGCAGTGGATCGCCGAGGTCGTCGCCCACACCGCCGTCGAGACGCTGCTGGAGCACCTGCCGGACGTGGAGCTGGCCGTGCCCGCGGACGAGCTGCGATGGCGTCCCTCGCCCTGGCTGCGCGGCCTGACCTCGCTGCCCGTCACCTACACACCCGCCCACTCATACACCGGAGGCTTCGGTTGGGACTGACAGAGGATCTGGGACCGACAGAGGATCGACCCTTAACTCTCGACCCGACGATCCGCACGTCCGCGGAGGAGAGCGAACTCCTCCACGCAGCCGGGCCGGTGGTCCGGGTGGAGCTGCCCGGCGGGGTGGCCGCCTGGGCCGTCACCCATGACGCGCCCGCGCGGGAGGTGATGCGCGACAGCCGCTTCGTGAAGGACATCGGCCAGTGGGGTGCCTGGACGCGCGGTGAGATCCCTCCGGACTGGCCGCTGATCGGCCTGGTCGACCTGGGGACCTCCCTGGTGAGCACGGACGGCGCCGAGCACCGGCGGCTGCGCCGCCCGGTCGCCCGGGAGTTCACCCCGCAGCGGGTGGAGTCGCTGCGCGGCCGCGTCGAGGAGATCACCCGCGGGCTGCTCGACCGTACGGAGCAGGCCGCCGCGGCGAAAAGCTCCGGCGGGGTGGTGGACCTCAAGGACACCTTCGCGTTCCCGCTGCCCATCACCGTGGTCGGCGAGCTGTTCGGCATGCCGGTCGAGTGGCACCGGCCGCTGCGGGAGCTGTACGACAACTTCTTCGACGACAAGGCCGCCCCCGAGACCGTCCACGCCACCCTGCAGGGGCTGGCCGGCTACATCGCCGAACTGGTGCGGCTCAAGCGCGACGAGCCCGGCGCCGACCTCACCAGCGCGCTGCTGTCCGAACTCGGCGACGAGCCGTCGGAGGAGGCCGTCGAGGAGCTGATCGCCACCATCCAGGTCATGATCACGGCCGGGCACGAGACCAGCGTCCACGCCATCGTGAACGCCGTACGGTCGCTGCTGGGCGACCCGGCACAGCTCGAACTCGTCCACAGCGGCCGCTACGGCTGGGACGACGTGGTCGAGGAGAGCCTGCGGCTGGACTCCCCGACGCTGAACTTCCTGTTCCGCTTCGCCACCGAGGACATCGAGGTCGCCGGAACCCTCGTCCGTAAAGGGGAGGGCGTGGTCATCTCCTACGGCGGCATGGGCCGCGACCGCGTCCAGCACGGCGCGGACGCCGACCGCTTCGACATCACCCGCCGCCCCCGGCACACCTCCTTCGGTCACGGCCCGCACAGCTGCCCGGGCTCCGCGCTCGCCCGGCTGGAGACCACCATCGCGCTGCGGGAACTCTTCGCCCGCTTCCCGGATCTACGGCTCGCCGACCCGGACGTGCCGCCGGAACGCTTCCCGTCGGTCATCGTCAACGGCCACCGGGACCTGCCGGTGCGGCTGGCCTGACGGGGCCGACCGGGAGGGTCTACGGCCAGAGCAACTCGCGCCGCCAGCCGCCGCGTTCCCCCGGGGCGCGGCGGTAGCGGAGCCGGACGTGCCGGCGCCGCGCCTCCTCCTGGTAGAACTCCACCTCGTCCGGCTCCAGGACGTACAACGTCCAGGTGGGCGCGGTGGCGTCCGGTTCGCGCCCGGCGCGGTCGTACGCGTCCGCGAAGGCCCGCTCCAGCTCCTCGTACGAACCGAGCACCGCGCTCTGCCGTCCCGCCCCGGCCAGCGCCGCCGCCAGCGCGGCGGGGGAGCGGCCGCGCAGGTCCGCCGCGCTCTCCTCGGCCCCGGCCTCCGTGACGCGCCCGCCGATCCGGACCTGGCGTCCGGTGCGCATCCAGTGGAAGCCCAGCGACGCGTACGGGCGCTCCGCCAGCTCGCGGCCCTTGCGGCTGGTGCGGTGGGTGCCGAAGTGCCAGCCGCGGGCATCGGCGTCGTGCAGCATCACCGTGCGCAGGGACGGCCGGCCGTCCGCGCCCGCGGTGGCGAGCATCATCGTGTGCGGGCCCGGTTCGCCGCCTTCGGCGGCCTCGCGCAGCCACCGCCGGAACAGCGGAAGCGGTGCGTCCGGGGCCTGGGCGGGGTCGCATACGGGAAGCTCGCCCGCGTGCGGGACGCGCAGGCCCCGCAGCAGCTCCCGGAAGGCCCGGTCCTCGGCCGATTCCTCAGGTACGTCGCTCATCGGGACCCCATCCGACCACCCGGCGCCGGTCCGGGCAAGCGCAAGCGCCCACCCGTCAGCCGCGCCCGAGCACCACCGTGCCGGAGGAGCAGAACCAGCCTCCCGTCCCCGAGGCCACGGCCAGCTCCGGCAGCCGCCCGCCCGCCTTGCGCACCTGCCGCGCCCCCGCCTCGCCGCGCAGCTGCCGTACCGCCTCGACCAGCAGGAACAGCCCGCGCATCCCGGGGTGGCAGGCGGACAGGCCGCCGCCGTCGGTGTTGACCGGAAGCGCGCCGCCGAGCGTCAGCCGCCCGCCGGACGCGAACGCGCCGCCCTCGCCCTTGGCACAGAAGCCGAGGTCCTCGAGGGTCACCAGGGTCATGTAGGTGAACGCGTCGTACAGCTCCGCCACATCGATCTCCGACGGCCGCACCCCCGCCCGCGCGAAGGCGTCGCGCCCGGAGGCCGCCGCGGGCGAGACGGTGAAGTCGTCCCACTCCGACATGGCGGAGTGCGAGACGGCGGTGCCCGAGCCCAGCACCCACACCGGGGGCCGGGCCGTGTCCGCGACGAGGTCCTCGGCCGCCAGCAGCACCGCGCAGCCGCCGTCCGAGCGGATGCAGCAGTGCAGTTTGGTGAAGGGGTCGGCGATCATCGGGCCGCTCAGTACGTCGTCGACCGTGATCGGTTCCCGGTACATCGCGTCCGGGTTGTGCGTGGCGTTGGCGCGTGCCTGTACGGCGATGTCCGCGAGCTGTTCGAGGGTGGTGCCGTACTCGTGCATATGGCGGCGCGCGGCCATCGCGTACTTGGCGACGAGGGTGTGGCCGTAACCCACCTCGAACTGGAGCGGTCCGCGCGCCCCGAAGGAGAGGTTCGCGGTCCGGCGGCCCGCCCGGATGTCGGCGCGGGCGGTCGAGCCGTAGACGAGGAGGACGGCGCGGGCGTGCCCGGCGGCGATGGCGTCCGCCGCGTGCGCCGCCATGACCTCCCAGGTGGCCCCGCCGACGGCGGTCGAGTCGGTCCAGCCGGGCCGCAGCCCCAGGTACTCGGCCACCTCCACGGGCGCCAGGGTGCCGAGCCCGGCCGAGGCGAAGCCGTCCACCACGGACCGGTCGAGGCCGGAGTCGGCGAGCGCCCGGCGGGCGGCCTGGGCGTGCAGCGCGTAGGGGGTGGGGCCGTCGACGCGGCCGCAGTCGGCGAGGGCGACGCCGACGACGGCGACCTTGCGAGGAGCAGGCGTCATACATCTGACGGTACATCAGATCAGGGGCTAGTATGACTGGTCGTCAGGAACGGGAGGTGCTGGTGCCATGGATGCCGTGATCGGCGAGGAGCAGGAGGAGATCCGGCGCACCCTGCGCGAGCTGCTGCGGGGGCGGTGCGGCGGCGACGAGGTCAAGGCCGCGGTCCGCACCGCCGCCGGATACGACCAGGCGCTGTGGGCCCGTCTCGCCCGGCGCCTTGGCCTCCCCGGGCTCGCCCTGCCCACGGCGTACGGCGGCGTCGGCTGCGGGCCCGTCGAGCTGGCGCTCGCCTGCGAGGAGACCGGGCGCGCGCTGCTGCCCTCGCCGCTGCTGGCCACCGCCGTGCTCGCCGCGCCCCTGATCGCCGCGCTCGGGACGGACGCGCAGCGCGCCGAGCTGCTGCCGCGGATCGCGGGCGGCGAGCTGACGGCGGCGCTCGCGGTGCCGGGCCGGGTGTTGTCCCGGGCGTTGGGTCTCGACCAGGAGGGCGACGGCCGTGTCGCGGCGGACTGGGCGGGCGGCGGGCGCGCGGGCGGCGTCCAGGCCCGGGCAGGGGGCGGCGGCTGGCGGCTGTACGGGCAGGTGGAACAGGTGCTCGACGGGCACAGCGCGCAGCTGCTGCTGGTCGCCGCCCGCGCCGGGGGCTATGCGCGCGGCCGCACCCTGGTCTTCGCCGTGCCGGCGGGGGCGGCCGGGCTGGTCCGCACCCGGCTGACCGCGCTGGACGAGACCCGGCCGCAGGCCCGTATCGAGCTGCGGGACGTCCCGGCCGAGCTGCTGGGCGAGGACGGCGCGGACGTGGCGGGCGCGCTGGCCGCGCTGGGCGGCCCGGCGGCGGCCGTCCTCGCCGCCGAGGCGGTGGGCGCGGCGGACGCGGCCCTCACCCGTACGGTCGACCACGTACGGACGCGGGAGCAGTTCGGCCGCCCGATCGGCTCCTTCCAGGCGGTCAAGCACCGGCTGGCCGATGTGTACGTCGCGGTCCAGGCGGCCCGCTCGGCGGCGTACTACGCGGCGTGGGCGGCCGACGGTCCGGAGGGCCGGGTCGCGGGCCCGCTGGCGCTCGCGGCCGCCCTGGAGGCGCAGCGGGCGGCCGCGGGGGAGGCCGTGCAGCTGCACGGCGGCATCGGCATCACCTGGGAGCACGACGCGCATCTGTACCTCAAACGGGCCGCCTCCGACGAGCTGCTCTTCGGCCCCGCCCACCGGCTGCGGGCGCGGGCGGCCGACCGGGACGGGCTGTTCGCCGCGGCGGTGACGGTCTGATGCCGCCGGGGGCCCGGATGACGCGACTCGTCCAGAAGGTGTCCTCGGGGCGCGCCTTCGCCCGGCTCGCCCCACACGTCGTCCCGGCCCTCGACCGCGCCGTCCACCGGCTGACCCGGGGCCGGGTGCTGCCGAGCGCGCGGATGCTGCCGGGGGTGATCCTCACGGCGCGCGGCGCGCGGTCCGGGCTGCCTCGCCGTACGCCGCTGGCCTGCATGCCGGAGGAGGGTGGCGGCTGGATCCTGGTCGGCAGCAACTTCGGCCGCCCCGGCCATCCGGCCTGGACCGCCAACCTGCTGCGCCACCCGGAGGCGGAGATCAGCTGGCAGGGCCGCGACATCCGAGTCCGGGCCCGGCTGCTGGAGGGGCCGGAGCGGGAGCGGGTCTGGTCGGCGGTGGTGGCCTTCTGGCCGCCGTACGAGAGCTATCAGGCGCGGGTGGAGCGCCGGATCCGGCTCTTCCGGCTGGAGCCGGTGGCCGGGCCGGAGATGTAAAGGGCCGTTGCGGCGCGCGGCACGGAGGCGGCCCCATGGAGCGCGGCGCGCACGCGGCGGCCTTGGGCCCCGGCGCCCCGGACCGGCGAGGACCTGAGCCGCGGGCGTCTACGAGGCGCGCCTCGGCCCGGCCGTTGCGTCGTGGCGGAGCCGGGTCGCCGCCATGCGGCGGCACCACCCACCGGACCGCCCGCGCCCCCGCCCCGTTCCGGGTACGCAAAACCCAGCCCCTCCGGCGTTTGAGGAGCGGGGTTCGGGGCGGAGCCCCAGCCGGGTCCGGGGCGGAGCCCCGGCGGGGGTGTGGGGGCGGAGCCCCCACGGGAAAACGGCCACGGCGGACCACTCGGGTTGAGTGGTCCGCCGTGACATGACAGGACGTGCTGGCCCGCCCACCCGGGCCCGGCCGGCGTCGGCGCGCGGATGTGCGCGGGGGCGCGTACGAGCGCGCGGGCGCCGCGGTGAGCGCCGTAGCGCTACTTCGGCGGCTTGCGGCCCGTGATCCCCAGATGCACGAGCAGCGCCAGGCTCGGCTTCAGGTCGGCCTGCTTGACGCCCCAGGTCTGGAACCCCTTCTGATGGGAGGAGACCGCCGCCAGCATCGCGACGAGCGAGCCCGCCACGGCGGCCGGCTGGACGTCCTTGTCGTAACGCCCCTTGGACTGAAGCTCCTTGATGGCGTCCGTCAGGGAGTTGGTGACGGAGTTGAGGATCTTCATGCGGATCTTGTAGAACCGCTTGTCCCCCTCGGCCGCGCCGAGGTCGACCACGCGCAAAATGGCGTCGTGTTTGCGCCAGAAGGAGAGAAAGCCGTCGACCAGCTCGTCGGCCGCCGTGGCGCCGGACTTGCCGACCCAGGTGCGACCGGCGACCAGTTCGGTCAGGCCCGCGCCCTCCTTGGCCATCTCCTCGGCGATCTCGAGGACGGCGCCCTCCACATCGGGGAAGTACTGGTAGAAGGTCGCCGGTGAGGTGCCTGCCTTACGGGCGACATCGATGACTTTGACGTCTCGGTACGGGGATGTGCTGAGCATCTCGCCGAGGCAGTCGAGCAGCTTCTGCCGCGTCGCCTGCCCGCGACGACCGGCCACCCGACCGTCGACGGTGCGTACTTGTCCTGTCATGCCGTCAGCTTACCGAGGGGTGATCGAAGCGCGATTCGACTGCGTGCAAATGGGGTTCGTACGGGATGAGAGGGTTTGTGCGCCCTCCTCAGCCGCTCGGAATGGCTGATTCCAGCCCCCTCCGAAGGCCCCTCGCGCGTCGTCAAGCCCTCAACGACCGCTCAGCCAGGCGGGTGAATCGTGTTATCAACAGGCTGTGGATAAAAAGCGTGGATGACCCGGCAGGGGGCTGGTGACGCGAGCCAAGGATTGGCCAAATATTTCGACTTTCGGAGCGGGCATTCGGTGCGCTCCCCCGTTAGCGTGGCAAATGCGGTAAAGGCCGTGAACAGGAGGACGCGGGAGGACTCGGGTCATGGTCGCATGCGCGGAAGGCGTGCCCTGCTGGGTGGACGCGATGCTGCCCGACGTCGCGGCGGGCCGCCGCTTCTACGGCGAGCTGTTCGGCTGGACCTTCGCCGAGGGCAGCGCGGGCTACCGCCCGTACGTCTGGGCCCGGCTCGGCGGGAAGGACGTCGCGGCGCTGGTCCCCAAGTCCGACGGCCGGATGCCCACCGTCTGGAACGTCTACCTGGCCACCGGGGACGCCGCCGCGGCCACCGCCCGGATCCGCGAGGCGGGCGGCCGGGTGATCGTCGCGCCCCGGTGGATCGACGACCTGGGCGTCATGGCGACGGCCGCCGACCCGGGCGGCGCGGTCTTCGGCCTCTGGCAGACCGGCAGCCACCCCGGGTTCGCCCGCCGGGGCGAACCCGGCAGCTACGGCTGGACCGAGGTCCACACCCGGGAGCCGCGCGTGGTGGACGCCTTCTACCGGACGGTCTTCGGGTACGAGGCGCAGTTGGGCCCGGGCCTCCTGCTGTGGTCGCCGCGCGGCGAGCCCGCCGGCCCCGGCCACGCCGTCGCCGGGCGGGTCGTGATCGGTGAGGGGCCCCCGGCCGAACTGCCCGCGCACTTCCTGACGTACTTTGTGGTGGCAGACTGCGATCATGTGTCGCGTACGGCCCAACGGCTGGGCGGGCGGGTCCTCAATGGGCCCGAAGATACGCCGTACGGGCGTTTCGCGGTCCTTGCGGACAATCAGGGCGCGCATTTCGCGGTCATCGACACCTCGTCGGCGGTCTCCGGAACAGGGGAGAACGGGGCGGGGCGGGGCTGAGAGCGGTCCATCGGCCGGGCGGTCGAACGGGACGGGCTCCGGCTCCGTATCGCCCGATGACACGACGAATTGCCCCCGGGTTCGCAACCGCCGCCTTCGCCAGAGAGAATGCAGGATGCGTGCCGCCGGTTGGTTTGTCGGTGAGACGCTGCACGGGGCTGTATTTTTTCAAGCCCCCACGGGGAGGTGGCAGGCAAGTGGTGGAGCAGCTGACGCAGCACGATCCGAGGCGGATCGGTCCCTTCGAGGTGCTGGGCCGGCTTGGCGCGGGCGGCATGGGGCTCGTCTATCTGGCACGTTCGGCGTCCGGCCGACGGGTCGCGATCAAGACGGTCCGGACCGAGCTGGCCGAGGACCAGTTGTTCCGCGTCCGCTTCACCCGCGAGGTGGAGGCGGCCCGCGCGGTCAGCGGTTTCTACACGGCCGCGGTGGTGGACGCCGATCCGCGCGCCGCGGTGCCCTGGCTGGCCACGGCCTACGTCCCCGCGCCCTCCCTCGAGGAAATAGTCAATGAGTGCGGGCCGATGCCGGCCCAGGCGGTGCGCTGGCTGGCGGCCGGGGTCGCCGAGGCGCTGCAGTCCATCCACGGCGCGGGCCTGGTCCACCGGGATCTGAAGCCGTCGAACGTGCTGGTGGTCGAGGACGGACCGCGCGTGATCGACTTCGGTATCGCCTCGGGCGTCTCCAACACCCGGCTGACGATGACCAACGTCGCCGTGGGCACGCCCGCCTACATGTCGCCCGAGCAGGCGCGCGACTCGCGCAGCGTGACGGGCGCCAGCGACATCTTCTCGCTCGGCTCCACCCTGACCTTCGCGGCCACCGGACACGCCCCCTTCCACGGCGCGAACCCGGTCGAGACCGTGTTCATGCTGCTGCGCGAGGGACCGGACCTGACCGGGCTGCCGGACGAGCTGCGCCCCCTCATCGAGTCGTGCATGCAGATGGAGGCCGACCGGCGGCCGTCCCCGGCCGATTTGCAGTCGCAGCTGGCCCCGCACCTGTTCGCCTCCAACGCCGACGACAGCGGTACGGCTTCGGCGTGGCTGCCGGGCGGTGCGGTCGCGCTCATCGAGCGCAAGCGCAGCGGGCGCAACCAGGTGGCCCGCTCCTCGCGGCCCGCGTCCCGCCCCTCCGGGGGCGGCGGGAGCGGAAGCCCGGCGTCCGCGCCGCTGCCGCCCGAGCGGCCGCCCACACCGTCCTCGTACGCCCCCGCCGCGGGCGGCGGGCGGCACGGGGCGCCCGCCGGAGCGGGCGGCTGGGAGCCGGTCGGCGCGGGCGATCCGCGCGGCGGCCTGCGCGCGCCCGACGCGGGCGCGCCGTCGAACGCGCTCAGCGCCATCGGCCCCGGGCGGCACGCCGCGCCGTCCGCGTCGCCGCCCGCGCCCGCCCCCTCCGCGAGCGCCCCGGCCCCGGCCCCGGCACCCGCCCCGCTGACCACCGGGACCGACGGGCCGGTCCGGCTGCACAACTCCCAGGTGGCCATCGGCCCCGGGCTGCGCGCCGCCGACGCGCGCGACCAGCAGCCGCGGCACGACACCGGCCCCGCCACGGGCTGGGTGCGGCCGCCCGGCGGGATGACCACCGGCGGGGGCGAGGCCGCCGCCACGGGCGCCGTCCCGCCGCCCTCCCACTCCCCGGCCACCGACGCGACCGAGCCGCCGGGCCACGGCCGCTGGCGCCCCTGGCGGTTCCGTATGTCGAACGACGTCTGGGGCACCCCGGCCGTCGCCGGGGATCTGCTCTACGTGACCTCGTTCGAGGTGCACGCGCTGGATGTGGGCACCGGGCGGCGGCAGTTCAAGACCCGCGACGTGGCCTGGGCGATGGCGGTGGAGGGCGGCCGTATCCACGCCTCCGACGGCCCCACCCTCTACGCGCTGGACGCGACGGACGGCTCCGAGCGGTGGCGGCTGTCCACGGACGGCTGGGTCTACTCGCTCAAGGTCGATCGCGGCACGGTCGTCACCGGCACCCGCGGCGGCGGTGTCCAGGCGTGGGAGGCGGCCAGCGGCGAGCTGCTGTGGGAGATGCAGGGCGTCCAGACCGACTTCGAGACGCCCGAGTCCGGTCCGGCCGTGCACGAGGGCACGGTGTTCGTGTGGTCGGACGCCCGGCTGCGCGCCCTGGAGGCGCGTACGGGCGCGGAGCGCTGGTCCTACCCGGTCGGCGACACGGCCTCCTGCGGCGGTGTGCCGCTGCGGCTGCTCCCGGCGCCCGACGGGGTCGTGTACGTCTCGGCCGGCACCCGGGTGCTGGCCATCGACATCGCCCGCGGGGAGGTGCGGTGGCGTTTCGAGGCGCCCGCCGTCTTCCTGAGCGCCCCGGCGTACGCGCCGGGGCCCGCGGTGACCGGCGGCGGTGTCTACATCGCCGACTACCTGGGCACGGTCTACGCCCTCGACGCCGCAGGCGGCCGCGACCGCTGGCGCATCGCCACCGAGGCGCGCGGCTCGATCGAACCGGTCCTGGTGGCCGACGGCTCCGTCCACCTGGGCAGCGGCAGCGCGCTCTACACGCTCGACGCGGTCACGGGCACCCCCAAGTGGCGCTTCGCGGCGGGCGGCGAGGTCATCGGCTCCCCGGTCGTCGCCGACGGCCGCGTCCACTTCGGCTCGGCCGACCACTGCCTCTACACGGTCGACGCGGCGGGCGGCCAGCTCCGCTGGAAGCTGGCCACGGGCGGCGAGATCACCGGCTCGCCGGTGGCGGCGGGCGGTGTGGTGTACGCGTGCAGCAAGGACCGCTGTGTGTACGCGCTGGACGCGGTCAAGGGCACCGGCCAGTCCCGCCCCTCGGCCCGCGCGTGATGATCGTGTACCTGACAATCCCTGCTACGGTGCCGCGTGTTCACTGACCTCCCGGGCATACGGGAGGCCGATGCATCTACGGGGGATGTGTTTCATCATGCGAAGGGGTCTGCGGTTCAGCGCCGTGCTCATGGTGGTGCTGGTGGCTCTCACCGGGTTCAAGAGCAAGTCCCGCGGAAGCCATGGGCGCGACGGAGGCGGCTGCTCCAGCTCCGGCTCGCATCAGTCCGGTTCCGGGTCCGGGTCCGGTTCCACGGGCGCGTCGTCGAAGGAGCCGAAGGCAACCGTCGTCAGCTGCGCCGGCCGCGGCAACCCGGCCGCCAAGGTGAAGGTGCGCAACCGCGTGGGCTCGTCCGCGGAGTACGTCGTCCACATGAACTTCGAGGACAAGACCGGCCGTGCGGTGACCGTGGGGAGCGCGAAGGTACACGTCTCCGGGTGGGAGACCGCGACGGTCCAGGTGCCGATGGACGAACCCGGATCGGCCGCGGACGTCGCGCGATGTGAGGTCGTCTCCGTCCTCTGAGCGGCCGTCACCCGAGCCCGAGGTGACTTTGGGGTAGGTACCCCCGTTGGCTATGGTGGCGTGCACTTGTCAACCACTCAAGGTTGGCCTGATTGAGGCTTTTCCACGGGGGTAATTCCATGCAACGCCGTTCCTCGCGCCTGCTTGCCGTCTCGCTGGTCGGAGTCATCGCGCTCACCGGGTCGCTCACCGCATGCGGAAAGAAGAAGAGCCACGGTCTCGGAGGGGGCGACAGCGGATTCGTCTCCGGGGGTACCGGCGGCGGCGACGAGCCCGCGTCCGGCCCGAGCGGGCTGTCCAGCGACATTCCCACCGATCTGCCGAGCGGGCCCTCGGACCTGCCGTCGTACGGCTCCCCGACCACGTCGGACCCGTACTCCTACTCCGCGCCGCCCACCTACAACCCGGACGCGACCAGCGAGACGAGCGGCACCAACTGCCGCTACGACCAGTCGACCAGCCAGTTCAAGTACGACGTGACGGTCACCAACACCGACGCCACCCGCAGCTTCCGCTACTCGGTCAGCACCAAGTGGAACGACTACGCGGACGACGGGCTGCTCGGCTACGACAGCCAGGACGTGACCGTACTGCCCGGCCAGAGCGAGACGTTCACGGCCACCGCGAGCTACACGATCACCAAGCGCACGCAGTACACCTGCCAGATCAGCCTGTCCAGCAAGTCGCCCACCAGCAGCTGAGTCACCGCGTACGGAAGCCGGGCGTGCGGGCCGCGAAGAGCGCGGCCTGCGCGTCCGGCGGCCGGTTCCCCAGGGCGATCAGCTGCGGGGCCCGGGCGAGCGCCTGCGTCAGCGCCGCCTCCTTCGCCGCCCACACCGCCCGCACGGTCCCCTGGACCGCCTCCGTCGGGTACGACGCGATGACGGCGGCGGCCCGCACCGCGGCCGCGACCGCCTCGCCCCGCGGCACCACCTCGCTGACCAGCCCCGTCTCATACGCCCGCCGCGCGGAGACCCGCTCGGCCGTCCCCATCAGCGCCATCCGCGCGACCTCCCCGGCGGGCATGCGCTGCGCCATGTAGACGGCCTCGTACGCGCTCACCATCCCGTAGGAGGTGTGCGGGTCGAAGAAGGTCGCGGTCTCGTCGGCGACGATGAACTCGGCCTCGCCCAGCAGATAGAACGCCCCGCCGCACGCCATCCCGCCCACGGCCGCCACGACCGGCTTCCACAGGTCGTTCGCCTTGGGGCCGATGTCCCGCAGTGGATCGTCCATCGCGTACGGCGACGGTGGCTGCGGGACCGTGACCGAGCGGTCGATCCCGGTGCAGAACGCCCGCTCGCCCGCCCCGGTGAGCACCACGGCCCGCACCGACTCGTCCCCGCGCAGCCGCCGCCACACGGCGACCAGTTCGGCGGCCGCCGCCAGGTCGATGGCGTTGTGGCGCTCGGGCCGGTCCAGGGTGACGACCGCGACCCCATCGTCCTGGGCTTCGGTGCGGACCGTCATGGCCGCTCCAGCAGCCAGCGCACCACGGTGGGCCCGTCCGGCATCCGGTGGAAGACGGCCCGCACCGGCGCCCCGATCCGTATCCGCTCCGGGTCGACGGAGTCGAGCGCGGCGTCGGCGGACTCGACCAGGTTGCCCACGAGCCGGATCCGCGGGGCCTCGGCCAGTTCGACGAGGATGACGTTGTACGGGGCCTGCGCCGCGTAGGCGGGCAGCAGCGGCGGATGCGGCAGGACGTACGACCAGATCCGGCCACGCCCACTCGTCCTCGTCCACAGGCTGTCGAAGGACTGGCAGTGCGGGCAGCAGGGCCGGGGCGGGAAGCGCGGTTCGCGGCAGCCGGTGCAGGTCTGGACGCGCAGCTCGCCGCGGGCGGCGTAGTCGAAGAAGGGCGCGCCGTCCTCGTCGGGCACGGGCCGCAGCAGCTCGTTCAGTGTGCTCATCCGTGGGTCAACTCCTCAGCAGCAGGGCCGATGTGGGGACCCCCTCGCCCGCCGTGACCAGGCAGGTGCGGGCGTCGGGGACCTGGGCGGTGCTGGTTCCGCGCAGCTGTCTGACCCCCTCGGTGATGAGGTTGAAGCCGTGTACGTACGCCTCGCTCAGCCCGCCCCCGCCGGTGTTGAGCGGCAGCCGTCCGCCCAGTTCCAGCGCGCCGCCCTCGGTGAAGGCGGCGCCCTCGCCGCGCCCGCAGAAGCCGTAGCCCTCCAGGGACAGCGGGATCAGCGGGGTGAACGCGTCGTAGATCTGCGCCACGTCGACATCCTGCGGACCGAAGTCGGCGGTTTTCCACAGCCTGCGGGCGGCGGTCCAGGAGGGGCCGGTGAGCGGGTCGTCGTTCCAGTAGTTGACCATCCCGTGGTGCTGCGCGGGCAGCCCCTGGGCGGCGGAGTGGACGTACACGGGCCGGCGGGCGCAGTCGCGTGCCCGCTCGGCGGAGACGACGACGCAGGCCAGCGCGCCGTCCGTCTCCAGGCAGTTGTCGAACAGGCAGAGCGGTTCGCTGATCCAGCGGGCGGTCATGTACATCTCGCGGGTCAGCGGCCGTTCGTACATCATCGCGGCGGGGTTCTGGTTGGCGCGGTTGCGGCAGGCCAGCGCGACGTTGAAGAGGTGGTCGCGGGTGGCGCCGTACTCGTGCATGTAGCGGCGCGCCAGCAGCCCGATCTCGTCGGCGGGCCGCAGCAGCCCGTACGGCCGGGTCCACTGGGCGGGGGTGGGCAGCTGGACGCGGGTGTTGGTCCAGGGCCGGGGCCCGCTGCCGCGCTTGCGGGAGCGCCAGGCCACACCGACGCCGGCCTGCCCGGTGGCGATCGCGGCGGCCAGATGCGCGACGGTCGCGCAGGAACCGCCGCCCCCGTAGCCGACCTTGCTGAAGAAGGTGACGTCGCCCGCTCCGATCGCCTTGGCGACCTCGACCTCGTCGGTCTCCTCCATGGTGTACGAGGCGAAGGCGTCCACCTCGGAGGGGGCGATTCCGGCGTCGTCCAGCGCGGCCAGGATGGCGCGGCAGGCGAGGCTCTTCTCGGATTCGGGGAGGCGTTTGGCGAACGGGGTCTGGCCGATGCCGACGATCGCCGTCGCGTCCTTCAGGCCCATGGCCACCTCCGTACGTCGCGGTCACCGGTGCTGACAGCGGGGAAGGCTAGCGCTAATCTGACGCAGTGTCAGTTTTAGATACACGCGCAACTGAAATTTGGCGCCCGGCGGGAGACATCTCATGGCTCAGTGGCAGACCATCCCGGCGCTGATACGGTCCGCCGCCGAGCGCTACGGCGAGGCCATCGAGGCCGTGGTCGAGGGCCGCGCCCGGATCTCGTACGCCGAACTCGGCACCCGTATCGAACGCGCCGCGGCCGCGTGCGTCGCCTCCGGCGTCGAGCGGGGCGACCGGGTCGCGATCTGGGCGCCCAACACCACCGACTGGATCGTGGCGGCCCTCGGCGCGGTCACCGCGGGCGGGGTCCTCGTCCCGGTCAACACCCGCTTCAAGGGTGCGGAGGCGGCGTACGTCCTGCGGCGCACCCGGGCCACCCACCTGTTCATCACCGGCACCTTCCTGGGCGCCTCCTACGTGGCATCGCTGCGCCGGGCGGCGGAGCGGGGGCCCGGCCAGGGGGTTCCGCTGCCGGGGCTGCCCTATCTGCGCGAGGTGATCGTCCTCGCCGGGGACGCGCCCGAGGACTTCCGCACCTGGAAGGACTTCCTGGCGGCGGGCGAGTCCGTGCCGCCGGACGCCGTACGGGCCCGGGCCGACTCCGTGCGCCCGGGAGACCTCTCCGACATCACCTTCACCTCCGGCACCACGGGCGACCCCAAGGGCGTGGTGATCACCCACGCGCAGACCCTGCGGGTCTACGACACCTGGAGCGAGGTGACGGGGCTGAGGCACGGAGACCGCTATCTCATCGTCAACCCGTTCTTCCACACCTTCGGCTACAAGGCGGGGATCATCGCGTGCCTGATGCGCGGCGCGACGATGGTGCCGCAGCCGGTCTTCGACGTGGACACCGCGCTCACCCGCATCGCCGCCGAGCGCATCAGCGTGCTGCCCGGCCCGCCCACCCTGCATCAGGCGATCCTCGACCATCCGGCGCGCGACGCCCATGACCTGTCCACGCTGCGCCTGGTCGTCACCGGCGCCGCCGTCGTCCCGCTGGAGCTGGTGGAGCGGCTGCGTTCCGAACTGCGCGTCAACACCGTGCTGACGGCGTACGGCCTGACGGAGGCGTCCGGCACCGTCACCATGTGCCGCCGGGGCGATCCGCCGGAGACCATCGCCGCGACCTCGGGCCACGCCATCCCGGACACCGAGATCGCGGTCGTGAGCCCACAGGGCGACCCGCGCCCGCCGGGCACTCCCGGCGAGGTCCGGGTCCGCGGGTATCACGTGATGCGCGGCTACTTCGAGGACCCGGTCGCCACCGCCCGCGCCATCACCCCGGACGGCTGGCTGCGGACGGGCGACATCGGCGTCCTCGACGCGGACGGCAATCTGCGGATCACCGACCGCATCAAGGACATGTTCATCGTGGGCGGCTTCAACGCCTATCCCGCCGAGATTGAGCAACTCCTCGCCCGCCACCCCGACATCGCCGATGTCGCCGTCGTCGGCGTCCCGGACGCCCGCCTCGGCGAGGTCGCCAAGGCCTTCGTGGTCCGCCGCCCGTCGTCCCCCCTGACCGCCGACGACCTGATCGCCTGGTCCCGCCGCGAAATGGCCAACTACAAGGTGCCGCGGCACGTGGAGTTCCTGCCCGAACTGCCGCGCAACGCGAGCGGCAAGGTGCTCAAGCGCCACTTGCGGGGGCGCCGGGCCTGAAACGCCCGAAACGACGGCGTGGGGTCGAGCCGCAGCGGCTCGACCCCACGCCGGAGGTGTTCGGCGGCCCGTGGTCAGCCGGCGGCGTCGCTGCCCTGGAGGGCCCCGGAGACGGGCTGGGGACTGTCCGGGTGGGCGTCCTGCGTGGTGGCCGTCGTACGGTCCGGATGGGCGTCGGCCAGCGCGGGAGCCGCGGTGCCGGCGGCTATCGCTGCCGCGAAGGCGAAGGAGACGAGGGCCTTCTTCGAGTAGGTCATACCAACTCCTGAAGCTGCACGGGCGTTTGCTGAGTGAAACGCACGATTATTGATATGTGAATAAGTGTTCGATGAAAATGACTTGAAGTGTTCGGTAAATGGCGCAAGCGGCGACATGTGCGACTCACTACGGCAAGGGCCGGTGTTGGTGGCCTCCCCTCCGGTCCACCAACACCGGCCCCCCGCCTTGCCGTGCTCCGTCGGCGGTGGCCGACGGTCGTTACTTGGTGCCGCTGTCCGGGTGGCTGTCCGCCTGGAGCGGCTTCGCGCTGTCCGGGTGGCTGTCGAGCCTGCCGATCTCCGCCCCGTCCGGGTGGCTGTCGGCCTTGAACGGCGACGGGCTGTCCGGGTGGCTGTCGAGCGTGCCGATGCCCACGCCGTCCGGGTGGCTGTCGGCCTTGAGCGGTGACGGGCTGTCCGGGTGGCTGTCGAGCGGCCGGTAGGCGTCGGACGTGGGCTTCTTGTCCTCACTCACGAGGATCAACTCCATCGAACTCGGTCGGTTGGGGTGCACAACGCCCGTCCGGCGACTCCCCCGTGGGTCGCCGGACGGGCACACAAGGCCGCTCACCAACGAGGCAAGGAGTGGCCTCTACACCGACCCGTCTGCCCCCCGCGGGGACGGATCGACAGCAATAAGACTGCCGGTCCGCGATAAACGATTGATGAACGCCCTGCGGTAACCCTGCTACGCGGTCGCCATGGGCCCCATCAGGGCCCGTACTTCCTCGGCCTCCGCCGGGTTGTTCAGCTGCTCGTAGATGGTCAGGGCCTCCTGCCAGCAGGCCCGGGCCCGGTCCGTCTGGCCCATCAGGTCCAGCGCCTGGCCCAGCACCCTCAGCACGGTGCCGCGCCGGAACTCACCGCCCACGAAGCGCAGCGCGAGCGCCTGTTCAGCATGGGTGGCCGCCTCCGGCGGGCGGCCCGCCGCGAGGTGGACCTCGGCCAGCCGGGCGTGGGTGGAGCCTTCCCAGAGCCGCTGCCGGTTCTCGCGGAACAGCGTGAGCGCCTGCGTCAGCTGATCGAGCGCCTCGTCGTACCGCGCGGCCTGGTGGAGGGCGATGCCCAGGGCGAACCGCGCGTTGGCGACCCGCAGGGCGAGCCCCAGGCTGCTGTAGATCTCGACGCCCTCGGCGGCCAGTTCGATGGCGCTGTCGGTGCGGCCCATCGCCGAGTGCGCCCGGGAGATGTTGCACAGGGCGCCGGCGATGCCCGGCCGGTTGTCATCGGCGCGGAAGGCGTCGAGTGCCTGGCGGAAGTACGCCTCGGCCTCCTCGTACCGCTTCTGGTAGAGCGCGATGATGCCGCGCTCGTTGGGCACCTCGCAGCCGGGAACCGGGTCGTCGGCCGCCAGGGCGAGCTGCATGGCCTGCCGCCCCTCGTACTCGCCCTGTTCGTAGCGGCTGGTCATCCAGTGCAGATGGGACAGCGTGAAACGGGCGCGCCCCTCCGCGCGCGGGTCCCCGGCGAGTTCCCCCGCGTCGCGCACGGTCTGGGCCGCCGCCTCGTACTGCCGGGAGTTGGCGCCCGACTCGCCGAGGTCCTTCGCCGCCACCAGGAGGTCGGCCGCACGGCGCAGCGTGTCCCCGGTCGCCGACTGCTGGATGCAGGCCAGCAGGCAGTGCGCCTCGGCGAACATCCAGTCGAGCGCGGCGGCCGAGTCGGGGAAGTCAAGACCGGGATACCGCGTCGGCTCCAGGTGGTCCACCAGCCGGTCCCCTGGCCGGGCCAGGGCGAAGACCCGGGCGGCGGACGCCAGGTAGAAGTCCAGCAGCCGCGACAGCGCGGCATCGCGCTCGGCGGGCGGCATCTCGTCCCGCTCCGCGCATGCACGCGCGTAGAGGCGCACCAGGTCGTGGAAGCGGTAGCGGCCGGGGGAGGCGGACTCCAGGAGCGAGGTGTCGACCAGGCTCTCCAGCAGGTCCTCCGCGTCGTCGACGTCCATGTCCAGCACGGCCACGGCGGCGGCGAGCGAGATGTCGGGGCCGTCGGCCAGGCCCAGCAGGCGGAACGCGCGGGCCTGTTGCGGTTCGAGCTGGCCGTAGCCGAGTTCGAAGGTGGCCTTGACCGCCAGGTCACCGGCGCGCAGCTCGTCCAGCCGCCGCCGCTCGTCGCCGAGCTTGCGCGCCAGGGCGGAGACGGTCCAGGTGCGGCGGGAGGCGAGGCGGGAGGCGGCGATGCGGATGGCCAACGGCAGGAAGCCGCAGGCGGCGACGACGTCCATGGCGGCGTCGCGCTCGGAGCCGACCCGCTCCTCGCCGACGATGCGGGTGAACAGGACGAGCGCCTCGTCGGGGCTCATCACATCGAGGTCGACCAGATGGGCGCTCTCCAGGTCGACCATCCGGTGGCGGCTGGTGATCAGCGCCGCGCAGCCCGGGGTGCCGGGCAGCAGGGGCCGCACCTGGGCGGCGTCGCGGGCGTTGTCCAGCAGGGTCAGCACGCGGCGGCCGTCCAGCAGGGAGCGGAAGAGCGCGGCGCGCTCCTCGACGCCGTCGGGGATGGCGTTGTCGGCGGTGCCCAGGGCGCGCAGGAAGGAGCCCAGTACGGCGCCGGGGTCGGCGACCAGGGGGCCCGAACCCTGGAGGTCGATGTAGAGCTGGCCGTCCGGGAACTGGTGGCGCGCGGCGTGCGCGACGTGCACGGCCAGGGTGGTCTTGCCGACGCCGCCGATGCCCGCGACCGCTGACACGGCCATGACACGCCCTTCGGCGGTGGCGAGTTGGTCGCTCAGCTCCTTGATGAACGGCGCCCGCCCGGTGAAGTCCGAGACCGTCGCGGGCAGCTGCGCGGGGCGCACGAAGCTCGCCGTGCCGCCGCTCGGCTCCTCGGCGGCGTGCGCGGAGACCGCCAGCTCGGCGTCGGCCTCCAGGATCTTCTGGTGCAGCGCGGACAGCTCGGGGCGCGGGTCCACGCCCAGTTCGTCGGCGAGCAGCCGCCGGGTGTCGGCGTAGACGGCCAGCGCCTCCGCCTGTCGCCCGCTGCGGTACAGCGCCAGCATCAGCAGCTCCCGCAGCCGCTCGCGCAGCGGGTACGAGGCGGTCAGCGCGGTCAGTTCGGACACGGCCTCGGAGTGGTGGCCCAGCTCCAGGTCCAGGTCGAGCCGGGTCTCGATCAGGGAGCGGTACCACTCGTCCAGCCGGGTGCGCTGGGTCTCCGCGTACGGCCCCGGCACCCCGGCCAGCGGTTCGCCGTCCCACAGGTCGAGCACCTTGTTGAACAGGTCGCGCGCCCGGACGCGGTCCCCGGAGTGCTGCGCCTTCTCCGCCTCGGCCGTCAGCTGCTCGGCCACGTCGGTGTCCAGGGCGGACAGGCCGATCCGGATCGCGTAGCCGCCCGATTCGCTCACCAGTATTTCGGAGTCCGGCCCGAACGCCTTGCGCAGCCGCGAGGCGTACGTGCGCAGCGCGGCGATCGCCGCCTCCGGCGGCTCGGTGCCCCACAGGCCGTCGACCAGCTCGGGCGCGGTCGCGGTGCGCCCCCCGCGCAGCAGCAGCGCGGCGAGCAGCGCGCGCTGCTGCGGCGAACCCGTGCTGATCGCTTCCTCGCCCCGCCAAGCCCGGACGGGGCCCAGCACGGTGAAGTACAAGTGCTGTCCGGGCACTCGCTCCCTTTCGCCGTCCATGGATTCCCCCTCGCCTGTCCTCCCAGTCGCACGGGCCAGTTTGCCTTGTCAACGCCTTCCGCGTCAGTAGGGCCCCCCACGTCCTCCACAAGCCCGCTATCTTCGTCTTCGGAGGGAGTGGCCGATTTCAGGCGGGGAAGGAATCCGACCCTGAGCCTGGCGGCGCGGAGCGCCGCAGCATCACTGCGGAGTGTCCTGCCGACGGTCTGTCGTCGGGTTGGGGCGTTTCTGGTTCTCGATGTAGTCCTCGACCTGCTGGAGTGGTGCGCCGCCGCAGGACCCGGCGAAGTACGAACCGGACCAGAACCGGCCGTGCGTGATCGTGTGGTCCGCCCGGCAGTTGAACTCCTGACGCAACCGGCGCGAGGACACGCCCTTGAGGGAGTTGACCAGGTTGGACAGTCCGACCTTCGGCGGGTAGTGGACCAGCAGATGTACGTGGCTCTCTTCGCCGTTGAACTCGATCAGGTCGGCCTCGAAGTCCTCGCAGACCTTCCGCATGATCTCTTCACAGCGCGTCAGCATTTCGTCATCAAAGACGTTTGACCGGTGCGTGGTGACGAAAACCAAGTGCGCATGCAAGTCATGTACGACGTGACGGCCGCGTCTTACATGGGGATCTGTTTCCCAGCGAGGTGACATAAACCAACTGTAGAATCGTCACGGTCGACGCGCGCCCAAGGGGGTGGTCCGGATGATCCGTGCGTACAAGTTCCTCATGCGGCCCACCGTCCGTCAGAGCCAGGCCCTCTCCGAGATGCTGCGCGATCACTGCTCGCTCTACAACGGAGCCTTGCAGGAACGCCGTGACGCCTACCGGCACGTCTCGAGGACGACGGTGCGGTACGGGCAGCAGTCCGCGCAGCTCAAGGCTGTCCGCGCCTTCGACCCCGAGAGGCAGGGCCGCTGGTCGTTTTCCAGCCAGCAAGCCACGCTTCGACGCCTCGATAAGGCGTTCGCCGCGTTCTTCCGCCGGGGCAAGGCGGGTGAGAAGCCCGGATATCCCCGCTTCCGGTCAGTGGGCAGGTTCGACACGGTCGACTTCCCCAAGGACGGCGACGGTTGCCGCTGGAATGCCACCCCGCACGACCCCGTCACCCGCGTCCGCTTCCAAGGTGTCGGGCACGTCAGGGTGCACCAGCATCGTCCAGTGGTCGGCAAGGTCAAGACAGTCTCCGTCAAACGCGAGGGCAAGCGCTGGTACGTGGTCCTGGTCGCAGAGCGGGCCCAGCCGAAACCCATCCCGGCAACGGGTTCCGTGGTCGGTATCGACATGGGCTTAGCTCACTTCCTCGCTGACTCGGACGGCAGGTTCGTACCCAATCCGCGCCACGGACGAAAGGCGGCCACGAAGCTCAGTGCCGCCCAGCAGGCGCTGTCCCGGTGCAAGCGCGGTAGCAAGCGCCGCCGCGAGGCTGTTCAGGTCGTGGCACGGCTGCACCGCAAGGTGCGTCGACAGCGGCTCGACCACGCACACAAAACCGCGCTCGACCTGATCCGTGAGCACGACGTCATCGCGCACGAAGATCTCACGATCCGCAATATGAGCAAGACCCCCACGCCGAAGCCCGTCCCTGGCAAGCCGGGCGCTTTCTTGCCCAACGGGGCAGGCGCGAAAGCCGGGCTCAATCGCTCGATCGCTGATGCCGGATGGGGGGTGTTCCTCGCGATCCTGAACGCCAAGGCTGAAAGCGCCGGACGGGAAGTGATGGCCGTGGACCCCCGCAACACCTCCCGGCGGTGCCCTGAATGCGGGCACACCGCCAAGGAGAACCGGCCCACCCAGGAGAAGTTCCACTGCCAGGAGTGTGGCCACCAGGCGCACGCCGACACCGTGGGCGCCTTGAACGTTCTACGGGCCGGGCTGGCCCGTCGCGAAGCTCAAACGGCTTAGCGAGAAGCCACCCCTATGTACCGGGTGGAGGAGTCACAGTTGTCCGAAGTACGCATGTTGCATGGCGCGGTGCTTGCGTCGGGAGAGGCGTTCCGGAGGCGCGGGAGGGGCCGCGGCGAAGCGCGGTGAACCCGTGGCGAAGCGGGCTCCATAACTGACACTCCGTCAGATCAGCGCTACCGTGAACGACATGGAGAGCTTCCCGAAGATCATCTCGGTGGACGACCACACGGTTGAGCCCCCTCACGTCTGGCGGGACCGCCTCCCGTCGAAGTACCGCGACACCGGCCCGCGCATCGTCCGGGCGCCGCTGAAGGAGATGACCTTCGTCGGCGGCAAGTTCGCCCCGAAGATGGGCGCGCCCGGCGACGACGGGCCGATCGCCGACTGGTGGGTGTACGAGGACCTGCACCGGCCGCTGACCCGGCTCGACACCGCCGTCGGCTACGCCCGCGACGAGGTCCGGCTGGAGGCCATCACCTACGAGCAGATGCGGCCCGGGTCCTACGCGGTGCCCGACCGGCTCGCCGACATGGACGTCAACCACGTCCAGTCCGCGCTGTGCTTCCCGACCTTCCCCCGCTTCTGCGGGCAGACCTTCACCGAGGCGGGCGACCGCGAGCTGGGGCTGCTCGGGGTGCGCGCGTACAACGACTGGATGGTGGAGGAGTGGTGCGGCCCCGAGGCGCGCGGCCGCCTCATCCCGCTGATCATCATCCCGCTGTGGGACGCGGAGCTGGCCGCCGCCGAGGTGCGGCGCAACGCCGCGCGCGGGGTGCGCGCCGTCTGCTTCTCGGAGATCCCGCCGAACCTCGGGCTCCCCTCCGTCCACACCGACGCCTGGGACCCGTTCTTCGCGGCGTGCGACGAGACCGGCACGGTCATCGCCATGCACATCGGCTCGTCGTCCCGCATGCCCTCGACCTCCGCCGACGCGCCCCCGGCGGTCGGTTCCACCATCACCTTCGCCAACTGCTGCTTCTCGATGGTCGACTGGCTGATGAGCGGCACGTTCGAGCGCTTCCCCAACCTCAAGATCATGTACGCCGAGGGCCAGATCGGGTGGATCCCGTACATCCTGGAGCGCGCCGACGTGGTCTGGGAGGAGAACCGCGGCTGGGGCGGCGTCGCCGACAAGGTGCTGCGGCCGCCGTCCGAGCTGTTCGCCGAGCACGTCTACGGCTGCTTCTTCGACGACGCCTTCGGGCTGCGGAACCTCGACGCGATCGGGGTGGGCAACGTCCTGTACGAGACGGACTACCCGCACTCCGACTCGACCTGGCCGAAGTCCCGGGAGGTCGGCGAGGCCCAGATGGGGCACCTGGCGCCGGACGTGGTGGAGCGGATCGTACGGGGCAACGCGATCGAGCTGCTGGAGCTGACGCCCGAGGGGCTCTGGGCCGGGCCGTGAGCCCTTCGGGCCCCGCGTGCGCCGGTTCACTCAGGGGCAAGGAAGTGTCCACCGCCGGTCAATGACACCCGCCGGGCGCTGCGGCAGGCTGGGCGCATCGGTCCTGATCGCCTACGACGCCACGGGGGACGCGGGCGAGGCGAGGGGGCCGGGGCCCACGCCTGCCGGACGCCACGGGGGTGCGTCCGGTATGCGGGACCTGAGGGCCAGCTGCCGGTAGTCGCTCGGCGGCATGCCGTACGCGGCGCGGAACGCCCGGCTGAAGACGGCGGGGTGGGCGAGGCCCCGGCGCGCGGCGAGTTCATGGAGCGGCACGGCGGCCAGACCGGGATCGGCCAGGTCCCGCCGGATGCGATCCAGGCGCTGCCGCCGGATCCACGCCGAGACCGTGGTGTCCTGGTCCCGGAAGAGCCGGTGCAGATAGCTGACGGAGATGTGGTGGGCGGCGGCGACGGCGGCCGGTGTCAGCTGAGGGTCGTGCAGATTCCGCTGGATGAAGTTCTGCACGCGCAGGGTCAGGGTCCGTCGGCGGGACTCGGGAGGCACGGCGTTGTCGGCCTCCACGGCGTGCGCGAGCACCGCCGTGGCCAGGTCGATCAGCACGGACCCCAGCCGTGGCCCGTCGGACGGCAGGTACGCGTCGGTGTCCGCGGCCAGCCGGCTGAGGAAGCCGGTCAGCAGGGCGCCGACGCCCTCGCGCCCCGGGATGGGCCGGGCGAGCAGCCGGGCTATCCGGTCGTGGGGGACCGGAATCAGCGCCTTGGGAATCTCCAGGCCCACGCCCTGCGGCGGGCCGCCGAAGGCCACGCAGTCATAGGGGCGCGAGCTGTCGACGACGTACAGCCCGCCGGTGGCGTGCGCCGCCTCCCCACGGGCCTGGGAGACCTGGAGGTTCCCGCCCTCCAGGAAGGAGAAGTGGTACAGCTCCGGGTCCGACTGCCGGATGAGCTTCGGCGTCCGCCGGAAGCTCATCGGATGGAACTTCGTGGGCCAGACATGGGCCGCGCCGACCTCCAGGATGCGGACCCGCCCCCGGAAGTCACCGGTGTGGTCGCTGCTCATCTCCATGGGGGCGATCAGCTTCGACATCTGCTCGCGCCAGAAGTCGAACCGGTCGGCTCGGGGGAGTTCGTCGCACCGGAACACCGTCTCGATCATCACGTTCCCCTGGTTGGAACGGGCGCGGCAGGAGGGGCGCACATTCCTCGTACGCTAGCACCGGCCCTTGTCTGATGACTCGTCAGATACGACGATGGCGGTCCCACCGCTGTCGACCGCGGTCCACCGACAAGGAGGCCCGGCATGCGCGTCCTGCCCCGGGGCCGGCTGAGCTACGGCATGCAGCTGCCGATCCAGTCACAGAGCACCCTCTACGCCGAACCGTGGGAGGCGGCCGCCGGTCCGGACGACCTCGTGGCCGTCGCCCGCGCCGCCGACCGGTCCGGCTTCGCCTACGTCGCCGTCTGCGACCACGTGGCGATCCCGCGGCGGCTGGCCGACGCGATGGGCACCGTCTGGTACGACCCGGTCGCCACCCTCGGCTTCCTGGCCGCGGCCACCGAGCGGGTGCGGCTGCTCAGCCATGTCGCCGTCGCCGCGCTCCGGCACCCCCTGCTCACCGCCAAGCAGTACGCGACGCTCGACCACCTCTCCGGCGGGCGGCTGATCCTCGGGGTCGGCGCCGGTCACGTACGCGAGGAGTTCGACGCGCTCGGCGTCACCTTCGACGCGCGCGGGCCGCTGCTGGACGAGACGGTCGATGCGCTGAAGGCGGCGCTCGGGCCGGAGGAGTTCGCCGACTTCAGCGGTGAGCGCTTCACGTATCGGGACCTCGGCCAGGCCCCGCGGCCCGCCCAGACGCCGCGCCCCCCGCTGTGGGTGGGCGGCTCCTCGCCCGCCGCGCTGCGCCGGGCCGCCGTCCGCGGCGACGGCTGGCTGCCGCAGGGCGACCCGCGGGACCGGCTCCCCGCCCAGATCGCCCGGCTGCGCGCGCTGCGCGAGGCGGCGGGCGTCGAGGAGCCCGCCGAGATCGGTGCCATCGCCGAGCCGCTGTACGTGGGCGATCCGCCCTGGCGCGTGGGGCGGCGCACGCTCACCGGGAAGCCGGAGCGACTGGCCGAGTCCCTGCGCGCGTACGCGGCCATGGGCGTGGACCAGATACAGGTGCGGTTCCGCAGCCGGAGCCGCACCGAACTGACCGACCAGATGGCGGCCTTCGCGGCCGACGTCGCGCCGCAACTCAACCCTTGAGGAGAGCGCCATGGGCAAGCTGGACGGACGCGTCGTGATCATCACGGGTGCGGCCCGGGGGCAGGGCGAGCAGGAGGCGCGGCTGTTCGCCGCCGAGGGCGCGAAGGTGGTGCTCGCGGACGTGCTCGACGACCAGGGCGGGGCCGTCGCCAAGGAGCTGGGGGAGTCCGCGGCGTACGTCCATCTCGACGTGAGCCGCGAGGACGACTGGGCGGCGGCCGTGACGTTCGCGAAGGACGCCTTCGGCGCGGTGGACGGGCTGGTCAACAACGCGGGCATCCTCCGCTTCAACGAGCTGACCAGCACCCCCCTGGAGGAGTACCTGTCCGTGGTCCAGGTCAACCAGGTCGGCGCGTTCCTCGGCATGCGTGCGGTCGCCCCCGAGCTGGCGGCGGCCGGCGGCGGCACGATCGTCAACACCGCCTCGTACGTCGCCCTCTCCGGCATGGCCCTGCTGACCTCGTACGCCGCCACCAAGGCGGCCATCGTCGGGATGACCCGGGTGGCCGCGATGGAGCTGGCGGGCAAGGGGATCCGGGTCAACGCGGTGTGCCCCGGCGCGGTCGACACCCCCATGAGCAACCCCGCCCGGCTCGACCCGGCGGCGGCCACGGCGGACGTCGCCGAGGCGTCGGAGGCGGTGAACGGCCTCTACCGCAAGCTGGTCCCGATGGGCCGCATCGGCCGCCCCGAGGAGGTCGCCCGCCTGGCGCTCTTCCTCACCTCGGACGACTCCTCGTACATCACCGGCCAGCCGCTCGTCGTCGACGGCGGCTGGCTGAGCGGCGTGTCGGTGTTCTGAGAGCTGCCCGGCCCTTGACGCTCCACCCTCCCGGTGCCATGGTCGAACTCAAATCTGACGGTGCGTCAGATTATTGCAACCGGAGGCGGTGACCCCCTTGGAATTCGGACTGTTCGTACAGGGATACGTGCCGGAGCGCCGACGCCGCGCCGACCCCGAGGCCGAGCATCACGCCCTCATCGAGGAGACCGAGTACGTCATCCAGGCCGACCGGTCCGGCTTCAAGTACGCGTGGGCCTCCGAGCACCACTTCCTGGAGGAGTACTCCCACCTCTCCGCGAACGACGTCTTCCTCGGCTACCTCGCCCACGCCACCGAGCGCATCCACCTCGGATCCGGCATCTTCAACCCCCTCCCGCAGGTCAACCACCCCGTCAAGGTCGCCGAGAAGGTCGCCATGCTCGACCACCTCTCCGGCGGGCGGTTCGAGTTCGGATCGGGGCGCGGGGCGGGCAGCCACGAGATCCTGGGGTTCATCCCGGGCGTCACCGACATGAACCACACCAAGGAGATCTGGGAAGAGACCATCGGCGAGTTCGCCAAGATGTGGCTCAGCGACGAGTACCCGGGCTTCCAGGGCAAGCACTGGTCGCTCCCGCCCCGCAAGGTGCTGCCCAAGCCGTACGGCACCGGCCACCCGGCCATGTGGTACGCGGCCGGCTCCCCGTCCTCGTACGCGATGGCGGGCCGCAAGGGCCTCGGCGTCCTCGGCTTCTCCATCCAGAAGGTCTCCGACATGGAGTGGGTCCTCGACTCCTACAAGAACGCCGTCAAGGACGCCGACCCGGTCGGCGGCTTCGTCAACGACAACGTCATGGTGACCTCGACCGCGATCTGCGCCGAGACCCACGCCAAGGCGGTCGAGATCGCGCTCGGCGGCGGCCTCAACTACCTCCAGTCCCTCCTCTTCCGCTACCACGACACCTTCCCCCGCCCGGACGGCATCCCGGAGTGGCCCGAACTCCTCCCCGAATACACCGAGGAGATCATCGAGCTGCTCATCGCCGAGGAGCTGATGATCTGCGGCGACCCGGACGAGGTCTTCCGGCAGTGCAAGCGGTGGGAGCAGGCCGGGGCCGACCAGCTCTCCTTCGGGCTGCCGATCGGCATCGGCTACGAGGACACCCTGAACACCATCAAGCTCATCGGCGAGCACGTCATCCCGAAGATCGACACCGACCCGGTGCACCGCACGACCCGCTTCCGCCGAACCACGGCGGGCTGACGCCAGAAGGGACCCCACCCGTGCTCGACCACCTCATCAAGGGCGCGACCGTCGTGGACGGCACGGGCGCGCCCTCCCGTCTCGCCGATGTCGGCCTGCGCGACGGCCGGATCGCCACCGTCGCCGAGCCCGGGTCCGTCACCGAACCGGCCCGCAGCAGCGAGGACGCCACCGGGCTCGTCCTCGCGCCCGGCTTCGTCGACCCGCACACCCACTACGACGCCCAGCTCTTCTGGGACCCGTACGCCACCCCCTCCATGAACCACGGCGTCACCACCATCGCGGGCGGCAACTGCGGCTTCACCCTCGCCCCGCTCAACCCCGAGCGCCCCGGCGACGCCGACTACACCCGGCGGATGATGAGCCGCGTCGAGGGCATGTCGCTCGTCGCCCTGGAGGAGGGCGCGCCCTGGAACTGGCACGGCTTCGGCGAATACCTCGACGCCCTGGAGGGGCGGATCGCGGTCAACGCGGGCTTCATGGTGGGGCACTGCGCGCTGCGCCGCCACGTCATGGGCCCGGACGCGATCGGCGGCCGGCCCACCCCCGCCCAGCTGGACGAGATGCTGCGGCTCCTCCACGAGGCGATGGACGCCGGGGCGTGGGGTCTTTCCACCACCCAGTCCTCCACCCACGCCGACGGCGACGGGCAGCCCGTCGCCTCCCGGCACGCGAAACCCGAGGAGCTCCTCGCCCTGTCCCGGGCCGTCGGCGAACACGAGGGCACCCAGATCGAGGCCATCGTGGCGGGCTGCCTCGACCGGTTCGCGGACGAGGAGATCGACCTGCTGGTGGAGATGAGCGCCGCCGCCGGACGCCCCCTCAACTGGAACGTCCTCACCATCGACGCCGCCGTCCCCGAGCGCGTCCCGCGCCAGCTCCAGGCGAGCGAACGGGCCCGTGAGGCGGGCGGCCGCATCGTCGCCCTCACCATGCCGATCCTGACCCCCATGAACATGTCGCTCGGCACGTTCTGCGCGCTCAACCTCATCCCGGGCTGGGGCGACATCCTCGGCCTGCCGATCCCCGAGCGCATCGCGAGGCTCCGCGACCCGGCCGTACGGTCGGAGATGCTGCGCCGCGCGACCAGCCCCGAGGCCGGGGTCTTCCGGCGGCTCGCCGACTTCGAGCGGTACGTCATCGGCGACACCTACAGCGAGGCCAACGCCGGACTCACCGGCCGCGTCGTCCGCGACATCGCCGCCGAGCGCGGACAGGACGCCTTCCACACCCTGGTGGAGATCTGCGCCGCCGACGAGATGCGCACCGTCCTGTGGCCGATGCCGACCGACAACGACCCGGCCAGCTGGGAGCTGCGGAGGCAGACCTGGGAACACGAGGACGTCCTGCTCGGCGGCTCCGACGCCGGCGCCCACCTGGACCGGATGTGCGGCGCCCCGTACACCACGCGCTTCATCGGCGACTGCCTGCGCCGCCGGAAGCTGGTCCCGCTGGAGCGGGCCGTCCAGATGCTCACCGACGACCCGGCCCGGCTCTTCGGCCTGCGGGAACGTGGCCGCGTCACCGAGGGCTACCACGCCGACCTCGTCCTCTTCGACCCCGAACGGATCGACGCGGGGCAGGCGACGCTGGTGCACGACCTCCCCGGCGACAGCCCGCGCCTGGACTCCCGGGCGGAGGGCATCGTGAGCGTCCGCGTCGGCGGCGTCGAAACCATCCGCGACGACGAGATCACGGGCGCCGTACCGGGCAAGGTGCTCCGCTCGGGCCGCGACACCCGCAGCGTGTCGACGCGTGGCTGAACCGGTGCTGCGCGCCGCGCTGGTCACCGGCGCCTCGCGCGGCATCGGCCTGGCGGTGGCGGCGGCGCTGATCGCCGACGGCACATCGGTGTGCGTGACGGCCCGGGACCCCGGCGAACTCGCCGAAGCCGTACACCACCTGGGCCCGAACGCCCTGGCCTGCCCCGGGGACGTGGCCGACCCGGCCCATCTCGACGAGGCGGTCTCCCGCGCCCTCGCCACCTTCGGCCGCCTCGACATCCTCGTCAACAACGCCGGCACCAACGCCCCCTTGGGGCCGCTGATCGACGCCGACCCGCTCGCCTGGCGCAGGGCCTTCACCGTCAACGTGGAGGCCCCGCTGCGCCTGACCCAGGCGGCCTGGCGCGCCTGGATGCGCGACCACGGCGGCGCGGTCGTCAACGTCTGCACCGAGGGCACCCACGGCGTGGGCCCGGGCGTCGGCGCCTACGGCGCCAGCAAGACCGCCCTCCTCCGCCTCACCCGTCAGCTCGCCGCCGAACTGGCCCCGGGCGTCCGCGTCAACGCGGTCTCCCCGGGACTGATCCGCACCGAGATGGCCCGCTTCGTCTGGGAGCGCGACGAGCCCGAGATCGCCGCCACCCTCCCCCTGGCCCGCATCGGCGAGCCGGAGGACGTGGCCCGCGCCGTCCGCTGGCTGGTCTCCGACGAGGCGTCCTGGATCACCGGCACCGACCTGGTCGTCGACGGCGGCCGCCGAGTCCGCGCGGCGTTCCCCGGAGGGACTACGGCAACGTGCGCTACTGGAACCGATCCGCTCGGCGCCCCGTCTTGAGGGGCGGGTCGAACGGATGGGACAGCGACAGCGGAGCGGCCGAGCAGCGGTGGGACGGCGATGGTGAAGGCGGCAATGCTGCGGTGGCTGGGGCGCTGGGGGCCGGACGTCAAGGGGCGCTCGGCCTGGACGCGGGGGCGGGTCCTCGCCGGACTGGCGGCGCTGACGGCCGGGCTGCTGGCGTTTCACCGGGCGGTGCCCAACTCCGTGGGACGGCTCGGCAGTCTGCTGGAGGCGTTCCTGCCGTGGCTCGGCCTGGTGGTCGTGGTGCTGTTCGGCCTGGCGCTGCTGCGCCGTTCGGCCACCGCGCTGCTGGCCCTGCTGCTGCCGGTGGCGGCCTGGACGTACGTGTTCGGCGGGCTGCTCCTGCCCGGGGAGACGAAAGGCGACCTGCTGGTCGTGCAGCACAACGTCAGCGACGAGAACACCGATCCGGCGGGCACGGCCCGCGCCCTGGCCGGAGCCGAGCCCGATCTCATCGCGCTGGAGGAGCTGGTGCCCACGGCGCTGCCGGTCTACGAGAAGACCCTCGCCTCGGACTACCCGTACCACGCGGTCCGTGGCACCGTCGGGCTCTGGTCGAAGCATCCGCTCACCGATGTCCGGCGGCCGGACATCAAACCCCGGGGGATCACCGAGCCCTGGAGTCGCGGGCTCCGGGCCGTGGCCCACACGCCGCGCGGCGAGATCGCCGCGTACGTCGCGCACCTGCCCTCGGTCCGCGTCGGGGCGAGCGGCCTCGCGTCGTCCTGGCGCGACGAGAGCGCCGGGCTGCTGGGCGAGGCCATCGCCGCCGAGCAGCGGGAGCGGGTGATCCTGCTGGGCGACCTCAACGGCACGGTCGAGGACCGCGGGCTGGATCCGCTGACCTCCCGGATGAACGTGGCGGAGCGGGGCTTCGGCCTCAGCTTCCCCGCCGGTTTCCCGCTGGCCCGGATCGACCAGGTCATGGCCCGCTCGGCGACCGTCTCCCACCTCCGCACCCTGCCCACCACTGGTAGCGACCACCTGCCGGTCGCGGCGCGGATCGCCCTGGGCGTGGCGCCCTCGTAGGCTGACGCTGTGATCGATACGAGCGCACTGCGAACCCTGCTGCCCACGGGCCGCGATGGCGGCGGCTGGGAACCCGTCACCGCCGGTGAGTCCGGGGCCGCCGTCTTCCGCTCCGATGACGGCGCGCGGTACGCGAAGTGCGTGCCCGCGCACCAGGTGGCCTCGCTGGAGGCGGAGCGGGACCGGGTCGCGTGGCTTCACGCGCAGGGTGTTCCGGGCGCACGCGTCCTCGACTGGCGCGTGGCCGATGCGGGCGGATGCCTGGTGACCAGCGCCGTGGCAGGCGTCCCCGCGGACCGTGTCCCGGCCGCCACGCTCCACGCGGCGTGGGGGCCGATCGCCGATGCCGTGCGGCACCTGCACGATGTGCCGCTCCAGGGCTGCCCGTTCAGCCGCGACCTCCGCCGGATGTTCGCCACCGCACGCGAGGTCGTGGCGCGTGGCGCGGTCAACCCGGAGTTCCTCCCCGTCGACCAGCAGGCCACCCCGCCCGACGAACTGCTCGCGCGCCTTGCCCCGCAGGTCGAGGGCCGCCTCGCGCAGGAGGCCGCCGAGGCGGTCGTCTGTCACGGGGACCTGTGCCTGCCCAATATCGTCCTCGACCCGGCGACCCTGACCGTGGCGGGCTTCATCGACCTCGGCCGCCTGGGACGGGCCGACCCCTACGCCGACATCGCCCTCCTGCTGGCCACCGCCCGCGAGACGTGGGCCGACGACCACCAGGCCAACTCGGCGGACGACGCCTTCGCCCACCGCTACGGCATCGCCCTCGACCGTGACCGGGAGCGGTTCTACCTCCACCTCGACCCGCTCACCTGGGGATAGGCGTGCGCTTGTGCTTGCGTCGCGTTCCACCTGGCCCGGTCCGATTGGCGACGAAGCCACCGGGCCCGTCAGATTCGTGACGCGCGCAGCGCCTGCGACAGCGCGTCCACGGTCACGCCCACGATGGCCAGGAGCTGCGCCGGGCTCGCCCCGGCCCTGCTCATGACGGCGAGCGACTGGTTCACGGCCGCCGCGTGTACAGCGAAGGCCTCGGCGCCCTGGTCGGTCAGTCGGCCGGCCTTCAGCGCGGCGCTCAGGCGCAGGCGCTGGAAGCCGAGCGCCTGCTTGGCGTGCGCTGCGACGCTCGGACTCAGCACGGGAATTGCCATGGCTGACTGGGCGATCAGGCATCCATCGGGTAGTTCGGGATCGGCGATGCGCTCAAGGGTGACGTCGAAGAACGCACGAACAGCGGCAACGGGTTCCGAGGCCGCACACGACAGGGCGGCGTCGTACTTCTCGCCATAGCGCGCGGCGTAGAGATCCAGGCAGCGCAGGAAGAGCGTGTCCTTGTCGCCGAGGGAGGAGTAGATGGAACTGCGGTTCAGGCCGGTTGCCCGAGACAAATCGTCCAATGAGGTGTCGGCGTAGCCGTCGCGCCAGAACTGGATCATCGCGGCGTCGAGCGCCGTGTCCATGTCGAACTGCTTCTTGCCTGCCACGCGGCACTTCCCGATGCGTCGCTGGTTCGGACTGTGTTGCGCACCATTCTATCTTGAACCAATCAGTTCAAGATGTGTTAGCTTTCAAGCGTGGTCATGACCGGGTATACCGCGCACTTCGCGACCGCGCGAGAGACACCCCACGTGGTCCCAGCCACCGCCGTCAGCCACGCCGTCCCCACCGCACACCTGACACCGATGGAGGGATCCCCGTGACCGGCCCGGCAACCAGCACTCCGCATGTCTGCGAAAGCAACCCCATCCGCGACCTGCCCCTGCAGCACCTGGCCGGATTCACTCACCGCTGGGTCGACGCGGAGGGCGTCCGCCTTCATGTCGTCGAAGGTGGGCGGCCCAGCGGCCCGGCCGTCGTCCTGCTCGCCGGATTCCCGCAAACCTGGTGGGCCTGGCGAAAGGTCATGCCCGGCCTCACCCGCCGGTTCCACGTCATCGCGATCGACCTGCCGGGCCAGGGCCACTCCGAGCGTCCGGAGCGCGGCTACGACACCCACACGGTCGCCGCGCACGTCCACGCCGCCGTGAAGGCTCTCGAAGTGTCGACTTACTCCCTGGTCGCCCACGACATCGGCGCCTGGGTCGCCTTCTCCCTCGCCCTCGACTACGAGAGCCACCTGCGCGGGGTCGCTCTGCTCGACGCCGGAATCCCCGGCATCACCCTCCCGGAAACGATTCCCACCGACCCGGATCGAGCGTGGAAAACCTGGCATTTCGCGTTCCACACCGTGCCCGACCTGCCCGAGACGCTGCTTGCCGGCCGCGAACGCGACTACGTCGGCTGGTTCCTGAAGGCGAAGGCCCTGTCTCCCGACACGTTCGACGACGCCGAGCTCGACCACTACGCGGCGGCCGTCGCCGTCGACGGCGGCCTGCGCGCTTCCCTCGCGTACTACCGAGACGCCGCGGAGTCAGCGCGCAAGAACCGCGAGGCGCTCAAGTGGCGGCACCTGACCGTGCCCATCCTCGGAATCTCCAGCAGCCACGGCTCCGTTCCGGACATGGCCGCCGCCATCAGCCCATGGGCCGACAACACCACCCGAATCGTCGTGCCCGACGCTGGACACTTCATCCCCGACGAGCAGCCCGAAGCCATCGCTGCCGCGATAACGGACTTCATCGCCGAGGACGACTGACACCCGTCGCTGCATGCCGAACGGCTGGCCGCGCTGAGGGATGCCGACCGCACCTGGACTCGGCGCCATGGAGCCCACTGACGCCACCGCGCTCGCCCGCGACCTCGCCCCCGTCGGAGTGCTCCGTGTCTCCGTCAATCTCGGAAACCCCGTCCTTGCCCAGGGCACCCCGGACGCGCCGCGCGGGGTCACCGTCGATCTCGCCGGTGAGATAGCCCGACGCCTGGGCCTGCCCGTGGAGTTCCTCTGCTTCGACGCGGCCCGCAAGTCCTACGAGGCGATGGCCACCGGCCGCGCCGACCTGTGCTTCCTCGCCGTCGAACCGGCCCGTGAGGCGGAGATCGCGTTCACCGCCCCGTATGCGCACATCGAAGGGGTGTACGCCGTCCCGGCCGAGTCCACGCTGCGGGCACCGGAAGACGTGGACCGCGCGGGCATCCGGATCGGGGTGAAGCGGGGCTCCGCCTACGACCTGTACCTGACGCGCACCCTGCGCCACGTCACCCTGGTCCGGGGCCCGGAGGGGGTGGACGTCTTCCACACCGAGAAGCTGGAGGTCGCGGCGGGAATCCGGCAGCCACTCACCGCGCATCTCGCCGAACGGCCCGGACTGCGCCTGGTCGAGCCCGCTTTCATGACCATCCGGCAGGCCGTCGGGACCACGAAGGAGCGCCGACCGGAGACGGTGCGGTTCCTGAGCGAGACAGTGGCTCACCTGACGGCGTCCGGGTTCGTCGCCCAGGCTCTGCACCGGTCCGGACAGGATCCGGCACTGGCCGCTCCCGCGGCGTAACGAACCCCAGGACCTTTCGCCCGCGAGCGGGCGCCCGCCCCGTCCTGGACGGGGCCGACGACGACCTGGTCGGCGTCATCCGGCGATCGCGAATTCTCCACGGCCCGCACCGCGTGCCCGCCGCGGTAGGCGTCGGCCGGGGCCTCCTCGTGTCCCACCAGATCGTGCTCAACGCGTGTGGCCTGTGCCATCCGTGCTCCTCGTCGTAGCCGCAGTCCGCTGCCGGACCCCTTGACAGGCCGCTGCCTGGGGCGCAGTCTTACGCCCCAATACGCAGAGCGCAATATATTGGAGCACGGATGAACGCACCACCTGCCCAGGCCACCAGCACAGACACACCATCCGGATCTCGGCCGGGGCTTCTGCGGCGATGTCTGCGGATGCCGATCGGTGTGCAGTCGATCATCGCCGTCGGACTGGGAGCCCTCATCGGGGCCCTCGCACCGTCCGTCGGTGAGCAGATGAAGATCCTCGGCGATATCTTCCTCAACCTGGTGCAGGTCGTCGTTCTGCCGCTGGTCTTCCCGCTCATCGTGCTGGGCATCGCCCGCATGGAGTCGGTCAAGAAGGTCGGCCGGATCGCCGGCAAGGCCATTCTCTACTTCGAGATCGTCACCACCGTCGTCCTGCTGATCGCCGTGGGCCTCGCGAAGTTCACCGGTATCGGCAAGGGCGCCCCCGTCGGGGCCGCCAACCCCAAGGACCTGGAAAGCCTCGACCAGGGGATCGACTTCCACGAGCTGATCCTGCACGCGGTTCCGAAGAACATCTTCGCCGCCTTCAGCGAGGGCAACCTGCTCGGCGCGATCGTCTTCGCCCTGCTGGTGGGCGTGGCCATGGCCGCCATCGGCGAGAAGGCGGCCCCCTTCGCCTCGGTGCTGGACTCCGTCGCGACGGTGATGTTCAAGGTCGTCGGGTACGTCATCCGCGTCGCCCCCGTAGGCGTGCTCGGCTTCCTCTCCTACGACGTCGCCCATTACGGCTTCGGCAACCTGCGCAGCCTCATGGGCTTCATCGCCGTCGTCTACGCGGGCCTGGTCATCGTGATCGGCGTGCTGTTTCCCCTCATCGCCGCGATCTTCCGCATCCGCTACGTCGCGCTGCTGAAGTCGATCGCCAACCTGGCCGGGATCGCCTTCGTCACCCGTAGCTCCGAATCCGTACTGGCTCCCCTCATGGGCAAGTTGGAGGACTTCGGCCTCAACCGGTCGACGACCTCGTTCGTCGTGCCCCTCGGCTATTCGTTCAACACCGACGGCTCCGTCCTGTACCAGGCCGCGGGCCTGGTGTTCATCGCCAACGCCTACGGCGCCGACACCTCCCTGCCCGCCCTGCTCCTCATGGTCGGTGTGCTGGTGCTCCTCTCCAAGGGCATGGCCGGTGTGGCCTCCGCTTCCGTCGTCGTCCTCATCGCGGCCGGCAACAGCATCGGGCTGCCCGCCGAGGGCATCGCCCTGCTCCTCGGTGTGGACTTCATCGTCGACATGGCCCGCACCGGCGTGAACGTCATCGGCAACGCGCTCGCCGCCGCCGTCGTGGACAGTTCCGAGAAGCGCCGGGAGGCCAAGCACGGCACGAGCGAGGCCCCTACCGGCCCCGAACCGCAGCTCGCCCCGGCCCTCCAGAAGGACGACGCACGGTGACCGACCCGGTCGACACCACGGAGATCATCGGCATCCTCGGCGGCATGGGACCGGCGGCCACCGCCGACTTCTACGCCAAGCTGGTGTCGATGACTCCGGGCCGCAGCGACCAGGACCACCTCAAGGCGGTCATCTGGTCCGACCCCACCATCCCCGACCGCACCGACGCCCTTCTCGGCAACGGCCCCGACCCCACCCCCTGGCTCCTCAACGGCGGCCGCGTGCTGCGCGAGGCCGGTGCGACCGTCATCGCCATCCCCTGCAACACCGCGCACGCCTTCGTGCCCCGCATCGCCGACCACGTCGGCCTGCCGATCATCCACATGATCGGCGAAGTGGCCGACCACCTCACCACCCTGCGGCCGGCCGTCCGCACCGCCGGGCTGCTGGCCACGACCGGCACCGTCCGGGCGGGCCTGTACCAGGAATGGCTGGACCGCTACGGCATCCGCCTCGTGCTCCCCGACGAAGCCAGTCAGGAGGGCGAGGTCATGGCCGCCATCCGCGCCGTGAAGGCGGGCACCCTCGGCACCGCGACCGCGTCCCTGGCCCGCGCCGCACGGCAGCTGACCGAACGGGGTGCACAGGCGATCATCGCGGGATGCACCGAGATCCCCCTCGGGCTGCCCGCCGACGCCGTCGACGTCCCCCTCATCGACCCCGCCGCCATCCTGGCCCGGGCCCTCGTCCGCCGGACCCGCGCGGCGTGAGGCGGCTGAGCCGGACAGGAGGCGATGTATTGTACGCAATATGTCACTGGACAGCCCTGTCTCCCGCCGCCTCCTCAGCGATGAGGTCTTCCACCGCCTGCGCGACTCCATCGTGCGCGGTGAACTGGTCCCGGGGGAGAAGGTCAAGGACAGCGAACTCGCCGAGCGCCTCGGGCTCAGCCGCACCCCGGTGCGCGAGGCGCTGGCCCGGCTCGCCGACATCGGACTGGTCGAGGCCAAACCGGGCGTCTACACCCGCATCACCACCCTCAACCGCCGCGACGTCGAAAAGACCCTCGCCGTCCTGCGCGCCCTCGACCAGCTCGCCATAGAGACCGCCGTGCCGGTCATGACCGAGCAGGACCTGACGCACATGCGCGAGGCCAACCAGGCCTTCGAGCGCGCCGTCGCCGACAACGACACCACGGCCGCGCTCGCCGCCGACGACCGCTTCCACGCCGTCCCCATCGCGGCCGCGGACAACCCCGTGCTCAGCCGGATAGTCGAACAGGTCCACCCCCAGATCCACCGCATCCTCTACCGCAAGTTCTCCACGCTGCTCGGCGGCCGCAACACCATCGAACACCACGACCAGCTCGTCGACGTCTGCGCCACCGGCGACGCCAGTGCCGCCGCCGAACTCTCCGGCCGGCACTGGTCCGCCCTCGGCGGGCACATCAACCAGCTCTTCGACACCAACCAATTCTCGGAAGAGCCCACCTGATGAGGCTGCCCGCGAGCGGTGATGGCGGCGGCTGGGAGCCCGTCACCGCCGGTGAGTCCGGCGCCGCCGTCTTCCGTTCCGATGACGGCGCGCGGGTCCTCTTCCATCACTTCGACGGTACGGAGAACTCGCCCCTGACGACGAGACCGTGACGGATGATCCGGCAACAGTGAGACTGTGCAGCTCGGCGTTCGAGGCGGTCTGGGAGCGAGCAGTGCCACATGCGGAGTACGCGCCCCCGTGCCGGTCCTGACGGAGACTCGGCATTGCCGTCATCATCCGCTGTTGCCGAAGCGCGGCGCGCACTTGGCCGGCGGGTCGGGCCGGTATGTGTCCCGTGGCCTGATCTTCTGCCCTCGCACGGCGAACGCTGCCCTCAGCCGCCCAGAAGCCAGTGGCTCGGCCCGGACGGTTGACCAGGAAGCGCGAGTAGGAGGGGCCGACGGCCGACGCGGCGGGCTTCCCTCCCGGCCGTGTTCATTCGTGGTCGCGGACGCCCATCCGCCACTATGGGTAAAAACGTCCGTTTTGCCTGGAGGTCTTGCATGCGCCGTGACGGTTTTCCCGCCCCGGATTCCGGACTCCTCCTCACTCACTTTCTGACGGTGGCCGACGTGGCCCGATCTCGCGCCTTCTACACCGACGTTCTCGGAGGTGAGGTGGTGATCGAGGAAAATCCCTGCACCGTCAAGCTCGCCAACGGATGGATCATCATGAACCCGGGCGGCGGGCCCACCCCGGACAAGCCGGACGTCACCCTGCGCCCGCCCACCGACCCGGGCACGGTCAGCAGCTTCCTCAACCTCCGCGTCGCCGACATCGAGGCATGTCACCGAGAGTGGAGTGCGAAGGGCGCCGAATTCCTCACGCCACCCATCGACCGCAAGGCGGAGGTGCGGTGCTACTTGCGCGACCCGGACGGCTATCTCATCGAAGTCGGGCAGGCCACCGGCATGCTGCGCGGCGTCTACGCCGATCCGCCCGCCGGCACGCGCTAGATGTCCCGTCCAGGGGCCCCGCTGGTGACGCGGCGGCCGTCAGCGCTCGCCCAGCCAGATCGGGTTGGTCAGGGCGACCATCGGGCCCGGTACGCCCGACGCGCCGCCGTCCGCCGCCGAGCGGCGGATCTCGGCGCGGACGTAGGCCGCGTAGGAGGGGGTGGTCTTCCACTCGACGGTGCCGGAGCCGGAGTCGGGCAGCGTGGTGGTGTAGAGCGGGCCCTGGTCGGTGATGAAGCGGACCTGGCGGCCCGCGCCCGCGCCGGTGACCTTCAGGCGGACCGTCACCTCCGCGTCGCGGGCGACCGCCAGCCGGTCGGCGATTCCGGCGTGGTTGCCGCGGCCGTCGACCGCCTCGAAGGTGAGGTCGACCGCCGAGGACTCGGCGATCCAGCAGCGGCCGGAGCGGATGCCGTCCTGGAGGGCGGTGCGTGACAGGTCGTCGGCGAGGACGACGGTCTGGGGGAGGCCGACGGTCTGGGGCTCGCGGTGGGCGTCGCTGTGGCCGACGGCAGGCAGCCAGCGGCCGTCGCCGCGGGCGGCGGCGACCAGGGTGTTGTCCCACTCCAGGACGGTCGCCTCGTCGTCCGGGCCGAAGTCGGCGTTCCACACCTCGACCGCGTCGGCCTCGTTGAAGCCGAACTTCCAGTTGCAGCCCACGCAGGTGCCGTGCGGGTGGGCCGGGATCACCAGACCGCCCGCTTGGCGGATCTTGCGGGCGAACTGGCCGAAGCGGTTGTCCCGGGCGCGGTAGCGCCAGTCGATGAAGGTGCCCGGGGCGATGCCGAGGGCCACCACATGGCCGTTCCGGGTGGTGATCTCCTCACCGGTGATGATCAGCAGATCGTCGCCCCACAGGCCCTCGAACGCGCCGTGGCTGGAGGTGGTGTTGTGCTCGGTCGTGGTGATGAAGTCGAGCCCGGCGGCGCGGGCGGCGGCGACCAGCTCGGCGGGCGTGCGCTTGCCGTCGGAGTGCACGGTGTGCAGATGGGAGTCACCCCGGTACCAGGCCCGGCCGCGCCCCTTGGCACGCTGCGGCGGGTAGACGGGCTTCGGAGTGGTGCCGGGAGGGCCGAAGCGCAGGGTGACCGTGACCTTGTAGTCCAGGCCCTGCGGGGCGACCGTGTACGGGCCGAGGACGACATGCCAGGTGCCCGCCCGGACGGGCCCGGCGAGGTATCCGGGGGTGGCCTGCGCGGCGCTGATGGCGAACTCCGTACGGGCACCGCCCGACCAGCCGCGGAAGCCGCGCCCGCCCAGCTCCGTACCGCGCTCGTCGAAGATGCCGATGTCGCACGCGTTCCCCTGCGTGCCCGCCGGAACGGCCGGTTTGTCGTACGAGTACGACACCGCGATCTCGCGGACCCCGCCCGGCACCTCCACCGGCAGATAGACGAAGTCCGGGGAGCCGGTGGGCAGATGGCCGGTGATCGTACGGGACCGATCCTCCCCGGGGTCCGCCTCGCCGGCCTGCGCGAAGGACACCGGATCGAGCGTGAGCACACCCGCCGCGCCCGCGAGCGCGGAGAGTCTGAGTACGTCCCGTCGCTGCATGCCTGCCCCCACACTCGGATTCGTGTCACCCGCGTCTCACCGTTGTACGCGTCGATGACATCCGCGGAAAGCCCTGTGGATAACCTTGTGGCGGTGAGGGAACATACGTCCCCTCGACCCCCGGCGGCAGGAGCGCCCCCTTCATGCGCATCGCGACCACCGTCTTCCTCACCGACGAGACCGTCCGCCCCGCCTGGCTCGGGCGCGAGCTGGAGCAGCGCGGGTTCGCCGGGCTGTATCTGCCCGAGCACACCCACATCCCGGTCAGCCGCGACACCCCCGCCCCCATGGGTGAACCGCTGCCGCGCCCGTACGGCCGCACCCTCGACCCGTTCGTGGCGCTCGGCCAGGCGGCCGCCGTCACCGAGCGGCTGGGGCTCGGCACCGGCATCTGCCTGGTGGCCCAGCACGACCCGGTCGTCCTCGCCAAGAGCGTGGCCACCCTCGACTTCCTGTCCGGCGGGCGCTTCACCTTCGGCATCGGCTACGGCTGGAACGTCGAGGAGGCCGCCGACCACGGCACCGTCTGGTCCGAGCGCCGCGAACTGGTCCGCGACCGGATGGCGCTGATGCGCGCCCTGTGGACGGAGGAGCCCACGGCCCATCAGGGCCCGTACGTGTCGGTACGGGCGAGTGTCGCGTACCCCAAACCGGTGATGCGGGAGCGCCCGTCCGGCGATCCGCTCACCGGGCCGCGCACCCTGATCGGCGGGGCGGCCGGGCCGCGCCTGTTCGCGCACATCGCCGCGTACGCGGACGGCTGGCTGCCGATCGGCGGCGGCGGGCTGACGGAGACCCTCCCCGAACTGCGCCGCGTCTGGGCCGAGGCGGGCCGGGACCCGGCGGCGCTGGAGGTCGTGCCGTACGCGGTGCGCCCCTCGCCCGGCAAGCTCGCCCACTTCGCCGACCTCGGCATCGAGGAAGTCGTCGTGCAGCTTCCGCCCGGGGACGAGACGGAGATCCTGCACACGCTCGATGAGTCCGCCCAGTACCTGTAGACCGGTGGCTGTAGGCGGCACGAATATTCCCGGCACCGGCGTCGAATTGTCGTGATCAGACCCACAAAACCGCAGGCCCGGCCGGTCTGGCGGTGTCGGACACCACTCGTATGCTCGGAGGATGACCACGAGCGCGCAGGGAAATGAACCGACGCCCCCCACGGCCAACGCGATGCGCCGTGCGCTCAAGCGTGCCCGCGAGGGCGTGGCGCTGGACACCGCCGAGGCGGCGGTGCTGCTCCAGGCGCGCGGGGACGACCTGAGCGACCTCGCCGCGTCGGCCGCGCGCGTGCGGGACGCGGGTCTGGAGGCCGCGGGCCGCCCCGGGGTCATCACGTACTCGCGCAGCGTCTTCATCCCGCTCACCCGGCTGTGTCGCGACAAGTGCCACTACTGCACGTTCGCCACCGTCCCCGGCAAGCTGCGCCGCGAGGGCCACGGCATGTTCATGTCCCCCGATGAGGTGCTGGACATCGCCCGCCGTGGCGCCGAGATGGGCTGCAAGGAAGCACTGATCACGCTCGGCGACCGCCCCGAGGACCGGTGGCCCGAGGCGCGCGAGTGGCTGGAGGCCGAGGGGTACGACGACACGATCGCGTACGTACGGGCCATGGCGATCCGCATCCTGGAGGAGACCGGGCTGCTGCCACACCTCAACCCCGGCGTCATGACCTGGACGGACTTCCAGCGGCTCAAGCCCGTCGCGCCCTCCATGGGCATGATGCTGGAGACCACGTCCGAGCGGCTGTGGAGCGAGCCCGGCGGCCCGCACTACGGCTCGCCGGACAAGGAACCGGCCGTCCGGCTGCGCGTCCTGGAGGACGCGGGCCGCAGCTCCGTCCCGTTCACCAGCGGGCTGCTGATCGGCATCGGGGAGACGTACGAGGAGCGCGCCGAGTCGCTGTTCGCGCTGCGCCGCGTGTCCCGTTCGTACCACGGCGTCCAGGAGGTCATCGTCCAGAACTTCCGCGCCAAGCCGGACACGGCGATGCGCGGAATGCCGGACGCGGAGCTGGAGGATCTGCTCGCCACCGTCGCGGTCGCCCGGCACATCCTGGGCCCCTCCGGCTGCATCCAGGCGCCGCCGAACCTGGTCGACGCGGAGTACGAGCGGCTCATCGGCGCCGGTATCGACGACTGGGGCGGCGTCTCCCCGCTCACCCCGGACCACGTCAACCCCGAGCGCCCCTGGCCCCAGGTGGACGAGCTGGCCGACCGGTCGGCCGCCGCCGGGTTCGAGCTGCGGGAACGGCTCGCCGTCTACCCCGAGTTCATCCAGCGCGGGGAGCCGTGGCTGGATCCGCGGCTGCTGCCGCACGTGCGCGCGCTGGCCGACCCGGCCACCGGCCTCGCCCGCCCGGACGCCCGGCCCGCCGGGCTGCCCTGGCAGGAGCCCGACGAGGCGTTCAGCGGCTCCGGCCGCACCGATCTGCACCATACGATCGACACCGAGGGCCGCACCGGCGACCGCCGCGACGACTTCGACGAGGTGTACGGCGACTGGGAGGCGCTGCGCGAGGCCGCCGCCCCCGGCATGGTCCCGTCCCGGATCGACGCGGACGTGAAGGCCGCCCTGTCGCAGGCCGCCGACGACCCCACCCGGCTCACCGACCCCGCGGCGCTGGCCCTCCTGCACGCCGACGGGCCCGCGCTGGACGCGCTGTGTCATATTGCCGACGACCTGCGCCGCGCGGCCGTCGGTGACGACGTCACGTACATCGTCACCCGCAACATCAACTTCACCAACGTCTGCTACACCGGCTGCCGCTTCTGCGCCTTCGCGCAGCGCCGCACCGACGCCGACGCGTACACCCTCTCCCTCAGCCAGGTCGCCGACCGCGCCCAGCAGGCGTGGGACGTGGGCGCGGTCGAGGTGTGCATGCAGGGCGGCATCCACCCGGACCTGCCCGGTACGGCGTACTTTGACGTCGCCCGGGCCGTGAAGGAGCGCGTCCCCGGGATGCACGTCCACGCGTTCTCCCCGATGGAGGTCGTCAACGGCGCGACCCGCACCGGGATGTCGATCCGCGAATGGCTGACGGCGGCGCGCGAGGCCGGCCTCGACACCATCCCGGGGACGGCTGCCGAGATCCTCGACGACGAGGTGCGCTGGATCCTCACCAAGGGCAAGCTGCCGACCGCGACGTGGGTGGAGGTCATCAAGACCGCGCACGAGCTGGGCATCCGCTCGTCCTCGACGATGATGTACGGCCACGTCGACCAGCCGCGCCACTGGCTGGGCCACCTGCGGCTGCTGGCGGAGATCCAGCAGGAGACGGGCGGCTTCACCGAGTTCGTCACCCTCCCCTTCATCCACACCAACGCCCCCGTCTACCTCGCCGGCATCGCCCGCCCCGGCCCCACCACCCGCGACAACCGCGCCGTGACGGCCATGGCGCGGATCCTGCTCCACCCGCACATCCCCCATATCCAGACCAGCTGGGTCAAGCTCGGCACCGAGGGCGCGGCCGAGATGCTGCGCTCCGGAGCCAACGACCTGGGCGGCACGCTCATGGAGGAGACCATCTCCCGCATGGCGGGCTCCTCGTACGGCTCCTACCGCTCCATCCAGGACCTCATCGGCATCGCCGACCTGGCGGGCCGCCCGGCCCGCGCCCGGTCGACGACGTACGGTCCGGTCGCGGAGGAGCGGCAGAAGGCGGCCCTCGCCTCGGACGGCCACCTTCCGGAGCTGCTGCCGGTGCTGGGCGACTGAGCCCTACCGCTGCTGCCACGCCGATTCGCGCAGCAGCCGCAGCCCGTTGAGGCCGACGAGGACGGTGGAGCCCTCGTGCCCGGCGACGCCGAGCGGCAGCGGCAGCTGCCCGGCCAGGTCCCAGACGACCAGCGCGGTGATGCACACACCGGCGATGACCAGGTTCTGGACGACCAGGCGCCGGGCGGTGCGGGAGAGCCGTACGACGGCGGGCAGGGCGGCCAGTTCGTCCCGTACGACGACCGCGTCGGCCGTCTCCAGGGCCAGGTCGGAGCCCGCCCGGCCCATGGCGACGCCGGTGTGGGCGGCCGCGAGGGCGGGGGCGTCGTTCACGCCGTCCCCGACGACCATGACGTGACGCCCGGCGTCGGCCAGCTCCCGTACGGCGGTGACCTTGTCCTGCGGCAGCAGCCCGGCGCGTACGTCGTGGATGCCGGTCTCGGCGGCCAACCGGTCGGCGGCGCGCCGGTTGTCGCCGGTGAGCAGCACCGGCCGGGAGCCGGTCAGCGCCGTGAGGCCGTAGACCGCTTCCGTGGCGTCGGGGCGGAGCCGGTCGGCGAGGCCGAGCACCCCGGCCGCCTCGCCGTCCACGAGGACGACGACCGCGGTACGGCCCGCCGCCTCCACCTCGGCGACCTCTACCACTGTGGACAGCCGCGCGGGCGCCCCGACCCGCACCTCACGGCCGTCCACGGTCGCGCGGACGCCGACCCCGGGCGCGGAGCTGAACCCCTGGGCGTCCGGCAGCTGTATCCCGCGTCCCGTCGCCGCGTCCACGACGGCGCGGGCCAGGGGGTGTTCGCTGGGCCGCTCGGCCGCTGCCGCCAGCCGCAGCAGCGCGTCCTCGTCCAGCCCCGCACCGGGCAGCGGGCGCACCTCGGTCACCCGGGGCGTGCCCTCGGTGAGGGTGCCGGTCTTGTCCAGCGCGACGGCGTCCACCTGACCCAGCCGCTCCATGACGACGGCCGACTTGACCAGGACGCCATGGCGCCCGGCGTTGGCGATCGCCGACAGCAGCGGCGGCATGGTGGCCAGCACGACCGCGCACGGGGACGCGACGATCATGAAGGTCATCGCGCGCAGCAGCGTCGGCTGAAGCGCCGCGCCGAGGGCGAGCGGCACCGCGAACAGGGCGACGGTGGCGGCCACCATCACCAGCGAGTACCGCTGTTCGACCCGCTCGATGAACAGCTGCGTGGGCGCCTTCGTCTCCGACGCCTCCTCGACCAGCCGCACGATGCGGGCGATCACCGAGTCCGACGGTTCGCGTGCGACCCGTACCCGCAGCGCCCCGGTGCCGTTGACGGTCCCGGCGAACACCTCGTCCCCGGCCGCCTTGGCGACCGGCAGCGGCTCGCCCGTGATGGTGGCCTGGTCGACCTCGCTCTCCCCGTCCAGCACCCGCCCGTCGGCCCCGACCCGCTCCCCGGGCCGGACCAGGACCGTGTCCCCGACCGCCAGCGCGTCGGCGGCCACCGTCTCCTCGCCGCCGCCGGGCAGCAGCCGGGTGGCGGTCGCGGGCGCCAGGTCCAGCAGCCCGCGCACCGAGTCGGCCGTGCGCGCGGTGGCGACGGCCTCGAGGGCGCCGGAGGTGGCGAAGATGACGATCAGCAGCGCGCCGTCCAGCACCTGCCCGATGGCCGCCGCGCCGAGCGCCGCGACCACCATCAGCAGATCCACGTCCAGGGTCTTGTCCTTGAGGGCCTTCAGCCCCTCCCACCCCGGCTCCCAGCCCCCGGTGACGTACACCGCGCCGTACAGCGGCCCCCACACCCACCCGGGCGCGCCGAGCAACTCGCCCGCCAGCGCGACCAGGAACAGCACGAGCGCCGACAGCGCCCAGCGGGCCTCCGGCAGGGCGAGCACCCGGGTACGGCGGCGGGGTACGGCGGCCGGCCGGGCCGTCGGCGGCGCGGATCGGTCGATGAGCGTGGAGGTCATGGCCGCAGACGTTACCACCAACATGTGAACAAGTATTCATGCATACTGCGGTCCGTAGGATGAGCCCATGGGCCATGGAGCACAAACCCCCGCCGGCGACGCCGCCGCCCCGCGCGCCCGCCTCACCCCCGAGAACGCCCAGACGGTCGCCGCCACCCTCCAGGCCCTCGCCACCCCGTCCCGCCTGCTGATCCTGGCCCGCCTCCGCGAGGGCCCCTGCCCCGCCACCGAACTCGCCGAAGCCGTCGGCATGCAGCAGTCAGCCTGCTCCCACCAACTCCGCCTGCTCCGCAACCTCGGCCTGGTCACGGGCACCCGCCAGGGCCGCTCCGTCGTCTACACCCTCCACGACAACCACGTGGCGGAACTCCTCGACCAGGCCCTCCACCACGTCGAACACCTCCGTCTGGGCGTCACGGACTGACGCTGTCGCCTGTTGGTGGCGCACGCCGCAGGGCGTCGATCTCGTCGAGGGGATCCGGCGGTGCCGGAAAACTGGGCGCGTGCGTGGGGCAGGCGTAGACGGTATGGCCCCCGCCGCTGGCGCCGTGGCCTTCCGCGACGACGACCGGCTCGGCGGTCGGCCGCTGGCAGCGGTAGCAGACCTGAATCACCGCCGCGCCACCTCGCCCGTCCCGCATTCCGCACCGGCGGCCAGCGCCAGCGCGCCCCGCAGCAGCGCGGCATCGGTGAGGTAGCGGCCGGGCCCGACCGGGACGCGCCAATGCGTGCCGGGCCGGGCGGTCCGGTGCACGGGCGGCACCCCGATGAAGCTCGCCGCGCCGACCCCGGCCCCGAGCACCCGTACGTCCCGCACATCCCACCCCTCCGCCGTCCCCGGCCGCACCAGCCAGTACAACGGGCCGTGCCGGTCCTGGATGACGGCACCGGACTCGGGCCCGAGCAGCCGTAAGGCGTGCTCCCCGACGGCCGCGGACGCACGGACGGCGTCCCACCATCTGCCGGTCGGGAGGACGGTGATGTCGCTGCCGTTCGGCGGTGTCCATGGCCTGCTGCTCGTCGTCATGTGAGTCCCTGGTCTCTCGGTCCAAACAGCGAGTACTTCGCTGGTCATGACGTTATGAATCAGTGCATTGGGCGCAAAGGGACCGCAGGTACGGGACGATGACGGCAGGACGACCCGGCTAGGGGGGCTCATGGCGAAGGCTGACCCACTTTCCCTGACTCGCAGTCAGGGAAAGGCTGACCGGTCCCGCAGGGGGATCGTTTCCGGGTACGTCTTTCGCCTGATACGGGAGCAACTGAATCTCACCCAGGACGCACTGGCCGAACGGTTCGGGGTCTCGCTCGACACCATCGCAGGATGGGAGTGCGGGCGGCGTCCTCTCACGGCGGTGCCCGTCGGACAGATGCTCGGCCACCGCCACCGGCTGATGCAGATGGGTGCCTCCCCGCAACTTCTCCTGGCCTTCGAGCGGGCCATGCAGGCGGACGTCCTGCTGGCCGGTGTACTCGACGGTGAGGTCTCCGTTCACGAGAACCCGCTCGGCGCCTGGGTCATGCAGCGCGACTTGGTGGAAGTGCTGGCCTGGCCGCTTAACGGACAGCCGCCGACTGCCGTCCGTGAGCTCCCTGTATCGCCTCGACAGCGCAGGGGGCCGGTTCCCTCGGGCCCGGAGCTGTCCGTGGAAGACCGTGATCGCTTCTTTTCAGAGGTACGGCGTACAGCCGAGGAGGCGCGGGGTGACGAAGGCTTTTTGCTGCGCCGCCAGTCCCTTTACCTCGCGGGGTATGACGACCGCGCGAACACCGGGGACTGGCTTGCGCATCAGCAGCGCAGTACGCGCCCCTCTGATTGGCTGAGCCGCTGGCTGAACGAGCGTTCCGTGGCCGCTGTCGCAGCGCGCCAAGGTGATCGAGAGCGTATGCGCCACTTCATCAGCGCCACCCTGGGTGAGGACGACGCCAGCGAGGTGGCCAACTTGAACTACTGGGCTTACTGGATCGGAGAAACGCAACATGTCGAGCTCTCCGACCAGTTCATCGCCTCTCGCAGCCTCGGGAACTGGGTGGGAGCGCGGCTTCTGAGGCACCTTGCGCAGGGCCTCGCACCACATCACGGATACGTCGACCTGAACGTCCACACCCTCTGGTCGTTGCTCACCGCGAAGCCCGTGCTGGTGCGCTCGGGAAGTGCCGCGATCGCCCTCCGGGAACGGCTGCCAGTGATGTTGGATAGCCGGGAGCTTTCCGTACCCGCTCGCCGTGAACTCGAGAGCATCCGGTACGCGATCCGCCTCGCCGAGGCGTGAGAGGAGTTGGACAGTGGCTGACGATCTTCAGGCGGTAGCCCGCTTGCTGTACGAGGCCGGGACGCTGAAGCATGCCCGGCGGACCGGCTGGTGGATGGCCGGGGTGCGGGACCCGGAGAGCGTCGCCGAGCACGCGTGGCGCACCTCGCTGATCGCTACGGTCATCGCCCAGCTGGAGGGCGCCGATCCCGCACGGGCCGCGCTGATGGCGGTCTGGCACGACTCGCAGGAGACGCGCACCGGAGACGTCAACTACCTCGGCAAGAAGTACGCGCCCGCCGCCGACCCACAGGCGGTGACCGCCGACCAGACCGATGGCATGCCGGAAGCCCTCGCCTCCGCCGTGCGGGGATGGGTGGCCGAGTACGAAGCCAAGGAGTCACCGGAGGCGGTCTGCGCCCGGGACGCGGACAAGCTCGAATGCCTCCTCCAGGGGATCGAGTACCGGTCCCAGGGCTACGAGAACGCCCAGCGCTGGATCGACAACAGCCGCGCCCGCCTGGTGACGGAAACCGGACGTCGCCTGGCCGACGAAATGCTCGGCCAAGGCTCCCTCGACTGGCTGCGCGCCGCATTGGGCGAGAAGCCTTAGGGGGAGATGGAAGGACGAGAAATCGCGTGCTGCGCGGCTTGGCGGACTGCCATGCTGCGCGTCATGACCACTGACGACCGCCCCGGTCCGACCCTGACCACTGGCGGAAGCGACAGCGAACTCAACGGCCGACTGACCGAGGAACTGATCGCCTTCAATACGGCCGCTACGGGCGCGGTCGACCGTAGCGAGTTCTCGGTGAAGGTCACCGATGAAGCGGGTGAGTTGGTCGGCGGGCTGACCGCGTGGACCTGGGGAGGTCTGTGCGGTATCGAACTGCTGTGGGTTCGCGAGGACAGTCGTCAGGACGGATGGGGCGGCAGAATTCTGCGGGCTGCCGAGGCCGAGGCGCTTCGGCGCGGCTGCGATCGTGTCGCGGTGTCGTCGTTCACCTTTCAGGCCCCCGGCTTCTACGAGCGCCACGGCTATGCCGAGACCGGCAGGACGCTCGGCATTCCCGGAGGCCACGCGGACGTGCACCTCTTCAAGCGGCTGACCGGCGAAGGGTAGGGCGTGCGCCTTCCGGCCCGGTGTCGTCGCCCACGGTTACCCTGCACGAGGGGGAAGGGGGAGCTGTGGGAGCGCAGCGGCCGACGATGCGGGACCTGATCCGGCAGCGGCGCCGGTTCGTGGGGCGGCGCCAGGAGATGGCCGCGTACCGGGAGAACTTCGCGGTACCGCCCGAGGACGAGGCGCACCGCTTCGTGTTCCATGTGCGCGGGGACGCCGGTATCGGCAAGACGACGCTGGTGCGGCAGTTGGAGAACACGGCACGCGAACACCGGGCGCTCATCGCCTATGTGGACGAGTCCGTGAACACCGTCCCCGAGGTCATGGCGGCCATCAGCGCCCAGTTCGCCCGCCAGGGGCATCCGCTGAAGTCGTTCGACAAGCTGCTGGCGACCTATCGGCAGCGGCGGCACGAGGCCGACTCGGCGGCGGGCGCCACGCCATTGGAGGAGGGCGCTACGGGGGAGGCCCCGGCCTCGGCGTCGAGCGCGTTCGTCGCTCGGGCGGGGCTGGTGGGACTGGGGATGGTGCCGGGCCTCGGGGCCTTCGCCGGGGCGGCGGAGCCGGAGCGGATCGCGCAGGCGGCCGACCGGGCGCGGGCCAAGCTCAGCGCCCGCTTCCGCAGCCATGACGATATGGACCTGGTGATGTCGCCCGTGGACGCGCTCACCCCGGCGTTCCTGAACGATGTGGCCGAGGTGGCTGCCTCCGTGCCCTGGGTGACCTGGTTCTTCGACACGTACGAACGCACCGGCCCGCTGCTCGACACCTGGCTGCGCGACGTGATGATCGAGGGCCGTTACGGGGCGCTCCCGGCCAACGCGGTGGTGACCCTGGCCGGGCAGGGCACGCTCGACCCGCGGTGCTGGGCCGACTACGCCGACCTCATCGCGGACATCCCGCTGACCCCCTTCACGGAGGCCGAGGCCCGGCAGCTCCTCTCGGCGAGAGGTGTCGTCGATGAGCAGGTGGTGGAAGTCGTGCTCCGCCTCACCGGAGGGCTGCCCGTCCTGGTGTCGATGCTGGCCGAGGCCCAGCCGGCCACCGCGGATGCCGTGGGTGATCCGAGTGGGACCGCCGTGGAGCGCTTCCTGAAGTGGGTGAACGACGAGGTGCACCGTTCGGCCGCTTTGGCCGCGGCCCTGCCTCGACGGTTGGACGAGGACATCTACCGGGCCGCCGTCGAAGACGAGGCCGCCGGGCTCTACGACTGGCTGCGGTCGCTCCCGTTCGTCAGCGACCGCTCCGGCCGCTGTGGGTACCACGATGTCGTCCGCACGGCCATGCTGCGGCTCCAGCGCAACCAGTCGCCCCAGGGGTGGCGGACGCGTCACCTCCGACTGGCCGACACCTTCGCGCGATGGCGGCGGCAGATCGAGGAGCCGCTTCGAGGCGATGAGCGGTGGGAGCACGAGCGGTGGCTGGACTACCGGCTGGAGGAGACCTACCACCGGCTGTGCGCCTCCCCGGAAGAGGCTCTGCGCGACGAACTGCGCAGGTATGTACGCGTATACGTGGGCTCCATGACGGCGTCATGGGAACGCAGGTGGATGCTGGTCCTCGTGGAGGCGGGACGGGAGTCCGGCGCCGGGTCCGTAAGCCTATGGGGCGAACGCTTTCTCGCGGAGACCACGAGGAGAGACAGGGCCGAGAACATGACGCTCCTGATCGATGAGGTGGCTCCGGACGGGCAGGCCCTGGCCGTGGCCTTCGTACTCCGTGGTCTGGCCCGTCGCGACATGGGAGAGCTGGAGGACGCACTGGCGGACACGTCGCGAGCGCTGGAGTTCGACGCCGACTACGCGGCCGCCCATTCGATCAGGGGGAGCGTGTACCTCGGCATGAAGCGCTACGAGCAGGCCGTGGAAAGCTTTGGCCGGGCCTTGGAGCTGGCTCCCGACGCTCCGAGGGTCCTCGCCCAGCGCGGCGAGGCATATTGCCTGCTCGGGCGGTACGAGGAAGGCTTGGCTGACCTCACCCGTTCTCTCGACCTGGACGACGGGAACGAGATGGCCCTGTCCACTCGTTCCCTGATGCACTACGGCCTACGGGACTACGAGAGCGCGGTTGCGGACATCACACGAGCGCTGGAGATCAGGCCCGAATGGGGCTGGGCCTACGGGGACCGGGCCAAGATCTACTGCAAAGTGGGGTTTTACGAGGAGGCGCTCGCCGACTCCGAGCGGGGCGTCGAACTCGGTTCCGACTACGCCGCGTCCATTCGCGTCGTCGCCCTCCGTAACCTGGATCGCTACGAGGAGGCGATCATCGCGGCCGACCGTTACCTCACGACTGATCCTGATAATGAGGAAGTGCTCACAGAGCGCGGCGAGGCGTGCCGGATGACGGACCGCTTCGAGGAGGCACTGGCGGACTTCAGCCGGGTCATCGAGATCGAGCCTTCGAACGTGTTCGCGCTGAACCGCCGGGGACAGACCTATGGGCACATAGGGCGACTCGGCGAAGCTCTGGCGGACTTCGACGCGGCCGTCGCCGCCGCCCCCGACGGCCCATGGATCCTGGCGGATCGAGGGGCTCTGCATCTGCGCATCGGTGATGACGAGGGTGCCCTCGCCGATCTCGACCAGGCTCTCCGGCTCGACCCCGACGATCTGTTCACGTTGGAGGTCAGGGCCAGATGCCACCGGCGGGCGGGCCGGTACGCCGCGGCCGCCACGGACATCGACCGGGCAAAGGCGGCAGACCCCGATGACCTCGACATCGCTTTCGAATACGCGATGTTGAAGAGCCGTACGGCCGGTCTCGCCGAGGCGCGGGAGCGGTGGACTGCCTTCGAAGAGCTGCTGGCCGAGGAGGGCGATCAGTGGGACGCGCAGACCAGAGTGGCCGCGCCGATCGTCAGCCGAGCTGCCCTCGGCGACTGGACCGGGGCGGAGCGGTTTCTGGCGGAGCTGGCCGCCGCCCGGCCGTACTGGGAAGTCGTGGACGAGACCGTACGCGCCCTGGACGACCTCGCCGAGGCCCCCGGAGCCGACCGCGCCCGGATCGCGGCCCTCCGCGCGCCGGTCGCCGACCTGCGGGCGGCGCTTCAGGTGTCGTAGCCGCTCAAGCCCTCGGCGGCGTCCTCGTTCAGCCGCTTGAGGTCCACGTCGCTGAGGAACGGCAGCAGGGCGCCGCAGTCGAGGCAGGCGCGGGCGAAGTCGACGTCGAACGTCGGGCGGAGCTTGAAGGCGCTGGGGCGGGGGAACTTGAGGCGGAGGCGGTCGTGCTTGCCTTCGATTCTGAGCTGCGCGACCGGGGTCAGTCGGCTGGATCCGCATATCCCGCAGTGCAATTCCCCGTTGTTCATGAGGCGACGCTATCCCAGCCGACCGGGCTGCGGTGCCCCCTGCCGGAGGGCCGTAGGGGCTGGGAGACTGTCTGCCTACCGAGACGCCCCGGGGCGGAGAGGCGGCGCGCCGTGTTCGATCGCACGATTCTGACCGAGAAGGAATACCGGGACGACCGCCACCTCGCGGCGCGGCAGGCGCTGTACGCGTATCAGGAGCCGCGGCACGATCTGCCGGGGCTCGCCGTCGCCCAACTGGGCGGCGTGCGGGGGCCGGTGGTGGACGTGGGATGCGGGAACGGGGTGTACGGGGCGCGGGTGCGGGCGGAGCGGCCGGAGGTGGCGGTGCTGTCGCTGGATCTGTCGCCGGGGATGCTGGCCCCGGCCGTGGGGCGGGCGGCGGTGGCGGATGCGCGGGCGCTGCCGCTGGCGGACGGGAGCTGTGGTGCGGTGCTGGCGATGCACATGCTGTACCACGTGCCGGACATCCCACGGGCGATCCGGGAGCTGCGGCGGGTGCTGGCGCCCGGCGGGGTGGCGCTGGTGTCGACGAACGCCGGCCGGGACAAGGCCGAGATCGCGGAGGTGTGGCGGCGCGCGGCGGGGGAGGAGCGGCCGTCGTTCAGCGGGCGGTTCACGCTGGAGGAGGCGCCCGCGCTGCTGGGGGCGGCCTTCGCCGAGGTGCGGGTCGTCGAGCTGACGGGAACGATCACGGTCCGGGAGCCCGGGCCCGTCATGGCGCACATGCGGTCGTACGAGACGTGGGCGGACGGCCGGGGCGGTGACGCGGGGGAGGTGTTGCGGCGCGCGGAGCGGCTGGTGCGGGAGGAGATCGACGCCAAGGGCGCCTTCGAGGTGACGAGCCGCTGCGGGCTCCTCGTCTGTTCGGGGTGATGCGCCGCCCGCGCGCCTGCGTGTGGGCGGGGCCTCAGGGGTCGCCGGGGCCGTCGCCGTTGAAGTCGTCGTGCAGAGGAGGCGCTGGTGGACCGCACACGCGCCCGGGGAGCCGCGGTGGGGGAGCCGTCGGTCAGGTCCGTGTGGACGGCCTGGACGCCGAACGCGACGGCTGCCACGGCGGCCATGGCAGGGGCGCCGCCGAGTTCGCTGATGCGCAAGAGGTCGTGAAACGTGAAGATGAACCCCGGGACGCCCGGTGACTTCGGGCGATGAATTCCTGCCGTGCGTAAAGGAATGCATCGCGGCGACCGACGTGGGCCGGGCGGCCTGCCGCCGCCTCGGGGACGGTGGGCCGGTGGGGCTGGGGTCAGCAGGCGTCGGGCTGGTTCGCGTCGGCGTCGGGCTTCCGTAGCTCTTCGTTGAGCCGCTGGGCCTCCTCCAGCTGATCTTCGAGCATGACGATGCGGCAGGCGGCATCGATCGGAGTGCCCTGGTCGACGAGTTCGCGAACCCGTGCCGCGATGCGCAGCTGGTACCGGGAGTAGCGGCGATGACCCCCCTCGGAGCGCAGGGGGACGATGAGGCGGGCTTCGCCGACGGCCCGCAGGAAGGCGGGTGTGGCGCCGATCATCTCCGCGGCGCGCCCCATGGTGTACGCGGGGTAATCGTCGTCATCGAATTTGTCGGCGGCTCGCTCTCGGGGCTTCGAATTCATCGCACCTCTCTGTGGGACGCGTCGAGGGGCCCTGGTGCCATATGACACCAGGGCCCCGAGGGTTCAACACCATCTACCGGCGCTGTGCACCGGCCTTCTGTTTCCGCTGCCTGCCCTGGGGGCGAGACGCGGGGATCGCAACTGCGTGACCGGGGACCACCTTCCAATCCGGGGCCTGCGGTACCCGAGCGGACCAGGTCCGTGCTCGGGCGATCCTGATGGCGTCTCCCTCCTTTCCTGTCTCTTCTCACTGCTCTTGCCAGTACTGCTGTCGTGCGTCATGCGTGGTGGCCCTGAGAGCCACCCGGCCCGGCAGCCAGTGGCGGGACCTTCCTGCACTTCCCGGCCCCGCCACTCCGCTGTCGTGCCGTGTTCCGCTCGCGGCAGTTCGTCTCTGCCGCGCCTGACTGACGTCGTTGGCTACGCAAGAAACAGTAGCTACATGAGCGCCGTATGTCTACCGCGGCCGACGCAGATTTACCTCTACTGCCGCAACAGGCCCAGGGCGGTCCGGGCCCGTGGGACCGGGGAGGTGAAGGTGGGGGTGTGGTGGCGGTGACCCGGTCGTCCACCGCGTGGCCGTCTTCCCGGCGGCTCGCTGATCTTCGGCGGCGCTCTCCCCGCCGATGCCCAATATGTAATGCCGCGACCGCAGAAATAACCTTGGAATTGGTAGGGAATTTCTACCCCACTGAGGGTGACCATCGATTTCCGTGCGTGACCCCGGTGGGTCATGCTACTGTCGTTGTCAGTTGCAGTTGTGGTTCCCAGACTTCAAGTGTCCTCGCCGTCGTACGCGGTGGGAATGCTTTTGTATTTTCCGGTGCATTTCCGGAGGGGCGATCATCGCGGCGACGCGGGGTCCGCAAAGTGTGGGCTCCGGGCACTGCGCCCGAAGGAGATATGGCATGACTACTGGCACCGTGAAGTGGTTCAACTCGGAAAAGGGCTTCGGCTTCATCGAGCAGGACGGTGGCGGCCCCGACGTCTTCGCCCACTACTCGAACATCGCCGCCCAAGGCTTCCGCGAGCTGCAGGAGGGCCAGAAGGTGAGCTTCGACCTCACGCAGGGCCAGAAGGGCCCGCAGGCCGAGAACATCGTTCCCGCCTGACGCTGACGCGTACAGCGACGTTGGGGCCCGCACCTTGGGTGCGGGCCCCGACTCGTTTTCCCCGACGATCCGGCATCTTGAGCGTCCGCCTCTGCGGCATATGTCGATCGTCTTTCGATGCGATGGGCGCATCTGTTCCGCCCCGTTTCGCTTCGTTTATCTATTCGGTTCGTTCTGGCGATTCTTTTATGTGCGGCTCACTGCTGCCGAGAATTCCTCGACGTGCCGCATCGAGGAAGGTTCGCATGAAACGCACTGCCCGAACGAACAACCGCTCCGTCCGCCCCCGCTCCGGTGGGAACGGCCGTCGTCCCGCCGCGCCGCAGGGAGAATTCGCCCTGCCCGTCACCCGTACCCCCGCTCTGCCTCCGGCCGAGACCTTCGCCGAGCTGGACATGCCGCCCGCGCTGCTGGCGGCCCTGGCAGGGGAAGGCATGGCCGTGCCGTTCCCGATCCAGGGCGCCACGCTGCCGAACTCCCTCGCGGGTCGCGACGTCCTGGGCCGTGGACGCACCGGCTCGGGCAAGACCCTCGCCTTCGGCCTGGCCCTGCTGGCCCGCACCGCCGGACAGCGCGCCGAGCCCCGCCGGCCCCTGGGGCTGGTCCTGGTCCCCACACGGGAGCTGGCCCAGCAGGTCGCCGACGCGCTCGCCCCCTACGCCCGGTCGCTGAAGCTGCGGCTGACCACCGTCGTCGGCGGTATGGCGATCGGCCGGCAGGTCAGCGCTCTGCGCGGCGGAGCCGAAATCGTCATCGCGACCCCCGGGCGGCTCAAGGACCTCATCGACCGTGGCGACTGCCGCCTGAACCAGGTGGGCATCACCGTGCTGGACGAGGCGGACCAGATGGCCGACATGGGCTTCATGCCCCAGGTCACCGCCCTGCTGGACCAGGTGCGGCCCGAAGGGCAGCGGATGCTCTTCTCGGCCACGTTGGACCGCAACGTCGACCTTCTGGTCCGGCGCTACCTGGCCGACCCGGTCGTCCACTCCGTCGACCCCTCGGCGGGCGCCGTCACCACGATGGAACACCACCTGCTGCACGTCGACAGCGCCGACAAGCACGCCACCACCACGGAGATCGCCGCCCGCGACGGCCGGGTGATCATGTTCCTCGACACCAAGCACGCGGTGGACAGGCTCACCCAGCACCTGCTGAACAGCGGCGTCCGCGCCGCCGCGCTGCACGGCGGTAAGTCCCAGCCCCAGCGCACCCGCACGCTCGCCCAGTTCAAGACCGGCGATGTGACGGTACTGGTGGCCACCAACGTCGCGGCCCGCGGCATTCACGTGGACAACCTCGACCTCGTCGTCAACGTGGACCCGCCCAGCGACCACAAGGACTACCTGCACCGCGGCGGCCGCACCGCCCGGGCCGGCGAGTCCGGCAGCGTCGTCACCCTCGTCCTGCCGGGCCAGCGCCGCGACATGGCCCGCCTCATGAGCACGGCGGGCATCAGCCCGCACAACACCCGGGTCCGCTCCGGCGAAGCCGAACTGAGCCGCATCACCGGCGCCCAGGCCCCGTCCGGTATCCCCGTCACCATCGCCATGCCGGTCGTCGAACGCGCCAAGCGCGGCGGCTCCTCCTCGCGGGGACGGCGTAGCCGCCCGGCCCAGGCCCGCCGCGCCGCCGGATCGGCCCGGACGGGGTCGGGGGCCTCGCAGCGGCGGTCCCACTTCGGCCCGGCCGCGTAAACCCTGATCCCGGCCGGCCACCCGGATCCGGCTTCTCTTCGACCCTGTTGAGGCATTATGCGCTGTGTTATCGCCCGCTTCCCCTTCGATCTGATCAAGAGTGAGGTTGAGGAAGCGATGGCGGGTATCAAACCCGAACCCGTCACGGGAGCCTTCGTGATCATCGGCCGCCGTCATTACCCGGTCAAGCAGGTGGGCGCGGTGATCACCCGTCAGGACCGCCGTGACTTCACCGCCGACGAGGTCACCCGAGCACTGACCCGACTCGGTTTCACCTGCCGTTCCCTTCCCGTATCCGTACCCGACGCGGCCCCCACTTCACTTGAGGCCGCCTCGGAACTGCTCGGCTCCCCGGAACGCGCCTGACCGGGATCGACGTGGTTGCACGATGAGGGCCCCGACCGCCGTGCGGTCGGGGCCCTCTTCCGTGCGCGTCCAGCGGTTTATGCACCGTCCGTTATCCGGTGCGCCATTTCGGAATGAGGTGGTCCGCCGCACTATCCGTGATGACGCCTTCACAATTCACCGCCCCATTGACGGCATCCGGAATCGATCAAAGGGTGTCCATTACAGTCAATGACACTCCCGGGTCATCAACGTACCGAAGAAAAGAGGAAAGGTCGTGACCGCAACCGTCAGTGCAGCGACCGGCGTATGGGGCCGCGCCGAACAGCAGGACTTCCGCAGCCGGGTACGGGGCTGTCTGCTCGGCGGGGCGATCGGGGACGCGCTGGGGGCGGCCGTGGAGTTCTCCTCGCTGGCCGACATCCGGGCGGACCACGGCGAGCGGGGCGTGACGGACTTCCTGCCCGTGTACGGGCGGCGCGGCGCGATCACCGACGACACCCAGATGACGCTGTTCACGGTGGACGGCCTGATCCGCGCCCAGGTGCGCCGCGACACCGGCGCCTGGCATCCGCCGACCGACATCCACTCCGCGCACCGCCGCTGGTACGCCACCCAGCGCGACTGGGGACCCGACGAGCGCCGCGAGGCCGACGGCTGGCTGGCCCGTGAGGAGTGGCTGTACGCCCAGCGCGCCCCCGGCCGGGCCTGCCTGACCGGGCTCGGGGACGCGACCATGGGCACCCTGGAGGCGCCCAAGAACCCCGACTCCAAGGGCTGCGGCGCCGTCATGCGCTCCGCGCCGTTCGGGCTGCTGGTGGGCTGGGAGCCACAGCTGGTGTTCCAGCTGGCCATCGAGTGCGCGGCCCAGACCCACGGTCACCCCACCGGATACCTCGCGGCGGGCGCGTTCGCGCTGATCGTGCACGGACTGGCGCGCGGGGAGGCGCTGGACGGCGCCGTCCAGCGCGCCCTGTCCCACTTGGCCGCCCGCCCCGGCCACGAGGAGACCACGGACGCGCTGCGGCGTGCGCTCGGCGCCGTACGCCAGGGGCTGCCGACGCCCGAGCGCGTCGAATCCCTCGGCGAGGGCTGGACCGGCGAGGAGGCGCTGGCCATGGGGCTGTACTGCGCCCTGGTCGCCGAGGACGTACGACACGGTCTGCTGCTCGCCGTCAACCACGGCGGGGACAGCGACTCCACGGCGTCGATCTGCGGCAATCTGCTGGGCGTGCTGCACGGCGAGACGGCGCTGCCGCCCGCGTGGCTCGCCGAGGTGGAGGGGCGCGGCACGATCCTGGAGCTGGCGGACGACTTCGCGATGGAGATGACCCAGGGCCCCGCCCTGCACAGCCCCGAGAACTCCGCCCCCGCCTGGCTCAGCCGCTACCCGCGCGCGTGAGCGTCCGCGACGCGGTCGCGGTGGGCCGCGGCGCGGGGCGGGAGGGGGCGCCGCCCGAGCCGCGCAGGGCGCGGAAGGTGATCCAGGCCGCGGTCGCCAGGAAGGCGAGGCCGATGATCGGGTAGACGGCGGTCATCAGCATCTGGGGTGGCGTCTGGTGCAGCTCGACCCGCTGTTTCACGCTGTGGGGCGCGTACCAGATCATGAAGGAGCAGAAGAGCAGCCCGGTCAGAGCCGTCCAGCCCGCCCAGGCCCGGGACGCCCGGCGGACCGTCTCGACGGCGAGCAGCAGCACCATCGGGACCGCCCACACCCAGTGATGGGACCAGGAGACCGGGCTGACCATGAGGGCGGTGACGGCGCAGGTGACGACGGCCCAGGCGCGGGCGTGCGGGAGGGCGCGGTCGTCGGCGAGCTGGGCGGCGACGGCGGTGGCCAGGCCGGCGCAGCCGATCAGCGTGGCGGCGGCGAGCCACCACGGGCCGGGGTCGGGGGTGTGCAGGAGGCGGGCGAGGGCGCCGAGCAGGTTCTGGTTGCCCGAGCCCTCGACGTCGCCGGGCCGGTCGGTGGCGAACACGACCTGGGTCCAGAAGCGGTGCGAGTCGTACGGCAGCGCCAGCGCCGACAGGCAGACCGTCCAGGCGAAGGCGGCCGTGGCGACGCCCGCCCGCCGCAGATGGTCGCTGCCGAAGGCGTGCCCGGACCGCAGCCGCCGGACGGCGTCGATCAGGCCGGCGGCGGCGAGGAAGACGATGAAGAGGCCGGGGGTCAGCTTGATCCCGGTCGCGATGCCGATGCCGGCCCCGGCCCAGCGGTGGCCGGTCCGGCGGGTCAGGTCCCACAGCACCAGGACGGCGACAGCCAGGTTGATCTGGCCGTAGCGCAGGGTCGTCCACACCGGTTCGCACCACACGGCGACCCCGGCCAGGGCCAGAACGGCGGCGGCGCGCGGCGCCCGGCGCGGGCGGCCGACGAGCCGCAGCGACAGATGGGCCAGGGCGACCATCAGGGCGAGGTTGGCGGCGGTGCCGAAGGTGCGCAGGACGCCCGTGCCCATGAGGGTCAGCGGGGTGAACAGCATGGCCGCGAACGGCGGATAGGTATTGGGCAGGTTGTGCACGGTTGCCCGCATCTCATACAGATCCGCGGCATTGCGTACGGTCCAGCCCTCGGCCTGGTAGACCAGCAGATCGACCATGGACACCTCGGCGGCGCGCTGCGCGATCCAGAAACCGGTGAACGACACCAGACAGAACACCGCCGCGCACAGCGTGGGACGCCGGGTGATCATCTGTGTCGCGGTCACGAAGGTCGCTCCAGAGGTTCATGGGGGCGGCAAACGGCACAGGAAGCCGACGATAGTACGTTCCGGAGGATGGCCGGTGGAGGGGTGTTGGTTGCCTGGGCGGGCCGTAAAACCACACGTCAAGGCCCCGGCCACCCCTGGAGAGGGTGACCGGGGCCCGTAGCGCTGCCGCCGCCGCGGCGGCGCGTCAGTCGGACGCGCCCGCGACCGTCGTACGGCCGGTGCCGTCCGCCGCCGGAACCGACCGCGCGGCACCCGCCGAACCCGGCCCGTCGCTGTCGGAGTTGAGCGAGGCGAGGATGGCGTCGCGCTCGGGGGTGTCCTCCGGCTTCAGGTGGCCGACGACGATGAAGAGCACGAGCGAGACCGCGAGCGGGACGGCGACCTGGTACTCCAGGTTGACGCCGCCCTCGACCGCGTCGTTGATCGGGTAGTTGACCAGGTAGAAGGCGATGAGGCCCAGGGCCCAGCTGGTGAGCGCCGCCGTCGGCCCGGACTTGCGGAAGGCCCGCAGCATGCCGAGCATCAGCGGGATCGCGATCGGCCCCATCAGACCGGCGACCCATTTGATGACGACGGTGATGATGTCACCGAAGAAGTCCGAGTTCACCTGGGTGGCGATGCCCATGGACAGGGCGAGGAAGAGCAGGGTGGTGTAGCGGGCGGCGAGCAGCCCGGTGCGGGTGCTCCACTGCCGTACGGACTTGAAGATCGCGGGCATGATGTCGCGGGTCACCACCGCGGCGATCGCGTTGGCGTCCGAGGAGCACATCGCCATGGTGTGGGAGAAGAAGCCGACGATGACGAGCCCCAGCAGGCCGTGCGGCAGCAGGTGTTCGGCCATCTCGGCGTACGAGTCGGCGGGCTTGTCCGTCTTGATGATCAGCGGCGCGACCCACATCGGGAAGAACAGCACCAGCGGCCAGACGAACCACAGGACGGCCGAGAGGCGGGCCGAGCGCTTGGCGGAGTGGGCGCTGTCGGTGGCCATGTAGCGCTGCGCCTGGTTCCACATGCCGCCGTTGTACTCGAAGGTCTTGATGAAGAGGTAGGAGAGCAGGAAGATCAGCGTGTACGGGCCCACGGTCGGCTCGGCGTGGCTGTCGGGCAGGTCGTCCCAGACGGTCCAGAAGGTGCTGAAGCCGTCCAGCTCGTTGAGCACGGCGATCAGCATCGCGATGCCCGCCACGAGCTGGATGACGAACTGGCCGAGTTCGGTGAGCGCGTCGGCCCACAGCCCGCCGACCGTGCAGTAGACGGCGGTGACCGCGCCCGTGATCAGGATGCCCTGGTTGAGCGAGACCCCGGTGAAGATGGAGAGCAGGGTGGCGATGGCCGCCCACTTGGCGCCCACGTCAACGATCTTCAGTAACACCCCGGACCAGGCCAGCGCCTGCTGGGTGGGCAGGTTGTAACGGCTCTTCAGGTATTCGAGGGGCGAGGCGACGCCCAGCCTGCTGCGCACCCGGTTGAGGCGCGGAGCGAAGAGGCTCGCGCCGATCGCGATGCCGATGGCGATCGGGAAGGACCAGGTGACATAGGAGGTGATGCCGTATTGGTAGGCGATGGCCGCGTAACCGGTGAACATCACGGCGCTGTAGCCGGACATGTGGTGCGAGATGCCCGACAGCCACCAGGGCATCTTGCCGCCGGCCGTGAAGAAGTCGCTGACGTTGTCGACGCGTTTGTGGGACCAGACGCCGATGCCGACCATGACACCGAAGTAGCCGACGAGTACGGCCCAGTCGAGATGGTTCATGTCCCCTCCCAGGGGTCCGCCTTGTGAACGGGGGCGCACTTCGCCGCGACGTTCCTCTTGGGCGGTTCCCCCGAGCGGGAGCGGGGTACTTCCGGGATTGAACCGCTTGTCCGGGTGGCCGGTCAAGGGTTCGAGAGGTCACGAGTGTGAACGCAAATCAGAAAGAAGAACCATTTTACGGTTTCTTGACTCGCCGAGACGTTGTCGTGCACGCGCCCGCGATCGCACGATGAGCGGGCACTTCGTCAGACGCACGCCCACGCATCGATGGGGTCGGTACGGGAGCGGGATCCCGCCAGGCCGGACAGGAGTCGCGCTAACGCATCAGTTCACCGGCGTTCACCAGCAGCGACTGCCCGGTGATCGCCCGGGCCCGGTCGGAGGCCAGGAACACCGCGGCCTCCGCCACATCGCCGTCCGTCGCCAGGTCGGGCAGCGCCATCCGGCCCGCGAGCCGCTGCCCGATCTCGGCCTCGGGTAGCCCTTCCGTGTGCGCGGCCAACTGGACGTAACGCCGCACCGGCGGCCCCCACATCCAGCCGGGCTGCACGGTGTTGACCCGGATCCGGTGCGGGCCCAGCTCGCGCGCCAGCGAGTACATCGCCGAGGTGAGCGCCCCCTTGGACGCCGCGTACGCGGCCTGTCGCACCTCGGTGGGGGCGGCGACCGACGACTGCGTGCCGATGAGCACCACCGCGCCGCCGTTCCGCTTGAGCGCGGGGAGGCAGGCCCGGGTCATCCGCAGCGTCCCGAACAGGTTGACGTCCACCACGCGCCCCCAGGACGCGAAGTCGGCGTCCTCCAGGCCGCCGAAGTGGCTGTCCAGGGCTGCCACGTTGACGACGGCGTCGATCCGGCCGAAGCGGTCCAGGGCGAGCGCGGCAAGCGCCTCGCACTGGGCCTCGTCCGCGATGTCGGTGGCCCGGTGGGCGGTGCGCGTGCCGTCCGGGTCGGCCTCCTTCGCGGTCTCGGCCAGCCGCTCGCCGGTGCGCGCCCCCAGGGCCACGTTGGCGCCCTCGCGCAGGCAGGCGACGACGACGCGGTGCCCGAGGCCGGGGCCGACGCCGGAGACGATGACCGTTCTGCCGCTCAGCATGGGGCCTCCTCGTGGCTGACGCCGCGTCAGGCTAGGCGCCCGGGCCGGAGATGGCCATACCCGGTTCGCGCCGGATGCCGCGTGGCCGAGGATCGTGCCGCCCCCCCCTCCCCAGCTGACGCTACGTCAGCTACACCTGATGGGCATGACGAGCGACGCGAGCGAGGACACACGCGGCGACCTCTACGGGGAACTGGCTTCCGTCGGCCCCTACGGGGTGCGCCCGGGGCACGCGCTGATCGCGATGGTCGAGCCGCATCCCGGCCATGAGTACGCGTACAACCGCTGGTCATAGGCGGTCTGTCCGGCGCACCACCCTTGGCCCTGGTCAGAGCGTTGATCCGCTCTGAGTGCACCCATAGGGTCGAATCGGGGTCGAATTGAGTGGGCGGGTCGTTCCACGGACCAGCTCACCCCTCGCGCCGCGGTGGTTAGCCCCAAGCTGCTTCAGAGTCTTGCACAGGAGGGGCCTGCCGGGGTCACGCCCGGATCGGCGCCCCCGTAGTGGGCGTTCCCGGACTGGACACGCTCCGCCGAGACAAACAGTCCCCCGAAGGTGCTCACCGTGACGCCCTGCACCGCGACCGGTGGGTGCACATAGGTATCCCACGTCTCGTTGAACTTGGCATGCCGGGCGAGCGCTTGGACGGTCTTGGGATCGAACTGTCCGGACGCTCCCAACCGTGTCGTGTAGAAGTGCCGGAGGTCATGGAAGCGAGTCCCCTCCGGCAGTCCCGCTCGCGCCACCGCTACACGCCACTTCTCGTTGAAGCTCCGCTGCAGCGGCCGGCCGTACCGGTTGGTCACGATCAGGCCCTCGTCCGGCGGCGCGACGTAGCCTCGTGCCCGGCGCTGGCGCTCCCCTTCCCGGGACACGGGCGCCACTTGAGGGACTTGGCGGTGTGCTCGGTCAGTCGCTCGATCAAGAAGCGGTCGACAGGCAGCGTCGCGTAGCTGGCCTTGGTCTTGAGTTTCGCTGCCCGCCCGTGCTGCCGCTGCTCCCGGATGTAGAGCAGACCCGCTTCCCGTCCACGGCGGACCGCTTTACTCATCGCAGCACCGAAGTGGATATTTCGAGTGAGGTCGGAGCGGGGAGTCCCCTGAACGTGAACCTGCTGCCAGACAACACCGCGCCTCCCGTAGCCACGTGCTTCCACCCTCGGATGGATATGGCGATACGGAGGTTGATGAAAATGTAGGTGTGGTCAGGCGGGCAGATGTCAGCGGATACGACCAGCCCGGAGGTGGGGTGGCAAGGTTGGGAATCCAGCCGTGACGCCCAAGCTCACTGAAACCGAGCCTGCGCCTGGCCAAGCGCGGGTTGCACGGGCCGTACATCTCGCTCGATTGGCTGCCGTAGGCGAGCAGGGCATGATCCATCCCATTGATGGTGGCCGCCCTCTTCCAAACCTGATGCATCGTCAGCTAGACCTGATGCATGACAGACGACGTGGTGCAAGCTGATGAAACCCGAAGCCGCACGTACGCGGAACTAGCCGCCGTTGGGCCCTATGGAGCCGACCTCGGGCATGCGCTCATCACCATGGTCGAGCCGCATGTTGGCCACGAGCGCGAGTACAATCGCTGGTACGAAGACGATCACTACATCGCAGGCGCAATGGCGATGCCCTGGATGTACGCCGGGCGCCGGTGGGTCGCCACCCGCGAACTGCAACTACTGCGCTACCCGAAGCAGTCTGCTGTCGCCCAACCCGTCACGGCAGGATGCTACATATCCACTTACTGGATCACCGCGGGCCGCTACGCCGACCACATGCGGTGGACCGTCAGCATCAACAAACGCCTCAACCACGACCGCCGTGTCTTCCAGGACCGTACACACATCTTCACGGCCTTCCAGGACCACGCGGCAACCGTCTACCGCGACGGGAACCAGGGCCCGCGTGACACTCACGCCCTCGACCACCCCTACGCGGGGCTCGTTGTCCAGGTAATCGATGCAGGCTCCCCCGGTAGGCGCGAAGAACTGATCGCGTGGCTGTGTGACGACCACCTTCCGAAACGGCTGGCCGGCTCGCCTGCGGCCATGGTGACCGTCTTCACGCCGACACCCCTACCTTTGGACCGGATGACCTACGTCAAACAGGTCGAGGGAGTCGGGACCCGACTGACACTGCTGTGGTTCCTCCAGCGCAATCCCCGTGACGTCTGGCGGGACCACTTCTCGGACCTGGACACAGCAGTTGCCGCCATGGGGCTAGGCGACGTGGAGTTCGTCGCGCCGTTCATACCAACAGTCCCAGGAACGGACCGTTACGTAGACGAACTGCGGTAACTTCCAGGCCGCGCTCCAATAGATCTTGAGCTTTAGGGAGAGAGTTCAGCAGCTCCGCTGGACAAAGGGTGGGCTGGCAAGAGCACGCATTCTGAAAGACATAGGGCTCGGATTCGCTGTCGCGCACGGCGATGCCAGCGGGCTAGGGTCGCGCAATGAAGACGAGAACAGCGCACCAGAAGCCCCTCTTACCTGTATTGGTGGCGCGAGCCGCCCTGGATGCCACCCGAAGCGACCAACTGCTTTACGCAGGAACCTCTCTATTGCTGTTGGCCGGCCTGCGGCGGGACGAGGCGACAGGCCTGCTTGCTCCAGCACCGTCTCCGACGCGATGGGATCCGCGCCAGGGGCCTGGTGGTCCGCCACCACAGGAGTAGCGGAAAAGATGGCGTTTCCTACCACCCGGTGGTCGAATTCTGAGCTGTTCCTCGCGCCTCCACCGCCCTGCGGACGCACCCGCGCCGACGGCAGCCACGGCCTCGCCAGCTCGCCCAGGCCACGAGCGCCCTCGGAGGTACTCACCTGCGCACAAACCTAAACCACTCCCGACCTGCCCAAAAGAAGAACAGCTGAGCGTCGGCCAGGAAAACTGACCAACCCTCAGCTGGTGGGCTGCCCGAAGAGTGCACTGACCTGGAAATATGCCGCGCAGGCGTATGCCCCCGGCGGGGGACACGGAACATGGGAACGGGGGAAGCCGCCGGTCAGGGGCGGGCAGCTGGTGATCGAGACGGTTGTCCGGCTGAATCGGTAGATCGTCGGCGACTGGCCGCAGGTTCGGGTCCCCGGCATGGCACCAGACAGATGGGAATCGTTGCGGGCTGTGGTCACCGGATGGTCGTCCGCGTGGCGCTGACCTGTGCATTGTGCCGTGGTGAGGGGGGGAGGGCGGTCTCGGCTGGTGTCGGTCGACGCGGTGATGGGCCGGTGAAGTGTCACCGAGCGGAGGAGGACCGGAACCAGGTGGATCTCCATCTCGTCCACCTGCCCGGCTCGGAGATGTGCCTGGGCCCCGCCCCATGGATCATGACCGGCCGGTCCCCTGAGGCTGCGCGAGCCTGACGGGCGCAGTCCTCGTCGTCGGTGACGAAACGCGCGTGGCCGGGTGGTACGTCCCCGTCATCCACCTGGTGGGTGAGGACGAAGATCGGCACGCCGTCGTGGTGATCGCCCTGTCAGCGCCCGGCGAGTTCGAAGGTCCGACGGCCGGAGATCACCGCGCCGGTCGCCGGCGCTTCGCGGTAGACCTGGCGGCTCGGACCGTCGGACTCCCGGCCGTCCGGCCAGTTGAAGAGCCGTCCACCGTCGCGTCCGAGCTCCTGCCCTGGCCGATCGTCCGGGCCGGCGGGCAGCAGCAGCCCGAAGACCTCCGGCAGTCCTGAGTGCAGGAAGAGGGGAGGTGTAGGGGGGGTAGGGGGTGTCCAGCGGGAGTCGCTCGGAAATACGCTCACGAGGAATACCAGTCGGATTCTGTCCGAATTCCCCGGGCGACACAGTGCTGTGTGATCACCGCTGCCTGGTGCCCGATGGCAGCGGACGTCGAGAGGAGTTCTCCGCATGTGTAAAGCACAGCCGAATGTGGTTCTTCGAGGCTGTCCCTTGCCCTACCTCGCTGAGGACGAGCGTATCCGTCACGTGCCACATCGGGGTGAGCATCTTAAATTCTATGCGGGTAACCGCTACAAGCATTTCGTGCCGGCCTCAGAATGGGAGATCCACGGGGGCGTGTCCCTGCGCGTCCTCGACTGGGCAGGAGCCACAAAGCCCGCCGATTAAGAGCGGTCGGTGCGCAGGCGGCGGCCCGATTGTTGCGAGCCGACCCGGGTCGCCCGGAGTGCTGTCAGTTGTTGTGACCAGAGAGGCCAGAATGTCCGCCACCGATACGTGGATACGGCGCTTCCTTCCAGCCCCCGACGCCGCCGTGCAGCTGATCTGTCTGCCGCACGCGGGTGGTTCGGCGTCCTTCTTCCTCCCGATGGCTCGGGCATTGAACCCCCGGGTCGAGGTGCTCGCCGTCCAGTCCCAGGCCGCCAGGACCGGCGTCACGAATCCATGATTGACAACATCGGCGATCTCGCGGACTGCGTGAGCCAGGTCGTACAGGACGTGGTGAACTGCCCCTTCGCCCTGTTCGGACACAGCATGGGCGCGACCCTTGCGTTCGAGGTGGCCGTCCGGCTGGAGCAGGCCGGGCGGGTCGCCGAGCGGGTGTTCGTCTCGGGGCGCCGCGCGCCGTCATGCCACCATGACGAGGGGGTGCACAAGCTCGACGACGCCGGAGTCATTGCCGAGTTGCGACGACTCAGCGGCACTGATCAGCGCGTCTTCGGTGATGAAGAACTGATGCGCATCGTGCTTCCGGCCATCAGGAACGACTACCGCGCGGCGGAGACCTACGTGTGTTCCTCGGACCACCGGCTCCGTAGCCCCATCACGAGTCTGACCGGTACCGACGACCCCAAAGCCGGCTACGACGAGGTATACGCGTGGAGGTGGCACACTCAAGGGGACTTCGAGCTGAAGCTCTACCCAGGCGGGCACTTCTACATCCTTGACCACTCCGCGGACGTCATCCACGCCGTCAGTCAGCGTCTGGCAGTGCCCGATGCCGCCCAGCAATCAGCGGGGACGGAAGGCCGTCCTCACCGTTCCATGAAACTCGGATCCCCGAGCCGGACGGAGACAGCCAGATCCGGACCTTCTCGGTTACATCACCGCTTCGGAACGCACGTTGAGCGATCGCGAGCCGTACCGGTTGGCCTCATGGATGGGACGACCGGGAGTGCCGCTCGGACGGCCTGCGGCGGCGACAGTACCTCTCCTGCGACAAGACGGGCAGTTCGGAGGCCTTTACGGGGCTACCGGCGCACTACAAGACGGTCCGGGCCCGCATGATTTCGTATCGAACCAGCAACTTGGAGGAAAAATGGTTGACTCGTGGAGTTTTGCGGTCGGAGATTACTACGACCAAGTCAATGAATTGCTGCCTGCCATGTTCACGGAGAATATCCACTTCGGGTATTGGCCGGATCCGTCCAGTAGCGCCTCACATGCCGACGCCGGCGAGTGGATGACCGAGCAGCTCTTCGAGCGGCTCGATGTGAGCGCTCGAGACAAGGTGCTGGACGTGGGGTGTGGTGTCGGTAAGCCCACGATGTGGCTGGCTCGGAGGTCCGGCGCCATCGTGAAGGGTGTCAACATCAGCCGTAAGCAGCTTGACATCGCGAATGCGAGCGTACGGTCCGAAGGGCTGCAGGACCAGGTCAGCTTCGAGGTCGCTGATGCCATGAACCTCCCATACCCTGACGACTCCTTTGACCGGGTCTGGGCATTGGAATCGATGGTTCATATGCCCGACCGTGGCCAGGTCTTGCGCGAAATAGCGCGTGTCCTGCGGCCCGGTGGGCGCCTGGCGATCGCTGACCCCGCGCTGCGCGGAACGCTCAACGACCGGGAGATGGACGTGGTAGAACGGTGGGGCGCTTTCAGCATGGTGCGTTCGGTGGAGCACATCGAAAACTACCCCGCACTCGTGAACGAGGCCGGGCTTGAGCTTGTGGAACTCGCCGATGTGAGCGAGCAGACGCGTCCAACCGGTGCGGCACTTCTGCCGGCCTTTGACGCTGTGCTGCAGTCGGTTGGCGAAGATACCGGTATCGTCGAAGCAAAGAAGAGCTGGGCTGAGCTGTTTGAACTGTCCCAGTTCGGCTACGTCTTGGTCGCCGCGCGTAAGCCCTGATGGGCGATATCGCGCGTGGCGCGCCCGGATTCACATTCTCTGCTTCTGAGTTTCCGCTTCGGGGTGACGTCGCGACGGTGTCTGTGAAACCGTGGCTGCGCGGCCACTGCGCCCTCACGGTGAACCCTGCTGCCTGGCGACAGTGGTGCTCAGCGATGGCTCTCTGTGAGCCGGCTGTTTTGCGGCAACAAGCACATTTCCCCTGTGGTTATGCGTGATCGCTGAGGGGTCCGTTTTTTGTCGAGGGCGAGGTGCGTGCAGCCAGTGACACGTAAGCAGCAAGAACGCTCGGTGATCACGTGTCAGAACATCCTGCGGGCGGCAGCCGAGGTCTCTGACGAGGCCCGTTACAGCGGCGCCAGAATCAGCAAGATCCAAGATCAGCGCCTGATCGACCTCACCTTCCGCTTCGCCAAAGAGCTGCAGAACAACGTCCTCTTCCGCGCCGGCGTCCGGCTCGCCGTCGAACAAGGCGAACTCGACATCAACAAAGACGACACCGCCTACCAGGAGTGGGTCGAGCAGTTCCACACCCTGTGGCGCTATCTGCTGCCGTCCCTGGCCACCGAAGAAGCCCGCACGCGCCAATCCGCCCCATCGGGCGCCGCCGCATGACACGGATCGCCCTTATCGGCGCCACCGGCTTCGTCGGCTCCGCCGTCCTCAATGATCTTCTACGCCACACGGAGCCCGCGCACCATGCCCCGCTGCGCATCCGTATCCTGGGCCGTCGGCCAACACCCCAGACATCTCAGCAACTGACCTGGCAACACGCCGATCTCGCCGAACCCGCCACACTGCACCGCGCCTGCCAGGACATGGACATCCTGCTCCACCTCGCTCCCCACATCGGACCGGACGAGGACACCTGCCGCAGCATCAACGACATCGGCACCAAGGCACTCATGGCCGAAGCCGCACGAGCAGGCGTGCGCCGCATCATCCACCTGTCCACCTCCGCCGTCTACGGGCCCGGCCCCCACGACGGCATCGACGTCGACGCCGTCACACCTGCGCCCCACTCCCCGGCCAGCCGCACCCGTCTCGCCGGCGAGCGCCACGCCCTGGCCGCCGACGCCACCGTGCTGCGCCCCGGACTGATCACCGGACGCGGAGACCGCTGGGTCGTACCCGCCCTCCACGAGCTGCGAACCCGCATCCCCTACCAATGGGACAGCGGCCGAGCCCGGCTTTCCCTCGTCGACGTCGACGATCTGGCCCGGCTCATCCGACGCCTCGCCACCGCACAGGACACGCCGCGAGGGATCCATCACGCCAGCCATCCCCGACCCGTACACAACGCCGACCTGATGGCCGTGCTCGAAGAGCGCGGCGACGTGCCGCCCGCACACGGCGACCTGCCCTGGCCGGACTGCATCAGCGAGTTGCGGCGTGTACCGGGCAAGGTCAGTGAGCGGCAGTTCGCCCTCCTGGCCCAGGATCACTGGTATCGCAGCGACGCCGTGTGGATGGCCAGCCGCACCGACCCAGGCCCGGGACCGGTGGCCCGGCTGGCCGAAGCATTCCGCCAACGCCCAGGTAGGCAGGGCGCCACAGGGGCCGGCCAGCGGGCTTGAGCACGGATCTACGGCAAGCCGCCGCGGCGCGGCCGGGCAGCCGTCTGCCGATCAGGTCGGGGCGTTCGCAGCTGCGTCCGCCCCACCCTCGGCCATCCCCTGTCTCCACGCCGAGCGTGCCCTCGAGGGCACGCTCGCCGTGGAGACGGTCAGGCCCGTTTCCCCCGTGCCGGCCATTACGGTGAGGTGATATCGCCCAGCGTCGGCGCCCACACCCGCAGCAGCGCCTAGCAGCGCCGCCTGCACGCTCGCGGCCGCCCCCTCACCGGACGGGCTACTGCGCAGCAGGAGGTTGCGCACCAGCACCTGGCCCGCGGCAGGACGGCGCAGCGGGACCCGCGCCGTCGCGAAGTGCTCGGGCTGCTCTCCGCGCCCGGATGCGCGGCCGGCCTGATCTCCCGCTGGACGGCGGGCAGCGTACGGGGCGCCGTCATCCCCCGAACTCCGGCCGGAGCACCGTCAGTGCGGCGGCGAACAGGCTGAGGTACAACCAGGCCAGATAGCCCATCGCCGGACCCGGCGGCCAGGTCGGCGTGCGCAGTGACGCGAACCGCTCCCCGCCGACCCACAGGAACCCCAGCGCGGTCAGCGGCAGCCAGCCCGCCAGCAGCGCCGGACCGTCCTGCTCCCAGGGCTGGACTACCGCGAGCGCCAGCCCGACCCCAGCCAGCGCGCAGCCCACGGTCAGCGCGATCGAGCCGCGCAGCCCGACGGCGTTGGAGTAGAGAGTGGCCCCGGGGAGCACCCGGGCGCCGGTCTTGCGGGCGAACTCGAAGTGCATGAAGACTGCCGCGCACAGCAGCGCCCCCACCACCGCGTCCGCCCCCGGACCGGTGCCGGTCGCCTCGCGGAACGACAGCCAGACGTGCACGCTGAGCATCGCCTGCACCGGATAGCTCACCAGCAGGTTGACGAAGATCCGGTCCCGTACGGTCGCCGACCAGCGCTCCAGCAGCACCAGGAAGCAGACGTAGCCGAGGACCAGCAGCAGCCAGCCCACCAGCAGGGGCGAGCGCCAGCCGGTGAGGGCCAGCTCAGCGACGACGATCAGCGCCATCGCGATCCGCAGCTCCCGCACATCGATCGCGCCGCGCGGCAGCGGTCGGCCGGGGTTGTGGACGCGGTCGTACTCCAGGTCCTTCTGCTCGTCGACAACCCGGATGAACAGCAGCGCCAGATAGACGGTGGCGATCTCGGCGAGGAGGGAGCCGCCGAGCCGCCAGTCGGCCTCCGGCGCGAGCAGCGCCAGGGTGCTCTGGAGGGCGAGGACCCACAGGACGGCGTAGGTGATGTAGATCCGGGCGGGCGCCCGCTCAGCGGAGAAGACGCGCAGCCGCCGGGCGCTGCGGGCGGCCGAGCGGGGCTCGTCGGCCACAGGGCGGGAGGAGCCGGTCACGGAAGATGTCATGCTTCGTCCTCCTCCAGGATCTTCACGGTGCCGGCCGCGCCGTCGATCTCCACGCGTGCGCCGTCGGGGATCCGGGTGGTCGCCTGCGGCAGAGCCACGATGGTCGGGATGCCGAACTTGCGCCCGGAGATCGCCGTGTGCGACAGCAGGGTGCCGCGCTCGACGACGATGCCCCGCGACGACAGCATCAGAAACAGCCATCCGGGGTCGGTCTCGCGGGCGATCAGGACCATGTCGTCGGTGGGCTCGCCGAAGTCGTGCGGGTCGACGACCACCCGGGCGGTGCCGCGTACGACGCCGCCGCTGGAGCCGAGGCCGTACAGCGTGCCGGACGCATCCGTCTCCCGGTCCTGGCCCGGCAGCCCGTCCCGTACCGGTCCCATCGTCACGAAGTCCGTGGGCAACTCGGCGCCCCGGGCGGCGAATTCGGCCCGGCGTACGGCGGCCAGGCCCCGCAGGTCCTCGGTGAGCGCGGTGCCGTCGTAGGTGCCGAGGATCTCCTCCTCGGTCAAGTGCACCACGTCCTCGGCCTTCTCCAGCAGCCCGCGCGCGGCCAGGTCGACGCCCAGCCGGCGGTACACCTGGCGGCCGAAGCCGTACAGCTCGCTGCGCCGGTAGCGGGTGTTCTCCCGCATGTTGATGTACCGGCGCTGCCCGGCCAGCACCGCGCGCAGCGCCGCGCGGCGCAGCGGCCGCCCGCCGAGCAGTTCGGCCAGCTGCTTCTCGCCCGACTGCCGGGCCTCGGCCTCGCGCTCGCGCAGCAGGGCTCGGGTGAGATCGCCGCGCGCGTACTCGGCGGCCGTGCGCAGGAGTTGGGCGGGCTGGTCCCGGGGGACCGGCACCTCCAGCTTCAGCTCTTGCAGGCCCCGGTCGCCGTGGAGGTGGGCGTGGGTGCGTATCCGCTCGGCCAGGTCGGCCCCGTAGGCGCCGTCGTCGATCTCGTCCCACACCTCCTCGGCGGACTTCACGGCGAGCACGTCCAGGACACCCGGGGTGGCCCGGAGGCGTTCGGCGATGTCGACGAGCGACATCAGTATGACGACGCTGCGGTTCTCCTCGCCGCCGCACAGCAGATCGCTGTGCAGGCCCGGGTCGGCCTGCGGCACCCAGCGCTCCAGCATTCTCATCGCCACCGTCTCGTGCAGTTGGAGCAGGAGGTCGTTGACCAGCGTGATGCCCCAGCGGCTACCGGCCTCCTTCCACAGCGACCGCATCAGCTGGGCCAGTTGCAGTGGGTCGGCGCTCTTCGCGGCCTCCCGGTGCTCGGCGATGACCCGCTGCCACCAGGTCTCGAAGGCGTTCACGGCCACACCGTGCGTCAGCAGCCGCCAGGTCAGCCGCAGCAGGGCCGCGGCCGTCGAGGGCAGCAGGGCGGGGTCGGTCAGCGGCGGGGTGGGGCGGACGTGAGTGACGGACGGCGACATGCCCATCATCCGCTCGAAGCTGCCCCGCCACAGCGGAAAGGTCCGGCTCAGCCCGTGCAGGGTGTACCAGACGCTCAGCGAGTAGTAGACCCGGCCGCGCAACAGGCCGATCATGCCGCGCAGTTCGCCCTCGTGCCGGTCGAGGACTTTACGGGGGACGCCGAGCAAGCGGTAGAAGTCGTGGAAGTCCTCGCGGTAGAAGCGCTGGGCGAAGGAATAGGTCAGCGCGGTGGTGACGTCCGGGTAGGACTCGGTGATGTTGGCGTTGCTCCACAGCCGCTGCCGGTCCAGCTCCAGCACCACCGGGCGGGCCTGGAGGATGTGCAGGCGGCCGTCCGCGGCGAAGGTGCCCTCGATGTCCTGGGGGCAGCCGAAGAGCTTCTCGATGCGGTCGCCGACCGCCACGACCTGCCGTATCTGCTCGTCCGTCAGGGCGGGGACATCCCACAGCTCCTCGGGCGCCGCCATCGTGCGCGGGCCGTCGGCGAGCCGCTCCGGGTTCTCCTCCATCAGCTGGGTCTTGTGCGCGAGCACAGACCGGATCGTGTCGCCGCGCCGGCCGACGAAGTAGTGGTCGACCGGCACCTTCTCCTGGACGACGCCCTCGCCGATGCCGAGCCCGGCCGCGACCACCCTGTCCCGGGCACCGGTCAGCGGGTCGCAGGTGAACAGCACGAAGGAGCGCCGGCCGAACTCCATGCGCTGTACGCCGACGGCCACCTCGAAACCGTGCTGGGTGCCGCTCCGGGCGGCCCGGTACAGCAGCGCCTGCGTGCCGAATCCGGAGGCCCAGCACTGCCGTATCTTGTCCAGGAGATGGTCGCGGGTGACGTACAGGAAGCTGTCGCTGATCCCGGCGAACGCGTCGTGCGCCGAGTCCTCCCCGGCGTCCGTGCCGGACCCGACGACCGACGAGCGCACCGAGACCACCGCGTCGGGCCCGAAGACCTCGTCGAAGGCGTCGTACACCTGCCGTTCGACCGCCGTCGGGACGGGTGCGCGCAGGACCATCTCCCGCAGCATGGACGCCTTCTTCTCCAGGGCGTCGGGGTCCTCGATGTCGAGGTCGGTGAGCACGGCGTCCAGTTCGGCGCGCACCGGGCGCAGCACCTGGGTGAACAGGGCGGCGGACAGACAGAAGAAGCGGGGGACCGGCAGGCCGGCCGCCGCCATCCGTGCCTGCCGGGCGAACTTCGGGCCGACGTCCGCCTCGTTCAGCAGCGCCCGCCCGCGCAGGACCGGCCGCCTCCTGGCCTTCGAAGGGGGTGTCGGGATGCGCAGTGCGCGGAGGAGGTTCATCGGACCTTTCACCAAACCCAGGGGATGACACGGCGGTGGGTCGCCGCATAGTCGGAGTAGCCGGGAAGCGTCAGCAGGGTCCGCTCCTCGACGAGGATGCGCACGACCAGCGTCGTGAGCAGGACCATCAGGGCGGCGACGCTGTAGGTGTTGAGGAAGAACAGCACGAAGACGATGTGGGAGACGGCCATCCCGAGATAGGCGGGGTGGCGCACCCACCGGTAGGGGCCGGTCCGGACGACCTGGTGGTCGCCGAGCACCCGGACCCGGTGCGAGTAGAACCGCCCGAGCGTGTGGATCCCCCACAGCCGGAAGCCGACCGCCGCCGCGAAGAGCACGGGTAACGCCGGCATCCACGGGTGGTACGTCCGGTCATCGGCCACCGGCAGGCAGGCCCCGATGAGGGTGGCCGCGCGGGCGGTGGCGTACACGTAGACCGTGCCGCGGTCGGTGGCCGTCTCCGTCGACGTCGAGCTGCGGACGGTCGTCCAAGCCTCCAGCAGCAGCCACAGCAGATGCATGCCGGCGAGGGCCACCGCCACCCGCTGCCACGGGGCGGAGAAGTCGAGCAGGCCACGGACTACGGCGGTGCCGATCGCGGCCAAGCAGATACCGAGCATGAAAAGGGGATATTTACGAAGTAACCACTGCATGAAAGCCTCCAGGAGACGGTGGTCAGCCGACCGATGGGCGTGCGGCCGGCTGACGGCTGGAAGAGGGCGCCGCCACCCCGCTGAGGGCCGGCTGCGCCGCCCTGTCCTCGGCCTCCCGGTGGAGTTCGGCCAGGGCGCGCGTCGTCTCCCGGATGGTGTCGGCCTCGATCCGGTCGGCCCGCTCCTCGTCCATCACCGTCACGTCCATCGAGCCCGAGGCGGCCAGTGTTCCCGCCTGGATCAGATCGCACCGGCATCGGAACCGGAGCTGGGTCGGGCCCTTGCGGCGGAGGTCCTCCACCGCGCACTCCAGCTGGGTCGGCAGCGGCAGCAGGAACTTGTGGAACTTCGTCTCAAGGGAGTTGAGGAGGAACCGGGACCGGCCGGACGACGCCAGCAGATACCTTTCTCCCACGGCGAGCGTGACTTGCCGCACCGCCTCCGTGATCAACATGCCCGTGATATGGGAGCCGGTGCTGTGGTCCAGGACCAGCTCCTGCCGGTCGGAAATCCGCAGCGTGGCCCGGAACAGGTCGTCCTCGACCCGGTGCAGCCCGGCGATCAGGACGTTGTCCGGATTGCGCTTGTGCACCTCGTCGTAGGGCAGCGGCACCGGCAACGGCGCGTCCGCCAGCATCGACTCCGGCAGCCCACGCCGGCGCAGCGTGGCGCGGATCATCTCCCGCTCGTACGCCTCGACCCCCTGACCCGGCACGACCACCGGCAGCGGGCCGGACAGCGGCTCCCCGTCGAGTAAGCCGCCCAACTGCGACAAAGCGACCAGATTCGAGCACTCCGACCTGCTGGACAGGTTGTCGCCCGCGACGAAAATCAATTTTCCGGACATGGATCCCTGCCTTCACCTTTCGATGTCATCTGTCTGCTTCACCACACTTCGGCAACGATTCACACGGCTAAAACGGCATGAGGCGGTTTGAAGCTCCTTCCGCGAGGCGACGTCGAGGGGCCACACATGACGTAGGTCCCGCGCCGGCGCCGCGAGCCTCTGCACCATGTCCGCAACCGGGCATTCCGAAAGGCGATTCCAAGGAAGGGTCAATTCGGTTTCAGGCAATGGCCCCGGCCGGCGAGCAGGCAACAAGCAGAGGATGGGAATCCGGTCGTGTTGCGTATGATGCCGCCCATCGCGGCTTGCGGGCGGAAACCAAGACGTGTCCCGGCTGGGGCAGTTCGAACAGCTCGGCCCAGGTCTTCTTACGCTCCGACAACACCGGCGACGCCATCTTCAGACTTTGCCGAAGGGGCCACCAGGGTAAGGGAATTCACGGCGTCGGCAAGTCGTCGGCCAGGCAGGCGAATCACTTGGGACGATCTGCCCGATACTCGAAGCGAGTCGAACAACATCATTCCCTTCGAATCTTGCCGGCTCGATACGTAATGACACCCTCAAGGAATCTCCCCGATCGCTATTCGGGGACTCAAGTCTGTTCGGCACCTTGCTGGTAGGGCAACCCCTAACTGCATCATTACCCCCTGCGGCTGCCACTGAGGCCATGGCGACGAGGAAGGCGTGGGCGAGCAGGGCCGGAGTGCCGTGCAGGAACCACCGCGGATGCCGGCGGACCGGCCAAGCCGTCGGCCCCAGGGCAGGCCGCGCACACGCTCCAGCCCCAGCCGACCGCGCACAGCGTCAGCGACGCCGTGCGACACGACCAGCTTGATCAAGCCCACACGGATCCGCACGGACCTGGGCCCTCACCGCCTCCTCCTGCACCCCACCGGCACAGCAGCCCGCGCACGCGGCAGGAGAGCGTCTCCGCAGGTGATCACAACCCTCGGTGACCAGACCGAACGCCCGCCGTCGGCAGTACGCCGCTGAGTGGCTGAACCGGCGGCTCGACGAATCCGCCTTCGTCGTCGAACTCCTTGTGGGTGACGAAGGTTTCCGCCGCACCCGGATCTCCTTGGAAAAACAATAGGGGGGCCGCAAGGGGGGGGAAGGGGTTGAAAGGAGGGGGAATCCGGAAGTAGCTTGAGTTCGCTGCGCAGATCTGGAGGCCGGGCGGAATGGGTGTAGCTGAATGACTGGTTCGAGTGAATTCGCGTCCGAAGCGGTAATCGGTCAGGATGCCATAGCCATTATCGGTATTTCTTGCCGGCTGCCACGAGCGGCCAACCCTCGGGAGTTCTGGGAACTCCTGCGGAATGGCGAGAGCGGTATTACTGAGGTGCCGCCCGAGCGGTGGGACGCGGCCTCTCTCTTCGACAGGGAGGCGTCCACGCCCGGGACGGTGAATACCCTTCGGGGCGGGTTCATCGACGGCGTCGACCAGTTCGACCCCGGCTTCTTCGGGATATCGTCCCGGGAAGCGGTCTCCATGGATCCACAGCAACGGCTGGTCCTGGAGCTGAGCTGGGAGGCGCTGGAGGACGCAAGAATCGTCCCGGAGCGCCTTCGCCACACCGCTACGGGTGTCTTCGTCGGCGCGATCTGGGACGACTATGCGTCCTTGATGAGTGCGCGTGGCCGAGAAGCGGTGACCCACCACACGGTGACGGGGACGCACCGCAGCATCATCGCCAACCGGGTGTCGTACGCCTTCGGTCTGCAGGGGCCGAGCCTGGTGGTGGACTCCGGGCAATCGTCGTCACTGGTCTCCGTCCATCTGGCCTGCGAGAGCCTGCGCCGGGGGGAGTCCACGCTCGCGCTGGCAGGCGGGGTGAATCTCAACCTCGTTCCGGAGAGCACCATCGGCATGGCGAAGTTCGGCGGACTCTCCCCCGATGGCCGCTGCTTCACCTTCGACGCCCGGGCCAACGGCTATGTGCGGGGTGAGGGCGGCGGTGTGGTCGTCCTCAAGCCACTGGCGACTGCGATCGCGGACCAGGATCCGATCTACTGTGTCATCCGTGGCAGCGCCGTCAACAACGACGGTCCCGGTGAGAACCTGACCACGCCAAGCGCCCAGGCGCAGGAGGCCGTGCTGCGCGACGCGTACCGGCGTGCCGGCGTGGACCCGGCCGATGTCCAATACGTCGAACTGCACGGAACCGGGACCCCTGTCGGAGACCCGGTCGAAGCCGAGGCACTCGCCGCGGTGGTCGGGAGCGCCCGTTCCGCGGGCGACCCCCTGCGGGTGGGATCGGCGAAGACCAACATCGGCCACCTGGAGGCCGCCGCCGGCGTCGCAGGCTTGCTCAAGGTCGTGTTGTCCATCAGGCACCGGGAACTCCCGGCCAGTCTCAACTTCGCCACGGCCAATCCGCGCATTCCGCTGGACGCGCTGAATCTGCGGGTGCACGACAATCTCACGCCGTGGCCGTCTGCTGACCGGCCGTTGACCGCCGGTCTGAGCGCGTTCGGAATGGGCGGTACCAACGCTCATGTCGTAGTCGAAGAACCTCCCGTGGCAGCGAGGCGGACTTCCGCTCCCGAGGACACGCCGAAGGACCGAGAGGGCCCGCTGCCGTGGCTGCTGTCGGGTAGGTCGGCGCCGGCGGTGCGGGATCAGGCAGCGCGGTTGCTGTCGCATCTGGAGGGCGGGGCCGGTTTCCGTCCTGTGGATGTCGGCTGGTCCTTGGCCACGGCGCGTTCGGCGTTCTCTCATCGTGCTGTTGTCGTTGCCGACGGTGGCGGTTACCGCCAGGCGCTCAGCGCGCTGGCGGCGGGCTCTGTGGACGCCGGGGTGGTCGAGGGCGTCGCCGACCTCGAAGGCAAGACGGTGTTCGTCTTTCCTGGTCAGGGGTCGCAGTGGGCGGGCATGGCGGTGGAGCTCCTGGAGAGTTCGGAGGTCTTCGCCGGACACATGGCTGCCTGTGCGCAGGCTCTGGAGCCGTTCGTGGACTGGTCTTTGGACGACGTCCTGCGCGAAGCGGAAGGCGCCGCGTCGCTGGAGCGTGTGGATGTGGTCCAGCCGGTGCTGTGGGCGGTCATGGTCTCCCTCGCGGAACTGTGGCGGGCCCATGGCGTGGAACCGGACGCGGTGCTGGGTCATTCGCAGGGTGAGATCGCCGCGGCGTGTGTGGCGGGAGCCCTGAGCCTGGAGGACGCGGCACGGGTGGTGGCGCTGCGCAGCCGCGCGATCGCCGATCTTCTTGCCGGGCGGGGCGGGATGGTGTCGGTGGGGGCGTCCCGTGAGGAGGCCGTGGCTTTGATCGGTCCCTGGGAGGGGCGGGTCTCGGTCGCCGCGGTCAATGGTCCGCGGTCGGTGGTGGTGGCGGGGAATCCTGATGCGCTCGATGAGCTGGTCGCGGCTTGTGAGGCGGGCGGGACGAGGGTTCGTCGTGTTCCGGTGGACTATGCCTCGCACACACATCACGTCGAAGCAATCCATGAACGGCTCCTGGCCGACCTCGCCGTGATCCGCCCGCGTGCCGCACGCGTTCCCGTGCTGTCCACGGTCACCGGCACCTGGCTGGACACCACCACGATGGACGCCGAGTACTGGTACCAGAACCTGCGCCAGACCGTGGAGTTCGAAGCAGCCACCCGCACCCTCCTGGATGAAGGGCATCGTTTCTTCGTCGAGGTCAGCCCGCACCCGGTGGTCACCACGGCGATCGAGGAGACGTTCGACGCCACGGACACTTCCGCTGTCGCCGTCGGGAGCCTTCGGCGTGGCCGTGGACACCTTCGGCGTTTCCAACTCGCTCTTGCCGAACTCGTCACCCGTGGCCTCACCCCACACTGGCACGCCCTCTATCCCGACGCGCGCCACACGGACCTCCCCACCTACCCCTTCCAACGCGAGCGCTACTGGATCAGCGGTTCCTCTGCGCGGGAGGAGCCGCCGGTCCCGCAGCCGGACCCGGCGACCGAGCAAGCGCCCGGCCGGGCTGCGGACCAGGCCGTCGCCCGTGGCGGCCACGGGCCGACGGACCTGCTGGCTCTGGTGCGCGCCCACGCGGCCGTCGTGCTCGGTGAGGCGACGCCGGACAGTGTCGATCCGAAACTGACCTTCAAGCAGCTCGGCTTCGACTCGGTCATGTCCGTCGAGCTCCGGAACCGGCTGAGTTCCGCCACCGGCTCATCCCTGCCAAGCACGGTGCTGTTCAACCACCCAACGCCGCAACGGCTCGCCCGTCATCTGTCGGCCGAGGCGGACGGCCCAATGGAAGGCGCGCACGACGCGGCGCCGACGGGCGCCGCCGATGAGCCGATCGCCATCGTGGGCATGGGGTGCAGGTACCCCGGAGAAGTCGCCTCGCCGGAGGACTTGTGGCGGCTGGTGACAGCCGGGGGCGACGCGATCTCCGGTTTCCCTGCGGACCGTGGCTGGGACGTAGAGGCCATCTACGACCCGGACCAGCAGCGGCCCGGCACCAGCAGCACCCGTGAGGGCGGGTTTCTGTACGAGGCCGGTGCCTTCGACGCCGGGTTCTTCGGCATCAGCCCGCGCGAGGCGTCCGCCATGGACCCGCAGCAGCGCCTGCTGCTGGAGACCTCCTGGGAGGCTGTGGAACGGGCAGGCATCGACCCGCTGTCTCTGCAGGGTAGCAAGGCCGGGGTCTTCGTCGGGGCCATGGCCCAGGAGTATGGGCCGCGCCTCGATGAGGGTGCGGACGGCTATGAGGGCTTTCTGCTGACCGGGAGCCTGACGAGCGTACTGTCCGGGAGGCTGGCCTACAGCCTGGGGCTGGAGGGGCCCGCAGTCACCGTGGACACGGCGTGCTCGTCATCGCTGGTCTCCGTACACATGGCCGCCCAGGCTCTCCGGCAGGGGCAGTGCTCCCTCGCGCTGGCCGGCGGTGTCACCGTCATGTCCAGCCCCGGAATATTCCTGGAGTTCAGCAGGCAGAGCGGACTGGCGCCGGACGGGCGCTGCAAGGCGTTCGCCGCCGGAGCGGACGGCACCGGCTGGGCCGAAGGCGTCGGCATGCTGGTGCTGGAGCGGCTCTCCGACGCTCGGCGCAACGGACATCCGGTGCTGGCGGTGGTACGGGGTTCGGCGATCAACCAGGACGGTGCCTCGAACGGCCTGACGGCACCGAACGGGCTCGCGCAGGAGCGGGTGATTCGTGAGGCCCTGGCGGACGCAGGGCTGTCTGCCGCCGACGTCGACCTGGTCGAGGCCCACGGCACTGGTACCACCTTGGGCGATCCGATCGAGGCTCAGGCGTTGATCGCGACCTACGGGCAGGAGCGTCCGGCGGACCGTCCGCTGTGGCTGGGTTCGCTGAAGTCCAACATCGGCCACACACAGTCCGCGGCCGGAGTGGGCGGAGTCATCAAGGCGGTGATGGCGGTCCGGCACGCGACCATGCCGCAGACCCTGCATGTCGACGCGCCGTCACCGCACGTGGACTGGTCGTCCGGCGAGGTCCGGCTGCTCACCGAGGCAGTTCCGTGGCCCGAGGCCGACCACCCTCGCAGGGCGGCGGTCTCGTCCTTCGGGATCAGCGGCACCAACGCTCACGTCGTCATCGAGGAGCCCCCGGCGGAGGTGACCGCGGTCGCGGGGCCGTCACCCACGGCGCCGGACGAGGCCGTGCCGGCTCCGGGGCAGCCGGTGCCCTGGCTGCTGTCGGGCAAGTCACGGGAAGCGGTGCGCGAGCAGGCGGCGCGGCTGCGGTCGCACCTGGCCGACCGGCCCGGCGCCGGTCTCGCCGACATCGGGTGGTCCCTGGTGTCGACCCGGTCGGCGTTCGAGCACCGTACGGTCGTGCTCGCGGCGGACCACGAGCAGTTCAGTCAGGCGCTGGCCGCGGTCGCGGCGGGTTCGGCGGACACCGGGGTGGTCGAGGGCGTTGCCGACATCGACGGCGAGACCGTCTTCGTCTTCCCTGGCCAGGGCTCGCAGTGGGTCGGCATGGCCGGGGAACTCCTGGCCTCCTCCGAGGTGTTCGCCGCCCGGATGGCCGACTGTGAGCAGGCTTTGGTCCCGTTCGTGGACTGGTCGTTGCGGGCCGTCCTCCAGAGGGCCGAGGGCGCCCCGTCGATGGACCGTGTGGATGTGGTCCAGCCGGTGCTGTGGGCGATCATGGTGTCGCTTGCCGACCTGTGGCGTGCTCATGGCGTTGAGCCTTCGGCCGTGGTGGGACACTCGCAGGGTGAGATCGCGGCCGCTTGCGTGGCTGGTGGGCTGACGCTGGAAGACGGCGCGCGGGTGGTGTCGCTGCGGAGTCGGGCCATCTCCGATGTGCTCGCCGGACACGGCGGCATGCTGTCGGTCGCCGCTGCCCGGGAACAGGCCGAGGAGTGGCTGCGCGCCTGGGAAGGCAGGATCTCGCTCGCCACCGTCAACGGGGCCGAATCCGTCGTGGTCGCCGGCGATACCGACGCGCTGGGGGAGTTCCGCGAGTGGTTGCGGACCCGAGAGGTCCGCAGCCGCACTCTGCCGGTCGACTACGCCTCTCACTCAGCACACGTGGAGATGATCCACCAGCGGCTGCTGGACGACCTGGCGCCGATCCGCCCGCGTACCGGCCGTATCCCGATGCTGTCATCGGTCACCGGCCAGTGGCTGGACACCGCCGCGATGGACGCCGACTACTGGTTCCAGAACCTGCGCCGGACCGTCGAGTTCGAAGCGGCGACCCGCACCCTGGCCGAAGAGGGACACCGCTTCCTCATCGAGGTGAGCCCGCATCCCGTGCTGGTCGGCGCGATTCAGGAAACCCTGGAAGCCGCCGGAATCCAGGCGGCTGTCGCCGGGTCACTCCGGCGTGATCACGGAGGTCTGCGTCGTTTCCGGCTCTCGCTCGCCGAGCTCGTCGCCCGGGGGCTGACCCCTGACTGGTCCACGCTCTTCCCCGGAGCGAGCCGCACCGACCTCCCCACCTACCCTTTCCAGCACAGTCGGTACTGGATCACCACGTCCGCGGGTTCGCGGAGTGTCCGCGAACCCCTCGACGCCGCGAACTCACGCTTCTGGGAGGCGGTCGACAGCGAGGATCCCCGGGAGCTGGCCGAGCTGCTCAACCTCGACGACGGCGCGTCGCTGGAACTGTTTCTCCCGGCACTGTCCTCGTGGCGGCAACGGCACCGGGTGCGGTCCACGCTGGACGACTGGCGTTACCGGGTGACCTGGCAGCCGCTTCCCGGGGCCGCCGCTCCGGTGACGGCGGCAACCCTCGACGGGGTCTGGCTGGTGGCGGTGCCCCACGAGGACACGTACGTCTCCCAGGTGCTGCGCGGGCTTCGCGACCGCGGCGCGACCGTGATCGTCCTGCGAGCCGACGATCCCCGGCACGACGCGCTCGCCGAGCAGGTCCGAGAGGCTCTCGCCGGAGCGGGCGAGATCACCGGCGTGCTGTCGCTGCTGGCGCTGGACGAGCGGCCGCATCCGGAGCACGCGGCCCTTCCCATGGGCCTGGCGCTCAGTACGGCGCTGGTACGGGCACTGGGGGACGCGGAGGTTCAGGCCCCGTTGTGGTGCGCCACCCGGGGTGCGGTGTCGGTCGGCCGTTCCGACCGTCTGGGCAGTCCCGCGCAGGCCATGGCGTGGGGGCTGGGCCTGGTGGCTGCCCTGGAACATCCGCGGCGCTGGGGCGGCCTGGTCGACCTGCCCGAAACCGTGGACGAGCGGGTGCTGAACCGGCTGGTGGCCGTGGTCTCGGGCGAGGGCATCGCCGGACAGGGAGCCCAGGGCCGGGACGGCGAAAACCCGGGCGGTGAGGACCAGCTCGCGGTGCGGGCCTCGGGACTGTTCGCGCGGAGGCTGTCGCACGCGCCGGTGTCGGGCAGCCGAGAGCGGGACTGGACGCCCCGGGGTACCGTGCTGGTCACCGGAGGTACCGGTGGCGCGGGCGCTCACATGGCTCGCTGGCTGGCCCGCAACGGCGCCGAGCACCTGCTGCTGACCAGCCGTCGGGGCATCGCCGCCGAGGGAGCCGAAGAGCTGGCGGCCGAACTGACGGAAGCCGGCGCCCGGGTCACGATCGCCGCCTGCGACGTGGCGAACCGTGACGCCCTGACCCGGCTGCTCGACGGCGTACCCGACGAACTGCCGCTGACCGCCGTGGTGCATGCCGCCGGTGTGGTCACCACCGCTCCACTGGACAGCACTGGCCCGGAGGAACTGGCCGAGGTGCTGGCGGGCAAGGTGGCCGGCGCGGCGCACCTGGACGACCTGCTCCGCGACCGGAAGCTGGACGCCTTCGTTCTCTTCTCCTCCAACGCCGGCGTGTGGGGCAGCGGCGGGCAGGCAGCCTACGCCGCGGCCAACGCCTACCTGGACGCCCTGGCCCAGCGGCGGTCCTCTCTCGGCCGGACCGCGACCTCGGTGGCCTGGGGCGCCTGGGGCGGGGCCGGGATGGCCGCCGAGGAAGGGTTCAAGGAGCGGCTGCGCCGACGGGGCATCATCGCAATGGACCCGGAGCTGGCCGTCGCGGCACTCGTGCAGGCCGTCGAATTCGGTGAGACGTCGATAGCCGTCGCCGATGTCGACTGGGCACGCTTTGTACCCGGCTTCACATCGAACCGGCCCAGCCCGCTGATCGGTGATCTGCCGGAGGTGCGGGAGGCGCTGCGGGCCGCCGACAGCCGGCCCGCACTCGACCAGAGCGCGCCGGCGCTCGCCACGCGGCTGGCCGGACTGCCCGCGCTCGAACGGGAGCGGATCCTGCTCGACCTGGTGCGGACCGAGGTCGCCGCAGTGCTCGGTCACTCCACGGACGACACCGTCGATGCCCGTCGCTCCTTCCGTGAACTCGGGTTCGACTCGCTGATCGCCGTCGAGTTCCGCGGCCGGTTGAACGCATCGACCGGACTACGGCTGCCCACTGCGGTCGTTTTCGACCACCCCACCCCGGCCCTACTCGTCGGTCATCTGGGGGAGTTGCTCGCCGGAACCCGCGGTGACACCGCCGTGCCCGTGTCGGTGACCACCGCCGGGGACGACGAACCGATCGCCATCGTCGCGATGACCTGCCGGTACCCGGGCGGAGTGCGCACTCCGGAGGACCTGTGGCGGCTGGTGGCCGAGGGCCGGGACGCGACCACGGACTTCCCCACCGACCGTGGCTGGGACATCGAAAGCCTGTATGACCCCGACCCGGACCGGCCCGGCACCTCCTACACCCGGCGGGGCGGCTTCCTCGACGACGCGGCGGCCTTCGATCCGGCGTTCTTCCGGATCTCCCCGCGGGAGGCCCTGGCCATGGATCCGCAGCAGCGGCTGCTCCTCGAAATGTCGTGGGAGACCCTCGAACGGGCGCTCATCGACCCCGCCACGCTGAAGGGCAGCCAGGCCGGGGTGTTCATCGGCACCGCGCACCCCGGCTACGGCGAGGGCATCGACCATGTGTCGCAGGATGTCGAGGGCCAGCAGCTGTTCGGCGGCTCGGCCGCCGTGGCCGCAGGCCGGATCGCCTATATGTTCGGCCTGGAAGGGCCGGCGATGACGGTGGACACCATGTGCTCGTCCTCGCTGGTGGCTCTCCATCTGGCCTGCCAGTCACTGCGCACCGGCGAGTCCTCGATGGCGCTGGCCGGCGGGGTTACCGTCATGGCGCGGCCGACCGCCTTCACCGAGTTCAGCCGGCAGCGGGGACTGTCCCCCGACGGACGGTGCAAGTCCTTCTCCGACGCCGCCGACGGCACCGGCTGGGCCGAGGGCGCCGGCGTACTCCTTCTCGAACGACTGTCCGATGCGCGGCGCAACGGACACCCTGTACTGGCCGTCATCCGCGGCAGTTCCGTCAACCAGGACGGCGCCAGCAACGGCCTCACCGCGCCCAACGGTCCCTCGCAGCAACGCGTCATCCAGCAGGCCCTGGCGAACGCCTCCCTGACGCCCGCCGACATCGACGCCGTCGAGGCCCACGGCACCGGCACCACCCTGGGCGACCCGATCGAGGCCCAGGCGCTGATCGCCACCTACGGGCAGGAGCGTCCGGCGGACCGTCCGCTGTGGCTGGGTTCGCTGAAGTCCAACATCGGCCACGCACAGTCCGCGGCCGGAGTCGGCGGAGTCATCAAGATGGTCCATGCCATCCGGCACGGCCTCCTCCCGCGCACGCTGCACGTGGAGCAGCCCTCCCGCCATGTGGACTGGTCCGCCGCCTCGGTGGAACTGCTCACCGAGGCGATGCCGTGGCCGGACAACAGCCGTCCCCGGCGGGCGGGTGTCTCGGCGTTCGGCGGCAGCGGCACCAACGCCCACATGATCATCGAGCAGGCACCCGCGCCGGACGAGCCCGAGCACACCGACACCACCGGCAGGACCGGCGGCGAGAGCGGCGTCGAACAGGCCAGGCTGCTGCCGTTGGTGCCGTGGGTGCTGTCCGCGCGGAGCGACGCCGCGCTGCGGGCACAGGCACGAAACCTGCGCGCCCATGCCGCCGCCGAGGCGGGCGGCATACACGACATCGGGTGGTCGCTGGCGACCACCCGGACCACCCTGGACCACCGGGCCGTGGTCGTGGCCGAGGAATCTGAAGGATTCCTCACCGCGCTCGACGCACTGGCCGAGGGCCGTACCGCCCCCGGTCTGGTCCAGGGAACGGCCGGAACGGGAGTGCGGTCGGCGTTCCTGTTCTCCGGCCAGGGCTCGCAAAGGCTCGGCATGGGGCGGGAGCTGTACGGCATCTTCCCCGTGTTCGCCGAGGCCCTGGACGAGGTGTGCGCCCATCTCGACCGGCATCTGGACCGGCCTCTTCTTCAGGTGCTGTTCGCGGAGGAGGACTCCGACGACGCGTCGCTGCTCGACCAGACCGCCTTCACCCAGGCCGCGTTGTTCGCCGTCGAGGTGGCGCTGTTCCGCCTCGTCGAGTCCTGGGGGCTGCGGCCCGACTTCCTCATCGGGCATTCCGTGGGCGAAGTCGTGGCCGCCCACGTCTCCGGCGTGCTGTCCCTCGCCGACGCCGCGACTCTGGTGGCCGCCCGCGGTCGACTGATGCAGGCGTTGCCCTCCGGCGGAGCGATGGTGGGCCTGCAGGCGAACGAGGAGGAAGTGCGGCTGTCCCTGGCGGGACTTGAGGACGTTGTCGGCGTGGCCGCCCTCAACGGTCCGACCTCGACCGTGATCTCCGGCGATGAGGAGGCCGTCCTCGCGATGGCCGCGCACTGGCGCGCGCAGGGCCGCAAGACGCGCCGCCTCAAGGTGAGCCACGCCTTCCACTCGCCCCGTATGGAACCCATGTTGGACCGGTTCCGCGCCGTACTCGAAACGCTTTCCTTCGCCGAGCCTGCCATTCCCGTGGTCTCCAATGTGACGGGCCACCCCGCCGAACAGGGCGAACTGTGTGCTGCGGACTACTGGGTGCGCCACGTCCGGCAGGAGGTTCGCTTCCATGACGGCATCCGCGCCCTGGAGTCCGAAGGCGTCACCGCGTTCCTGGAGTTGGGGCCCGACGGCACCCTCTCCGCAATGGTCAGCGACTGCCTGGAGACCCCCGGCCCGGTGCTCGCGGCACCGGTTCTGCGACGTGGCCGCAGTGATCCGTCCGCCGCGTTGACGGCACTGGCCGAAGCGCACGGACACGGACTGCCGGTGGACTGGGCGTCGCTCTTCGCAGGCTTGTCCGTGCGGACCGTCGAGCTGCCGACGTACCCGTTCCAGCGGGAGAACTTCTGGCTGGATTCCGTTACGGGCAGCAGCGTCATGAGGACGGCCGGACTGGCGTCCCCCGGCCATCCGCTGCTGAGCGCCATGACGACGGTGGCCGGCGAGGACGGACTCCTCTTCACCGGCAAGTTGTCGGTACGGACACACCCCTGGCTGGCCGACCACCGGATCACCGGTTCGGTGCTGCTGCCCGGCACCGCGTTCCTCGAACTGGCCGTCCGGGCCGGGGACCAAGCCGGCTGCGGGCGGGTCGAGGACCTGACGCTGCTGGCTCCGCTCGTGCTGCCCGAAGAGGGGAGCATCAGGGTCCAGGTGAAGGTGGGGGAGCCCGGTAGCGCGGGCCGCCGCACGATCGAGGTGTACTCCTCGGACCAGCACTCCTCAGGCCGGGACCACTGGGTCCTCAACGCGAGCGGGATGCTCGCCGACGAACCGGAGGAGGCCCCGCCGGGCCTCACGACCTGGCCCCCCGAAGGCGCCGTCCCCATTCCACTGAACGGCCTCCACGAACGGCTGGCGACACGCGGCTACGGCTACGGCCCGGCCTTCCGCGGGCTGAGCGCCGCGTGGTCACGCGGTGACGAGATCTTCGCCGAAGCGGCGCTCCCCCCGGACCACCGGAAGGAAGCCGCCCGCTACGGCCTCCACCCCGCCCTTCTCGACGCCGCCCTGCACGCCATGGATCTCCGGGAACCCCAACCGGCCGACGACGGCGTCCGGCTTCCGTTCGCCTGGAACGGCGTCTCCCTGCACGCGTCAGGTGCCGAAGCGGTACGGCTGCGCCTCGCGCCGTCCGGCAACGACGCCCTGTCGGTGACCCTCGCCGACGCCACCGGTCGCCCGGTCGCCTCAGCCCGCTCACTGACGCTGCGGGAACTTTCGTCCGATCTGCTGAGCCCGGCGTCCGTCTCGTACCGGGACTCTCTGTTCCACACGACGTGGATATCTGCTCTCGTCGGCCCGGATGCGGAGTCCGGACCGGGGCGAACCCCCGCTGACTGGGCGGTGCTTGGTGCCGATCCGCTCGGTGCGGCCGACGCCCTGAACCGTGCGGCGGCCCCCTGCTCCAGCTATCCGGACCTGGCGGCGCTGATCGCGGCAGTCGACGGCGGAGCCGCGGTACCCAAGGTCGTACTCGCGCCTTTCGCGACGGATCCACTCACGGACGCGGCATCCCTCGCGGACGCTGTGCGGGCCTCGACCGGTCGCGCGCTGGAACTGCTGCAGTCGTGGTTGTCGGACGACCGTTTCGACGGGTCGCGCCTGGTGGTGGTGACGCGTGGTGCGGTGGCGGTTTCGGCCGGGGAGGAGGTGACCGACCTGGTGGGTGCGTCGGTCCGGGGGCTGGTTCTTTCGGCGCTGGCCGAGCACCCTGGCAGGTTCTCGCTGATCGACGTCGATGACTGGGACGAGTCCCGGGCTGTTCTCGGCGCGGCGACCGCGGTTTTCGATGAGCCGCAACTGGCGCTGCGGGGTGGCCGGGTGAAGGTGCCTCGTCTTGGCTCCGTCGCGGTTCCCACCGCCGATGCGCCGGAGATACCCGATACCTGGGGTGCTGACGGTACGGTGTTGATCACCGGCGGGACCGGGACGCTGGGTGGGCTTGTCGCCCGTCACCTGGTCGCCGAGCATGGTGTCCGTCATCTGCTGCTCGCCAGCAGGCGGGGGCCGGAGGCGCCCGGTGCGGCGGAGCTGGCGGCCGAGCTCACCGCTTTGGGCGCGGACGTCACCGTCGTGGCCTGTGACGCGGCCGACCGGGATGCGCTGGCCGGGCTGCTGGACACCGTTCCGGCCGAGCACCCTCTGGCAGGTGTCGTTCACACCGCCGGCGTCCTCGACGACGCCGCCCTCACCTCCCTCACCCCCGAGCGCATCGACACGGTGCTCCGTCCCAAGGTCGACGCCGCACTCAACCTCCACGAGCTGACCGCTCCTCTCGGTCTGACCCACTTCGTGCTCTTCTCCTCCGTCGCCGGAACCCTCGGTACCGCCGGGCAGGGCAACTACGCGGCCGCCAACGCCTTCCTCGACGCACTGGCCCAATACCGGCGGGCCAACGGCCTGAGCGGCCAGTCCCTGGCGTGGGGACTGTGGGCGGAGGCCAGCGGGATGACCGGGCACCTGGACACGGCCGACCTCGCCCGGGTCGCCCGTTCCGGCCTCACCGCGATGTCCACCAGGGACGGACTGGCACTGCTCGACACCGCTCAGCGGGTGGACGAAGCCGTCCTGGTCGCGGCTGCGTTGGACACGAGGACCCTTCATGCCCGGGCCACCGACGGCACTCTGCCGGTGCCGTTCCGCGCGCTCGTGCCCGTGCCCGTGCCGCGTCGATCCGCTGCTGCCCCGGCGGCTCAGGCCGCAGGGCCGGACGGACTCCGCCAGCGGTTGTCGGGGCTGGGCGAGGCGGAGTGCCGGGCGGAGCTGCTGGATCTGGTGCGTGGTCATGCCGCGACGGTGCTGGGTTATGCGGACCC